>NZ_OBDX01000028.1:0-87526 GCF_900215185.1 Pseudomonas sp. LAMO17WK12:I10 | reverse complement strand
TCCGAGCCCATGAATAGTGAGTCGCTACTGGAGCGGAACACCCGCTCTGTTTGCCCTGCTGCTGGCTGGTACACCGCGTTGTGCAGGCGATCTATGGTGCTGATATCCAATAGATCTGCCTGTCGATTTTCTGACAATACGTGCTTGATGCGCCTAGAAAATTCGGAGAACGACTCGGAAGTAGCGGCAGTGCGGCTTTGGCGGGTAATCCAGTCCGCAGCCGCTTGTTCCGGCTCGAAAAGCAAGGCTTCGCGTGGCACCGCCGGCGGCGAATCCAGAATCCGACGCATGTGTGCATTCGTGTCGTTCAAACGAACCAGGTCGGAGTCCAGCCGCCGCTGGACCTGAGCCTGTTCGCCAGCAAGCTCCCCCCAACTGAAGCGGGTCTTTGCCGTGCCTTCGAAGTCCAATGTCAGATTCCGGCGTATCGCTTGCTCGACCACCTCGGGAGTGGTCAGGCGTGCCAAGTTGCGAGCAGGTTCGCTGTCCTTCATGGTATTGACCAACAATTCGATCTTTTTAGGGTCGGTCAGTTTTTTCCAGCCTGCGTTGCCCATTGCCGAGGCAATGGCATTGCCCGAGGCGAGCTTGGCCCGTCGGTAAAAGTCAAGGGCCTCTTCGACCCCCTGCCGGGTCAAGACGGTTCCGCCGGTGACAGCACCCACTCCACCCAATACGCCAGCGATGATTGCCTCATTACGGAAGGTGGCCGCGTCTTCCGGCCTATCAGCCAGATGCGCTTGAGTCGCGACGGCAGCCACATAAGCAACGTCCACTGCCAGATTAGCCAGGAACAACGCAACGCGGCTCAGTACAGTGCCCGTACCGGGGACAGCGACACTCAGAGCTGCAGCAGGAATAGTCAGGACGGCCTTCGCTACCTCCAACCAGTGTTCGGTCGTCTGTTCAAAGGAACTGAATACCGCGCGGTCGATGTCCAAGTCTAGACGCTCCATCAGACCGTCAAATAGTTTGTTGGCCAGATCTCTTGGGTTTTCGGTTTCGCTGAATGAAACTGGACGATCTATGCTACGAGTTGTTGGGAAATTCATCTGTGCATTTGTTACGACGATGCTCTCAAATATTGAATTCGGTCTGTTTTTATATTCTTGGGCTGTATAACTGGGCATTTTGTTTAGAACCCAGCTCTTGAACTCGTCGGAGTGGGGAAAGGTCGCGGTTGTTTCGGTCACCCTCCGCCCCATGGCTCTTATATAGGTACGCGATTGGTTGCCTATATGGAAAAAACCGGGCTCATCCACGCTGAAGAGCACACCGCCCGCTTCGCCGGAGGGGATCAGGAATACACCGTTCAGCTTGGTCCCCCGAAAGGACATCTCCTTGGCCTGAATACTTCCAGTTAGAAAACTCTTCACCGCTTGTTCATAGTTAGAGTCCTTGTTTGGACTGTCCAAGTATGCCAGACAACGTAGCTTTATCATGTTCTGATAATGCGCCGTCAGCCCGGAGCGCTTCGCAGGGTCTGTGCGGTACGTCGACAGTGCCTGCTCCATCACCGTTTGCAGGTTTTCCTGCGTCAACGCACCGATCAGCCCCGCAGGTTCGAACGTGGTACGGGGAAATGAATATCGGCGATCCAACGAATCTCTTGCTTGTTTAAAATCGTATAAATAATGTCCTGTAATAACATCCCTGAGCGGAACGCTTACGGTGGTACTGCTCGGCGCTCGTTTGTAGGGTGGCACCATCGTGGGGTCGTAGGGGCCGGGATGATAAGTCACCCTGACAAGGCTGTCTGGCCCCATCCAAGTGACTGTAGCGGTTTGTTGCTCGTAACGGCTTATGCCTTTTTTGATGTAGTCATCAATAAACGCGGACGGATCCAAAATGGGGTGATACAGCTCTTGGAGCTGTTGCAACGTGCGTTCACTAGAGCGCTTTATTCTGCCCGCCAGCTGTTGATCCGTTAGCGGGTCAGTCGATGTAGGATTTTCCTCGGTTGCCAACGCAGGTTGCCACGTGCCGCCAAAGACCTCCTGTTTAAATTGCCATACCTTGGATTGGCCGTAAATATCGGACAGCCCGTCTGCAATTTGCAACAGCCCATCCGCGAACTGGCGGAACGGTGGAGCAAAGTCCATCTGGCGAGGCACCAAGACATCAATGAGTTTGAGCAAGCGTATTACATTTCTTTCTGCCGGCGGCCTGCTATGTGAATTTATTACTTCGTCAGACCTATCAATCCGTTGAAGTATCAACGATAGTGTTCTGCTATCTCTAAGGCCAGTTTCATTGATAAGGGCTGACATATGTTGCGGAATGGTCTCGCTCGTGATTGATGTGCTTCTTCTAGTCCTGTTTTTTTTTGACTCGATTAAAGCCTCTACACCTACAGGGGGCGTTGTTTCAGCCTTTGGGGGCTCTTCGACCGGCTCATCATTAAAAAGAAAACTCAGATCACGAACCTCGAGTTCGTTGATGATCTTCAAGTGTTCTTGATACTCGCTATAGCTCATTCGCGATGGCGCAACCAGCTTGCCGTCCGACGTAGAGGACAGCAGGGCCTGATAATGGCCAGGGTCACGCTCCAGTTCCACCGCTACCTTCTGGAAAAACTCCAGGAGATATGGCGACGCACTTCGATAGTTACGGCTCCCATCGAAGGCCTCCAGTTCGATAAGGAACTGCTCGTTATCATACTGTGGAGACAGCATTACCTGATGAGAATGCAGCTTCCCGGCGACCAGCTTAAGCAAGGCGCTGGTGTCCTCATCCCAATCGGATAAATATTTAAAATTTTCTATTTGTCGCTTGATTTTCGGATAGTCGGCCAATGAAGAACTACCGGAAAGCTCTCCTGTGGGAGAAGCCTCAGGCTCATTCTGCAAAAACGACAATAAAATATTAGAGTTCAACAACCGATTTTGGATGGTCATGTGTTTTTCATATTAACTCGAGTAAAAGCTCGACGAGTATTTAAAAAAC
Source organism: Pseudomonas sp. LAMO17WK12:I10 (assembly GCF_900215185.1). NCBI lineage: Bacteria > Pseudomonadati > Pseudomonadota > Gammaproteobacteria > Pseudomonadales > Pseudomonadaceae > Pseudomonas > Pseudomonas sp. LAMO17WK12:I10. The sequence continues at coordinate 84,580 of NZ_OBDX01000028.1, read as the reverse complement.
TATGCTTTAAAGATTTCAAATACCGATCATCTGGGGATGGCCTTTTAGGCTCTATACGAAAAGTAATGTCGCAAACACCGCATGGCACAAGCCAGTGAGACCATCGCCGCATAACTTTTCGCGAGTTGGTCGAAGCGCGTCACGATGCGGCGATTTTCCTTCAGCCACCCGAACATGCGCTCAATGATGTTGCGCTGCCGGTACTTGGGGCGATCAAACAGTCTTGGCAAGCCCGGCCTCGGCTTACGCTTCATGCTGCGCAGCGGGATTACCGGCTGCATCTGGTAACGATCACAGTAGCGGCGCAGGGCTTCGGCATCATAGCCCTTGTTGGCCAGCAACCATCGGCAGCGCTTACGGGGACGACCGCATGGGCTTGGGATGTAAGCCTCATCCAGCAGCGGTTGGGCATAAGCAATATCACTTGCTTGCCCGCCTGATAATAGAAAGCGTAGCGGCACGCCATTGGCATCGCACAACATGTGAATCTTGGTCGTCAGACCGCCCCGACTGCGCCCGAGTGCATGGTCTTGCGGTTCTTCAGGCCCTCTTTTTTCCCGGCGCTTGATGAGGTTCGGGTTGCACGAACAGCAGTGGAATCGATCATCCAGGTTTCCAAGTCGATCAAGCCTTGCTCGTTCAACCGGATGTGAAGTCGCTTGAGCATCTGGTCGAAAGTCCCGCGGTTACGCCAGTCGCGAAAGCGTTGATACACCGTTGACCACGGGCCGAAGCGTTCGGGCATGTCACGCCAGGCGGCGCCTGAACAGAGCACCCATAGCACGCCGTTGAGCATCAGCCGATCATCTGCCCGTGGGCGTCCGTTGCGGCGGGTTTCACTGAAGATGTCTGCAACCAAATCCCAGGCTGCGTGGGGGAGTTCGTACCGCTTGGCCATCGTGGACGCGGACTCTACTGATTCCTGACGGTTGTGGGAGTCAAATGAGTTTCGGCGGATTTCGTACAGAGCCTAGCCACGACCGTCCGCTGTTGGCCGTTTGCTGCCGGCTGTGATCATTGCAGCATGTGGATCACTTTGTGGTTTTGCTCCTTCATACATTAGAAAAGCTCTCAAAAGGTTTCCGTGATTTGGCGCAACCCATAAACATCTATCACCGAGCACAGAGCCCTCAATCCGCTACTACCGGCCTCACAGAATGTGCAGCATCCACAACACCCCCAAATAAATCCCCCCTATCCCCACCGGCAGCACACAAAGCAGTCGAACCTGCGAAAAGAACGAAGGCACAGCTTCCACCGGAGTCGACTCCTCCAATTGCTGCAGCGTCATGACCGCGACACCTTCCTCCGCTGGCGCATTGAGCCGGGCCTGGATCAGCGGTTCGACTGCTTCGACTTTGCGCATCAGGGTCCGGCCCCAGGTGAACAGGGCGCCGCCGATGAAGATCAGCAGGTAGATCACCAGGAATTTCCAGTGGGGCGGGTTGCTCAGGCGGATGAAGTCGGGGGTTGGGCTGTTGTCCCAGAACCAGTCCAGGGGGCGGGTGTTTTCGTAGACGGTGAACATGAAGTTCTTGATCGGGCGGTTGATGGTCGCCGCGGCGGTGGTGTAGCTGTCCAGGCGCCAGTGGAGCATTTTCAGGGTGGAAAACACGGTGGAGATCAAGGCGCCGGTAAACAGCAATGCGCCTGCGGCGATGGCCAGCCGGTATTTCAGTTGGGCCTGGGTGTAATTCATCTGTGCGTCCTGCGATGAAGAAAAGGGCCGCAATACTAATAGTTCGTTGCCCCTGGCCGATAGGGGCGGCGCTGGCTTATGGGCTGCCTTTGGGCCTCGAGGGTTTCAGCCGGCAGGGCTGCGACGAACGCTACCGGCGGCTTGGCCTGAACGACGCGCAATGCCTGCCACTGATGAATTTCCTGCCGGTGCAGTAAGCGCCGGACAAGCGCGAGGAGAATCTGAACAGCACCCCGCCAAATCGAGACGGCCGTTCCAGGCTTTGTCAATGATCAGAATCATAATGATATGTATTTACTTACAAAAGATAATCGTTATCATTCGCGCGATCTTCAGATAATTCCTACAAAAAAAGGTATCCATGGTGGTCTCATCGCGCATTTACCCGGCCTCTCTGTCGTTGCTGGGCCTTCTGGTCGTCCCTGATCTACAGGCAGAAACGGAGTCTGCTCTAACCCTTCCGGCCACCGCTGTGAACAGTGAGTACAGCGAGCAGAGCTACATGCCGACCGAGAGCAGGAGTGCGTTGAAGATCGATGCGCCGCTGCGTGATATCCCGCAGACCGTCAACGTGATCCCCCAGAGCGTGATCAAGGACCAGGGCGCGCAGTCGATGGAGGACGTGCTGAAGAATGTCCCCGGTGTCGGTCTGTCCAACGGCGACGGCCAGCGCGATCAGGTCACCATCCGCGGTTTCAGCGCCATTGGCGATATGTACGTCGACGGCATTCGCGACGACGCCCTGTATTTCCGCGACCTGTCCAATGTCGAGCGGGTGGAAGTGATCAAGGGGCCCGCGGCGGTGCTTTATGGTCGCGGCTCATCCGGTGGCCTGATCAACAGCATCAGCAAGAAGCCCAACTTCGCCCCCAAGCAGGAAGTGGGGGTCAGCTTCGACAGCGAGGGTAAGAAGCGCACGCAGTTCGATGCCGGCTGGGCCGACCAGCAGCACAACGACAAGGCTTTCCGGGTCACCGGGGCGCTGGAGAACAGCGACACCTTCCGCGATGACGGCTATATCGACCGCAAGGCCATCGCGCCGTCGGCCTACTTCAAGCTCTCGGACGATCTGGAGCTGAACCTGGGCGCGACCTATCTGTATGACAAGCGCCTGATCGACTTCGGCATTCCGGCGCGCGGCAATCGCCCGGTCGATGTGGACCGCGACAAGCGCTTCGGTTCCGCCGACCCGGATGACGACTACACCCGCAGCGAGGTGTTCTCGTTCACGGCGGGTATCGACTACCGCATCAACGACGATTTCAGCCTGAGCAACACCAGCCGCTACTACCACTACGACCTGGATCGCAACAACACGCTGGCCGACTCCAGCCCGACGCGCTTTGTCACCGCGCCCAATGGCGAACTGCTGGTGAAGCTCAACCGCGGTAATGTGCAGCGCAAGGAAGACGGCTGGTTCAACCAGACCGAACTCAAGCAACAGGCCGTGCTCGCCGGGATGAACCACAGCCTGCTCTATGGGGTGGAGCTGGGGCGCCAGGTGAAGGATCAGTCGGTGTTCAGCCAATCCAACGTGGCGCGGGTGCCGGTGTATCGCGATGCCCTGGTCGATGTGCCGTTCCAGGCCAACCGGCAGACCGCCAAAGGGAGCAACACCCAGGACACCGCCGGGTTCTACGTGCAGGACCTGGTCGAACTGACGCCACACTGGAAAGCCCTGGTGGGCGTGCGCTATGACGTGTTCGACCAGGAATATTCCGACGACCTGACCCACAGCAGCCTGTCCCGCACGGACACCACCTGGAGCCCGCGTGTCGGCCTGGTGTATCAGCCTGACCAGGTGCAGTCCTATTACATCTCGGTCAGCCGTTCCTACCAGCCGTCCGCGGAAATGTTCGCCCTGAGTACCAGCAACCAGGACCTGGAGCCGGAAGAGACCACCAACTTCGAGATCGGCGGCAAGTGGGACCTGTTCGACAATCGCCTGGCCTTGACCGCGGCGCTGTTCCGTCTGGAACGCACCAATATGAAAACCACCGATCCGGCGAACCCGAGCAAGCTGGTGCTGGCGGGTGAGCAGCGTACCGATGGTCTGGAACTGACCGCCAGCGGACAGTTGAGCGACAAATGGCAGGTCTATGCCGGCTACGCCTACCTGGATGCCGAGATCACCAAGTCCAACAGCCGTACCAACGGGGTCGCCAACGAAGGCCAGACCCCGACCCTGACCCCGCGCCACAGCGCCAATCTGTGGCTGGTACGTTCCTTGACCCAGGAGTGGCGTGTCGGCATGGGGGCGAACTATGTCGATGACCGTTACACCGCCCTGGACAACCAGGTGGTCATGCCGGCCTACACCACGGTGGACGCGGCCTTGCTCTATAACCTGCCGAAATGGGACATGGCCCTGCGCCTGCGTAACGTCTTCGACAAGGACTATTACGCCTCGGCGCATGGCTCGGTGGACCTGATCACGTCGGGCGCGCCACGCACCCTGGAGCTGAGCGCCAACTATCGGTTTTGAAGGCCTACCCTGAGACCAAAGCCCGGCAGTGCGACACTGCCGGGCGTTTTTGTCTGCGCTCGCCTTGCCTGATGTGTCTCCTATACTCATTCGCGCCGACAGGTTCACGCCGTACCCGAACGCCGCCGCAACAACCGTCGGCACCCTCACAGCTACCCCTCCCAGTCACTGCAAGGAGACCAAACATGGCAATCCGCATTGGCGACGAAGCACCTGATTTCACTGCCGACACGACCGAAGGTCCGCTGCATTTCCACGAGTGGATCGGCGATAAGTGGGCAATCCTGTTCTCGCACCCCAAGGACTTCACCCCCGTGTGCACCACCGAGCTCGGTTATATGGCCAGGCTCAAGCCGGAGTTCGACAAGCGCAATACCAGGATTGTCGGGCTCAGCATCGACCCGGTCAGCGACCATAAAGCCTGGGTCGGCGACATCCAGGAGACCCAGGGGCATGCGGTCAACTACCCGATGATCGGTGACGAGAACCTGGTGGTGGCCAAGCTCTACGACATGATCCACCCCAATGCCAGTGGCGGCGCGCGCACCGCCGTGGACAACGCCACCGTGCGTTCGGTGTTCATCATCGGCCCGGACAAGAAGGTCAAGGCGATGCTGGTGTACCCGATGAGCGCCGGGCGCAATTTCGATGAAGTGCTGCGCCTGCTCGATGCCCTGCAACTGAATGCCAAGCACACCGTCGCCACCCCGGTGAACTGGCGCCCGGGTGAGGATGTGATCATTCCTACCTCGGTATCCGACGAGGACGCCCGGAAGAAATATCCCCAAGGCTTCAAGACGTTGAAGCCCTATCTGCGGGTCGTGGAGCAACCGAAGTAACCACCACCGACAAGGGCTCGCTCACGGAGCTGGCCTGCGGGGATGACGCGACGCCGGACAGGGTTCACCCGGCAGACCGCCGGCGCGGCGTTGCAGTCACCTCCAGGCATGTCCATGGGTGCGCCTTTAGCCAGGATGGGCAGCCACTGCCCATCCGCGGTTCAAACAGTCCGTCTTGCCAAGCGATACCGCTGAGTGCCGGGCGGGGTGCGCCGCGAACCTTCGTGGCCTGACAAGCGCTATCCTTGAGCCTTCCTTCCGTTGCCAGAGCCCACCCATGCTCGATGTACATGCCGTCCGCAAAAGCTACGCCACGCCCCAGGGCCCGTTGCCGGTGTTGCAGGGGGTCGACTTGCACCTGGAGCAGGGCGGCAGCCTGGCGTTGATGGGCGAGTCGGGCAGTGGCAAGAGCACCTTGCTGCATCTGATCGCCGGCCTGGACAAGGTCGATGGCGGCAGCATCCGCATCGGCGGGCAGCAGCTGGAGCGGATGAACGAGAACCAGCTGGCCAACTGGCGGCGCACCGAAGTCGGGCTGGTGTTCCAGCAGTTCAACCTGATCGGCAGCCTGCGGGTGGAGGACAACCTGGGGTTCCAGGCGCGGCTGGCCGGGCGTTTCGATGGGCGTTGGCAGGCGCAACTGGTGGAGCGTTTGGGCCTGGGCGATCTGCTGCGGCGTTACCCGGAGCAACTGTCCGGCGGCCAGCAACAGCGGGTGGCCCTGGGCCGGGCCCTGGCCGGCAAACCATGGTTGCTGCTGGCCGACGAACCCACCGGCAGCCTCGACGAAGCCACCAGCGACGACGTGCTGCAGCTGTTGCTGGAGCTATTGGCCGAGACCCCCACCAGCCTGTTGATGGTCACCCACAGCCAGCGCGTCGCCAGTCGCCTGGGGCGGATCGCGCTGCTGCATGGCGGGCGTCTGGCCGGCGCGGGCGAGCGCTGAGGTGCGGGTGTTCTGGCACAGCCTGCGGGCGCTGCTCAGCCATTGGCGGCGGCACCCGGTGCAGTTTTTCAGTGTGCTGACCGGGCTGTGGCTGGCTACCAGCCTGTTGACCGGGGTGCAGGCGCTCAACAGCCAGGCGCGGGACAGTTACGCCAAGGCCAGCCAACTGATCGGCGGCGCGCCCCAGGCCAGCCTGGCCACGGCCAATGGCGCGCCGTTTTCCCAGGACCTGTTCGTCGGCCTGCGCCGGGCCGGCTGGCCGGTGTCGCCGGTGGTGCAAGGCCGGTTGACGCTCAAGGGCCATGCACAGCAGCGCCTGCAATTGCTCGGGATCGAGCCGCTGTCGTTGCCGGCCGGTGCGGCGGTCGCCGGCCAGGTGCTGGACTCCGCGCGCATGGTCGAATTCGTCAGCCCGCCGGGCAGCACCTGGATCGCCCCGCAAACCCTGGAAGCCCTCGGCTATCGCGAAGGCGATCGGCCGGTGACCGCGAGCGGCCAGCCACTGCCGCCGCTGCACAGCCAGGCGGATATGGCGCCGGGGTTGCTACTGGTGGATATCGGTTTTGCCCAGCCGCTGCTGGGTTTGCCGCAGCAGCTCTCACGGCTGCTGTTGCCGGCGGATTTCGCCGCCAGCGCGCCGGCCTTGCCCGATGCGTTCAAGGGCCTGCTGGTGCTCAAGCGCGGCAGTGAGGAAAACGATCTGGCGCGCCTGACCGAGAGCTTTCACCTGAACCTTGATGCCCTGGGTTTCCTGTCGTTCCTGGTCGGCCTGTTTATCGTCCATGCGGCCATTGGCCTGGCCCTGGAGCAGCGGCGCGGCCTGCTGCGCACCTTGCGCGCCTGCGGGGTCAGCGCGCGGATGCTGATCGCCTGCTTGTGTGTCGAACTCGGTGGCCTGGCCTTGCTCGGTGGGCTGGCCGGGGTGCTCAGCGGCTACCTGCTGGCCAGCGTGCTGCTGCCGGATGTCGCCGCCAGCCTGCGTGGCCTGTATGGCGCCGAGGTGGCGGGGCGGTTGAGCCTGAGCCCCGGGTGGTGGTTGGGCGGCATCGGCCTGAGCCTGCTCGGCGCCTTGCTGGCGGGGGCCAACAGTCTGCTGCGGGCGGCGCGCTTGCCGTTGCTGGCGCTGGCCGATCCCCAGGCCTGGCATCAGGCACATGCGCGCTGGCTGCGGCGTCAGGCCTGGGTGGCGACGGCCCTGGCGGGGCTGGCGGGCGCGGCCTGGGTCTGGGGCGACAGCCTGGGCAGCGGTTTCGTGCTGATGGCGGGCCTGCTGCTCGGTGCCGCCCTGGGCCTGCCGGTGTTGCTCAATGGGTTGCTCAGCGCGCTGCTCGGGCGCAGCCGTTCGGTGCTCGGGCAGTGGTTCCTCGCCGATTGCCGGCAGCAGTTGCCGGCCCTGAGCCTGGCGTTGATGGCGCTGCTGCTGGCCCTGGCCGCCAATATCGGCGCCGGCAGCATGACCGCCGGTTTTCGCCAGACCTTCGCCGACTGGCTCGAGCAACGCCTGAGCGCCGAGCTGTACATCAACCCGCAGACCCCGGCGCAGGCGCGGGAGCTGCAACGTTGGCTGCCCGAGCAGCCTGCCGTGGCCGCGGTGCTGCCGGTCTGGCAGGTGGCGCTGCAACTGCAAGGCTGGCCGGCGGACCTGTACGGGGTGATCGAGCATGCCAGCTACCGCCAGCATTGGCCCTTGCTCGAGGCCCTGGGCGAGCAGCCCTGGACCCAGCTGGCCAGCGCCGACACCTTGATGCTCAGCGAGCAGACGGCGCGCCGGCTCAAGGTGCGGCTGGGCGATCGGCTGGATATCCCTGTGCCGGTGGGGCAGTGGGCGCCGCAAGTGGTGGCGATCTATGCCGACTACGGCAACCCCAGGGGCCATCTGCTGGTGAATGCCGAGCACTTGCTAGCGCACTGGCCGCAGCTGACGCCCAACCGCTTTAACCTGCGCCTCGAGCCAGCCGCCGTGACGCCGCTGGTCAGCGCCTTGCGGCAGCGCTTCGGTCTCGACGACAGCCGCATGGTCGAGCAGGCGCAGCTCAAGGGCTGGTCGAGCCAGGTATTCGAACGCACCTTCGCCGCCACCGCCGCTCTCAACAGCCTGACCCTGGGGGTGGCCGGCGTGGCGCTGTTTATCAGCCTGCTGACCCAGAGCCAGAGCCGCCTGGGCCAACTCGCGCCGCTGTGGGCGCTGGGGGTAAGCCGGCGCCAGCTGATGCTGCTCAACCTCGGGCAGACCTGGCTGCTGGCGCTGCTGACCTTGCTCCTGGCGCTGCCGTTGGGCATCGCCCTGGCCTGGTGCCTGGACACGGTGATCAACGTCCAGGCCTTCGGTTGGCGCCTGCCGTTGCGGGTGTTCCCGCTGCAACTGGTGCAGCTGCTGGCCCTGGCGGTATTGGCCACCTTGCTCGCGTCGGCCTGGCCGTTGCTGCGGTTGTATCGCAGCCAGCCGGCGGATCTGCTCAGGACTTTCGCCCATGAAGATTGAACGGCTGCTTGGCCTGTTGCTGGTGTCAGCCCTGTGCGGCTGCGATAAGGGCGACGAGCCAGCGCAAGGTTTCGCCGGCCTGGGCGAGGACGCCGCGGCGTTCACCCAGGTGGTGCCGGGGCGGGTGTTCAGCTTTCCTGCAGACCATGGCGTGCATGACGGTTTTCGCATCGAGTGGTGGTACCTCACCGCCGACCTCAAGGCCAGCGACGGCCAGCGCTTCGGCGTGCAGTGGACGCTGTTTCGCAGCGCCTTGCGCGCCGAGCCCGACCAGCCCGGCTGGCAGGCACCCAATGTCTGGCTCGGTCATGCTGCCGCCACCTCGGCCAACACCCATTACGCCGCCGAACGTTATGCCCGCGGCGGAGTGGGGCAGGCCGGGGTGACGGTGCAGCCGTTCAAGGCCTGGATCGACGACTGGAGTTTCAGCAGCCAGTCCGCCGACGCCAACCCGCTGGCCCATATGCAACTGCAGGCCAGTGGCCCGGGTTTCGCCTATCGCTTGCAGCTGCGCAGCGACCGGCCCCTGGTGCTCCAGGGCGAGGGCGGCTACAGCCGCAAGTCCGAGCAGGGCCAGGCGTCCTATTACTACAGCCAGCCGTTTTTCCAGGCCGAGGGCAGCCTGCAGATCGACGGCCAGACCTATCAGGTCAGCGGCCCGGCCTGGCTCGACCGCGAATGGAGCAGCCAGCCCCTGGCGGCCGGGCAGAGCGGCTGGGACTGGTTCTCCCTGCATCTGGACAGCGGCGAGCGGTTGATGCTGTTCCGCGTGCGGGAAAACCACAAACCGCCCTACATCACCGGCACCTGGATCGAGCCCAACGGCCACACCCAGACCCTGCACAAGGACGATATCCAGCTCACTCCGCTGGAGGACTCTAAGGTGGCCGGGCGTACGCTGCCCACCCGCTGGCGTCTGCGCATTCCCGGCCACGGCCTGGATATCAATGCCGAGGCGCTCAACCCCAAGGCCTGGATGAACCTGCGCATTCCTTATTGGGAAGGGCCGGTGCAATTGAGCGGCAGCCATGTCGGCAGCGGTTATCTGGAAATGACGGGCTATTAGCGAGGTATTTGTGAGTGCCGGTCATTAGTTATTTGCCCAATATTCATTTATCTCTCGCGTCAAACTGTGAGTGGTTTTCTGTTGAACTAATAAAGTGTCGATTCATGATTTCGACTCAATATTCTTTTCCCCGGCGCAGCATTTATCTTTTTTCGCAAAGACGGAGAATTCGCTCAACTTAAATATCACTGAGGTTCTCCGCCATGTTCAGCCTGAAAAAATCCGCAGCCCTGTTCCTTGCCTTGTTGGCCTTGTCTTCCGTGGTCAGCGTGCAGGCCGAGGAGTCCGGCGCCTTTGTCGAAAGAAACCGCGCACTGAGCGCGGGCTCGGCACAAAACTGAAGTTTAAAGTTCAAGCGGCCGCTGCTGGAAAGTAGGCGGCCGACTCTTTTGTGTGGCTGAAAACTGGGTTGCAAAGTTGCTCGCCAACCCCGGAGAAAGTTATGAAACCAGGATTATCCGCGATGAAGTCCAAACCCTTGAAGTTTGCCGCGTTGTCGGCCATCGGCCTGGCGCTGCTGTCGGCGTTGTCCGGCTGCGGTCCGGATCAGGTACTGGCCCCGCCCGCGCCGCCGACGGTTTCGGTGAGCCAGCCGGTGAACCGGCAGATCATCGATTGGGACACTTTCACCGGACGTTTCGAGGCTACCGATTCGGTGGAAGTGCGTTCGCGGGTCAGCGGCTACCTGGAAAAGGTCGCCTTCACCGACGGCGCCATCGTCAAGAAGGGCGACCTGCTGTTCGTCATTGATTCGCGCTCCTTCCAGGCCGCGGTGGTCCAGGCCCAGGGCAAGCTGGCCCAGGTACGTTCGCAGCTGGCCCTGGCCGAGCAGGAGTATGCCCGGGCCAAGGTGCTGATCGAATCGAAGACCATTGCCCGCAGCCTGTATGACCAGCGCTTGCAGGCGCGGCAGGCGGCCCAGGCCGAAGTCCTGAGCGCCGAAGGCGCCTTGAGCAATGCCCGGCTCGACCTGGAGTTCACGCGCATCACCGCGCCCATGAGCGGGCGGATCAGCCGCAAGCTGATCAGCGAAGGCAACCTGGTCAACGGCGGCAACAACAATGCGACCCTGCTGACCACCATCGTGTCCCTGGACCCCATCGACATCTACTTCGATATCGATGAGCAGAGCTACCTCAAGTACCGCCGCCAGGAGCAGGGCGCCGCGGGCCAGAACCTGGTGCGCATCGCCTTGCCGGGGCAGAGCGAGCCGACCCTGAGCGGGCGCATGGACTTCATCGACAACCGCCTCGACCCGTCCACCGGCACCCTGCGCCAGCGCGCCCGGGTGGCCAACCCTGACCTGCGCCTGAGCCCTGGGCAGTTCGGGCGTGTGCAGTTTTCCGGGCGCCCGAGCTATCAGGCGCTGTTGCTGCCGGACACGGCGATCAGCGTCGATGCCACGCGCAAGGTGGTCTATGTGCTCAATGCGCAGAACCAGGTGGAACTGCGTCCGGTGCAGCTGGGCAAGCTGCATGACGGCCTGCGTGAAGTCGCCAGCGGCCTGCGGCCCGAGGACCGGGTAATAGTCGATGGCATCCAGCGGGTGCGCGTCGGCGAGACCGCGACCGCCAGCGAGCAGGCCCTGGCGCTGGCGCCGAAGGCCTCGGCCAGCGAAGGAGCGCCGCTATGAACCTGGGGAAAATCTCCGTCGAACAGCCGGTGCTGGCGATTGTGCTGTCCATCGTGCTGATGATCGTCGGCGGCCTGGCCTACCTGATCCTGCCGACGTCCGAATACCCGGACATCGCGCCGCCCACCGTGGTGGTGCAGGCGACCTACCCGGGTGCGTCGGCGCAGACCGTGGCCGAGACCCTGGCGATCCCCCTCGAACAGGAGGTCAACGGCGTCGAGGACATGCTCTACATGTACAGCCAGGCGACCTCCGATGGCAGCCTCAACCTGACCGTGACGTTCAAGAGCGGCACCGATGTCGACAAGGCCCAGGTGCTGGTGCAGAACCGCGTGGCCCTGGCCACGCCGCGCCTACCGGAGCCGGTACAGCGCAGCGGCGTGTCGGTGCGCAAATCGTCGCCGACCCAGCTGTCGACCATCTTCATTTCGTCGCCCAAGGGCACCTACGACCAGCTCTACGTTTCCAACTTCGCCATCCGGACCGTCGCCGATACCCTCAAGCGCATCGACGGCGTGGGCGACATCAATCCGCTGGGCGCCCGTGAATACTCCATGCGCATCTGGCTCGACCCGGAGCGCGTGGCGTCCTTCAACCTGACGCCGGCGGACATCATTGCCGCGGTGCGCGCGCAGAACACCCAGGTGGCGGGCGGGGTGATCGCGCAACCGCCAGTGGCTTCCCAGGCCTTCCAGCCGAACCTGATTTTCGAAGGCCGCCTGAAAGAGCCGGCGGACTTCGACAACATCGTCATCAAGTCCGGCAGCGCCGGGCGCCTGGTGCGCCTGAAGGATGTAGCGCGCACCGAAATCGCCGGCCTGGCCTACGTCAACAACACCTATTACCTGCGCCACCCGGCCATCGGCTTGCAGGTGCTGCAACGTCCCGGCGCCAATGCCCTGGCCACCATGAAAGTGGTCGAGCAGACCATGCAGGACCTGAGCAAGGAATTCCCCGAAGGCATCGAATACAGCATCGGCTACAACCCCACCGCGTTCATCGCCGACAGCATCGGCGAGCTGGGCAAGACCATCTACGAGGCGGTGATCCTGGTGGTGCTGGTGATCCTGGTGTTCCTGCAAGGCTGGCGTCCGTCGATCATCCCGATCCTGGCGATTCCGGTGTCGCTGGTGGGGACCTTCGCGGTCATGGCCATGCTCGGTTACTCGATCAACAACCTGACCCTGTTCGGCCTGGTGCTGGCGGTGGGCATCGTGGTCGACAACGCCATCGTCGTGGTGGAAAACGTCGAGCGCCATCTGGCCGAAGGCAAGAGCCCGTTGCAGGCCACGCTGATCACCATGCAGGAAATTGGCGGTGCGCTGGTGGCGATCACCCTGGTGCTCTGCGCGGTGTTCATTCCCACGGCGTTCATTCCGGGGATCTCCGGTGAGTTCTTCCGTCAGTTCGGCATCACCATCGCGGTGGCCACGGCGATCTCGCTGTTCAACTCGGTGACCCTGTCGCCGGCGCTGGCGGCGATGATTCTGCGACGCCACGACCCCAAGGCGCATCAGGCGCCACGGCGCGGTGTGGTCGGCCTGCTCAAGCGCGCAGCGGAGGGCTTCAACCGCGGCTTCCTCAAGCTTTCGGTGGGCTATGCCGGTAGCGTGCGGGGGCTGGTGGCGCGCACCCCATTGATGCTGGCGATCTACGCGGTATTGATCGCGGCCACGGCCTATCTGCTGGTGTCCACGCCCAAGGGTTTCATTCCGGCCCAGGACCGCGGTTACCTGGTGGTGATCGTGCAACTGCCGGAAGGTGCTGCGCTGGAGCGCACCAACGAGATTTCCCGGCAGATCGAAGCCATCGCCCTGCAAGTGCCGGGTGTCGACCGGGTGCCGACGTTCTCCGGGTTCTCCATGGTCACCGGCACCAGTTCTTCCAACTCGTCCGGCCTGGCGCCGGTGTTCGAGCCCTGGTCCAAGCGCAAGCTGCGCGGCCTGACCTCGGACAAGATCGCCGCCGACCTGCGCGAGCGCCTGAAAGTGGTCAGCGGCGCGTCGGTGATTGTCGCCACGCCGCCTCCGGTCCAGGGCCTGGGCAGCACCGGTGGCTTCTCCATGCGCCTGCAGGACCGTGCCGGCCTGGGCAGCCAGGCCCTGGCCAAGGCCACCGAGCAACTGATCGCCGCGGCCAATGCGACCCAGGGCATGACCGGTGTCTACTCGCCGTTCTCGGCCCGTACGCCGCAGGTGTTCGTCGAGCTGGACCGTGAGCGCGCCGAGATGCTCGGGGTGCCCAGCAGCCAGATCAACCAGGCCATCGAGACCTATTTCGGCTCGACCTACATCAACGACTTCAACCTGGTGGGGCGCACCTATCGAGTGACGGCCCAGGCGGACTTGCCGTATCGGGTCACGCCAGAGGACCTGGCGCGGGTCAAGGTGCGCAACGAGGCCGGTGACATGGTGCCGATCGCCAGCGTCACGCGGTTGCACGAGTCGCTGGGGGTCGAGCGTTTCCCACGCTACAACCTGTTCCCGACCGCGGAAATCAACGGCGACACCTTGCCCGGACTGGGCTCCGACTTCGCCCTGCAAACCATGGAACGCCTGGCCGGGCAGACCCTGCCACCGGGCATCACCTACCAGTGGACCGACCTGAGCTACCAGCAGACCACCGCCGGCAACATGGGCCTGCTGGTATTCCCGCTCTGTGTGATCTTCGTCTACCTGGTGCTGGCCGCGCAGTACGGCAGTTGGAGCCTGCCGCTGGCGATCCTGCTGATCGTGCCCATGTGTCTGCTGGCCGCCGCCGGTGGCGTGCGCCTGATGGGCCTGGACATCAACATCCTGACCCAGATCGGTTTCATCGTGCTGGTGGGGCTGGCGGCGAAAAACGCCATCCTGATCGTCGAGGTGGCGCGGCAGCAGGAACAGGACGGGCAGGGCATCGTCGATGCCGTGGTGGAGGCTTGTCGCCTGCGCCTGCGACCGATCCTGATGACCTCCCTGGCCTTCATCCTCGGTGTGCTGCCGCTGGTGCTGTCCGAAGGCGCGGGTTCGGAAATGCGCCAGGCGGTCGGTTCGGCGGTGTTCTTCGGCATGATCGGCGTGACCCTGTTCGGCCTGCTGTTCACCCCGATCTTCTACGTCCTGATCCGCCGTCTCGCCGGGGGCGAGCGGCGGTTGCAGGCCCCATCCAGCGTCTCTGCTTCGGGAGTGGTCCATGAATAACCTGCTGCGTTTTCCCGCCCTGGCCTTTACCGCGGCGCTGCTTGCGGCCTGCGCCGCGCCGACTTTGCCACCGGCTGTCGAGGCGCCCGCCGGGCGTTTCGTCAATGCGCCGCAAATACCGGCGGCGGGCATTGCCGAGCAATGGTGGACGCTGTACCACGACCCCTTGCTCGACCGCCTGGTGGCGCGGGCGCTGGAGGAAAACCTCGACCTGCAGATTGCCCTGGCGCGGATCGATGCCAGTCGTGCCTTGCGCGGCGTCGCGGCCGCCGGCGCGAGCCCCGAGCTGAACCTGGGGGCCAGTGCCGCCCGGCAACGGATCTCGGCGGACCAGGCCGGGTTCAGCGAACCCTTGATGACCGAGCCGCTGAGCCTGGGCCTCGACGCCTCCTGGGAGATCGACCTGTTCGGGCGGATTCGCGAAGGCGTGCGGGCCGCCGATGCCGACCTGCAGGCCAGCGCGGAAGAGGCGCGCGGGGTCAAGGTGGCGCTGGTCACCGAGGTGGTGCAGGCCTATGCCCAGGCGCGGGGGCTGGAAGAGCGCCTGAGCATCGTGCGGCAGAACGCCGAGAGCCAGAGCCGCACTCTGCAACTGACCGAGCAGCTATATGCGGCAGGCAGCAGCCCGCAGGCCGATCTGCTGCGGGCGCGTTCCCAGTCGGAGTCCACCGCGGCCCAGGTGCCGGCCCTGCAACTGGAGTGGCAGCGCTCGCTGCACCGCCTGGCAGTGTTGCTGGCGCAGCCGAGCGAGGCGCTGTACCAACAGTTCGCCGCCAGCCCGGCGCAACTGAGCGAGGTGGATCTGGTGGATGCCGGCACCCCGGCCGACCTGCTGCGTCGGCGTCCCGACATCCGCGCCGCCGAGGCCCGGCTGATCGCTGCCTACGCACGGGTCGGGGTGGCCAAGGCCGACCTGCTGCCGCGCTTGAGCCTGTCGGCGGCCCTGGGCTCGCTGGTCGATGGTGTCAGTGCCGCGAACCTGGCCAGCTCGACCTTCTGGCTGGCCGGTATCAATGCCAGCGTGCCGCTGCTGGACGGCGGACGCCGGCGCGCGGTGGTGGAACTGCGCGATGCCGAGGGGCGCCAGGCCTTGCTCGGCTATCGCCGTACCGTGCTCGGCGCGGTGGCGGAAGTCGAGTCGGCCCTCGCCGCGGCCCGGCGCAATGCCGAGAGCCAGCAGCATCTGGCCAGTGCCGCGGCGCAGGCCAGTTCGGCGGCGCAGCAGATCCAGCGTTCCTGGGCCGCCGGTGAGGCGCCGTTTCTCGATGTGCTGCAGGCCCAGCGGGTCGAACTCACGGCGCAGAACGCGCTGTCGCGGATCAAGACCGCGCAATTGCAGAACCAGGCTGTGCTGGTGCGGGCGCTCGGTGGTTGAACGGGCAGCAACGAATCTGTGGTTCGCGGCGGCGTGGGCATTTACAGCGTCTATGCTCAAGCGGCACCGCGCGCCTGAACGGCGCGGGTCTTGTCTTCAATTACAGGGATGAACTTCTATGAAGCCGCTTCACTCTCTGGCCAAAGCCGTTGCCTTGGCCACTCTGTTGTCTGCTGCCAGCCTGCATGCCTACGCCGCCGACATTCCGTTGGCCGGTACCGTGGAGGCCGATGAACTGGTGACCAAAGTGCTCTCCGTGGATGCCGCCAAGCATCGTGTGGTGCTGGAAGGCGCGCAGGGCCAACCGGTGCATGTGCAACTCAGCGATCAGGCCAAGGACCTGGGGCATTTGAAGGTAGGCGACAAGGTCAATGTGCGGGTCACTCACGCGGTGGTGGCGGTGCTGGACACCAATGTGGAAAAAGGCCTGCCGGATTCCGCTGAGCGCACCGGGGTGATTCGCGCCACCAAGGACAACCCCAACCCGGGCGGCGAAGCCTATCGCCAGGTGCAGGTGCAACTGAAGATCACCGACATCGACCTGAAGAACAACCAGCTGACCTTCCAGGGCCCGGCGGGTAACAAGAAGGTCCTGGCCGTGGAAAAACCGGAAGTCCAGGCCCGGCTGAAAGACCTCAAGGTCGGCCAGAGCGTGGTGGTGACCTATACCGATGTGTTGCAAGTTACGACACAGCACGAAGGTTGATTGAGACCGGGCGCTGGTCGTTGTGGCGGCCGGCGCGCGGATCTCGGGAGGTCCGTGCGGGGAGTTGAACGAAGGTGAGCGAAATAAAAAAATCTCCGCCTGCTTTGTGTTCAGAATTCTTCAGAATATGTGCACGGACTTTCTTTTCTTGTTCGATTAAAATAGTTCTCGTTCGCCCGGTGCAAGGGCTCTTTACCGGTGCATGGATTGCCAGGCCAGAGCACTGGGCGAACACCCTCTTCGGGGTTCCCGCCCCACGATTTCCGTCATTGCGTTCATGCGACCCGCGCAGGTTCGACGCCTGTTGCCCGCGGTTGCCAAGAGCGCTCGGCTCTCTCCAGCAAGACTCTTTACCGCCACAGCCTGTTGATTCATTGCCTGCCGCCTGGGTCGGCTTCAGCCGCGGGACACGGTGGTGCACAGCTGCAGGCCCAGCGCGCGCATGACCTTGACCACGGTATCGAAACGCGGCTTGGCGCCCGGGGCAAAGGCCTTGTAGAGGCTGGCCCGGCCCTGGCCGGTGGCCTTGGCAATCTGCGTCATGCCCCGCGCCCTGGCGACATGGCCCAGGGCGCGGATCAGTTCATCGGTATCGCCATCGGCCAGGACCTGGGACAGGTACTCGCTGATCGCCTGGTCGCTGTCGAGCAGGGCGGCGATGTCGAAGGGAAGCAGGGTGTCGGACATATCAGAACTCCTTGGCCAAGGAACGGGCCTGGCAGATATCGGCAGGCTGGGTGGACTTGTCGCCACCCAGCAGCAGGACGATGAGGGTATTACCGCGCACCGTGAAATAGAGGCGGTAGCCGGCGCCCATATTCACGCGCATTTCCGAGAGACCGCCGCCGAGGTTTTTCACATCGCCCAGGTTGCCCGCCGAAGCCCGCTCGATGCGCCGAGCGATGGCTATCCTGGCGCGCAGGTCCCGTAGCGTGGTGTGCCATCGGGCAAAGACGGTCGTCTGCAGGATCTCGTAATCCATGAGTGACTGTATCCATATGGAGACAATATTGAAAGGAGTGATGACCCTCAGGCGACTGACGGTGTGCTTGAAGGCGTCATGGAAAGGTAAGCAGGAGGGGAGTGGGCGAGGCGGGCTGTTTCGTATCGGCATGTTGTCGATCAGGGTTGCCGAAACACCCTGTAGCCATTGCCCGGCGGCGGGGGCGGGAAAGAGCCAGCATCAGCCGTTCTGGCTGATGCTGTGGGACGGAGAATCAGAGAGTGGGCAGGCCCAGCGCCGCGGCGCATGCCTGGAGCGAGCGCTGTTGGGTGTCGGCGTACAGCTGCAGTTCATCGATGGTCGGGCGCCCCAGGGCCCGCTCGAAGGCCTGCCGGTTGGAGTGGCCGGCGTAGTGGCTTTGCGCATCGTCGCCCAGGTTGGACTGGAAGATCCCGGCGGCGCTGACCGGCAGGAAATCCTCGTACACCAGCGGCTCGGCCCGCACATGCCCGGCGTGGATCAGCGCCTCCAGGTTCGTCGGTCGATCCGCCTGTTGGCGCGCGGCCAGGCCCTGGTCGCTGACGAAGTAGCGGAAGTACGCCAGGCCCTGTTCGCGCATGGCCTCGTGGTCATCGGGAAAGGCGCGGAAGTGTTCGGCCATCAGGGTGTTGTAGCGCTGGGCGTTGGCTTCGTTGGGAAAGTCCCCCAGGGCGTCGCGGGCGGCGTTCAACAGCCGGTCGTACAGCGCCCGGCCCTTGGGGGTGAGGGCGGCGCCGCGCTGTTCGATCTCGCCGAAGCGCGCACTGTGGCTGCCGCGGCTGTCGGGCTGGTCGGTGAAGGCCACGGCTTCCTCCAGCGCCTTGAAGCTGGTCTGGCGCAAGAGGATCGGGCATTCCCGGCGCGGCGGGCCTTCGATCACCGCCTTGGGCGTGATGCCGTGGGCCGGCATCAGCGCTTGCACCTGGTCGATGTCCAGGGTGCGCGGCGTCAGGTGGTTGATGTGCGGCCCCTTGAACGCCACCACGTCGGCGATCAGCCGGTGCTGGGCGCTCAGTTGCTGGTACTGCCCGGCCGTGACCGTGGCGCTGTGGTGCCAGCGGAAGGTTTCCAGGGCCTGCTCGACGAACTCCCCGGCGGCGCTGTCGTCGAGGCCGCCCTGGGTTTCGGCCTGTTCGATCAGGGCCAGGGCGCGCGGGGTGAAAATCTTCCGGCGCGCCAGCACCGATTCGGCGAAGCTACGCAACTGCGGGTTGTCGATCAGCTCCAGGCGCAACAGCGAGGTAAAGACCCGGAACGGGCTGACCTGCAGGGCGCTTTCATGCACCGCGCGAAAGGCCGTGGAATGCACCGGCACCCCGGCCGGGGTGAGGTCGTAATAACCCACCGGCTGCATGCCCATCACCGCGAACAGCCGGCCGAGGGTCGCCAGTTCGGTGGCGGTGCCGACGCGGATGGCGCCGTGGCGCTCCAGGTCCAGGCGCTGGATTTCGCCGGTACTGCGCAGCTGCCGGGCGATCCTCTCGTCGCTGTCCAGGACCCCGGCATTGACCTGGGCCACCAGCTCCATCAGGGCACCGTACAGCGGCACTTCCTCGCGGTACATGTCCGACATCGCCCGTGAAAAACGTTGGCGGATCAGGTCTGGGCTGACGAAGCTCTGCAGGCTCATAAACAAGGATTCCCGGCGTAGTGAGACAAAGAGGGTAGCGGTGTTGGCTGGGCCTGATTCTGGTTGGCGCGGGGTGTGCTGACAAACGAAGTTTCTTCCGGACTTCATTCTGCAAATGAATGCAGGCGGGCAGGGTGGCTACGTGCAGCTGGACCGCTGGGATCCGCTGGTTTTCACTCAGGCAACCCGCAGGGCTTTCCGGCGGCCGAGCGGTGATGGCTATTTGCCGTTGCGCTGATAGACTTCTGAACACCACCGCATCCCATGGCTTGCGTACCGTTCAACGGAGGCGACTTGGCCTTGACGCCGCACAACGGAGGAAAGGGACTTTCACTGGCCAGGAGGCTGTACAAAACGCGAATTCTGGGGCTGGCCCTGGGGTTCTTCTGCGTGGCCGCGGGCATGTACCCGCTGCATCCATCGCCCTGGGTCTGGGCGTTCATGTCGTTCAACGCTTTCATCTGGCCGCACCTGGCGTACCAGTGGGCGCGCTGCTCGCCAGTGCCGTTTCGTGGCGAGCATCGCAACCTGCTGGTGGATGCCTTCCTCGGCGGGTTCTGGGTGGCGGCCATGCACTTCAATCCGCTGCCGACCACCACCACCCTGTCGTTGATGGCGATGAACAATATCGCCCTGGGTGGCGTGCCCTTTTTCCTGGCCGGTTGTCTGGCGCAGATGCTGGGAGTCGCGCTCGGGCTGCTGCTGTTCGGCATCGGCTTCGAGGCCCAGACCAGTGCGCTGCAACTTTATGCCTGCCTGCCGATGCTGACCCTGTATCCGCTGGCCCTGGGGTTTATCTGCTACCAGCAGGCCAATGTCCTGTCCCGGCATAAACGCGAATTGCTGGCCCTGAGCCGCACCGACAGCCTGTCGGGCCTGCTCAACCACGGGGCCTGGAAGGACCAGCTGGAAATCGAGTTCCAGCGTTGCCGGCGCCAGGGGACGAACCCGAACCAGGGCGGCGCCATCGCGCTGATCGACATCGATCATTTCAAGGCCATCAACGACACCTACGGCCATGTCGCCGGCGACATCGTGTTGCGCCAGCTGAGCAAGCTGCTCAAGCAGAACCTGCGGATCAGTGACCTGGCCGGGCGTTATGGCGGCGACGAGTTCTGCGTGATCCTGCCGGACGTGCCGCTGGAGCATGCCGCCGAACTGATGGAGGCCTTGCGTTGCCGTTTCGGCGGATTGGGCTATGAACAGAGCCCCGCCCTGGAGGTCAGCCTGAGCATCGGCCTGGCCGCCTATTCCCCGGACCATAGCGATGCCCTGGACTGGTTGAACGATGCCGACCAGGCCTTGTACGAGGCGAAGACCACCGGCCGCAACAAGGTCAGCTGCGGCCGCGGCGACCGCTCGCCAAAGGTCCTGCTGAACTCGCTGTGAGGCCGCTCGCAGAGCATTGCGCCAGCATGGAGGGGGGCGAGTTTGTCAGGTAGGGTGGGCGGGCACCTTCCGACACGAAACAAGGACCGATTCATGACGCAGACTTCCCCTCGCTCATTGCTGGCCGCCCGTATCGGCCTGACCCTCGCCCTTGGCCTGCTGGCCACCCACGCCAGCGCCGCCCCCCACCCACAAGTGCAGAACGATGCGCAGCAATACCAGGGCGACGCCCTGAAACTGCTGGAGCGCCTGGTGAACATCGACTCGGGCTCCGGCTACGAGGCGGGGCTGGACCAAGTGAGCGACATCGCCATCGCCGAGCTGAAGAAGCTTGGCGCCAGCGTCGAAAAAGTCCCCAACGGCACGGCCGGCGGCAGCCATGTGCTGGCCACGCTCAAGGGCACCGGCGAGGCGAGGATTCTGCTGATGGCGCACATGGACACGGTGTTCAAGGAAGGCACCGCGGCCGAGCGGCCGTTCCGCATCCAGGATGGTCGCGCCTATGGCCCCGGGGTGATGGACGACAAGGGTGGCATCGTCGCCGGGATCTACGCGCTGAAGATCCTGGATAACCTCAAGTTCAAGGACTATGCACAGATCACCTTCCTGCTCGACGCCAGCGAGGAAACCGGTTCGGAGATCGCCACCGAGCTGATCAAGAAAACCGCCAAGGCCCACGACGTGACCTTGAACCTGGAACCGGGGCGCCCGGCCGATGGCCTGGTGGTGTGGCGCAAGGGCAGCGCCACGGCGCTGGTGGAGGTCAAGGGCAAGGCCGCTCACGCAGGCGTCGCGCCGGAGCTGGGGCGCAACGCGGCGATGGAGGCGGCGCACCAGATCCTGCAACTGGGCAAGCTGGGGGATGAAGCGAAGAAAACCACCATCAACTTCACCGTGCTCAAGGCCGGCGACCGGACCAATGTGATTCCCGACCAGGCCACCGCCAAGGCGGATGTGCGGGCGGCGGTGCCGGAGGAGTTCGACCGCATCGAGCAGGATCTGGCGCGGGTCTCGGCCAACAAGCTGATCGCCGACACCGAAGTCAAGACCACCTTGCAGCGCGGTTTGCCGCCGATGCCGCAGACCGAGAAGTCCGATGCGCTGGTGGCCATGGCCCAGGGCATCTACGGCGAGCTGGGGCGCAAGCTGACCATCGAGGGCAGCGGCGGGGCGGCGGACTCCAGCCTCTCGGCCGGCGTCGGCACGCCGACCCTGGATGGCTTCGGCATCGTCGGCGGCAATATCCACACCCCCGAGGAGTACGCCGAAGTCGAGAGCGTGGCGCCACGGATCTATCTGCTGGCGCGGATGATCATGGAGCTGTCGGCCAAGCGCTGATTGCAGGAACAGACGCTCGATCGGCGATGGCCCTGCATTTTCTCATGGCCGGACCTGTAGCCGCTGCCGAGCCCGCGAGGCTGCGATCGACTGCGCAGCAGGCGCAAGGATCTCGAGACCGCTGGAGGACCTGCGGTCCTATCGCAGCCTCGCAGGCTCGGCAGCGGCTACAGGGGAATGGCTGCGGGCGCCCCCGATCTCCCTGCCTATACTCGAAAGCCTCGTCCCCCACCGCGGAGCCTTCAATGAGCAACCACCTCACCGAATACGCCGACGCCAGCCCGGAAGTGCGGGCGGTGTTCGACGACATCATGCGCACCCGCCGGGTCGATCAGGTGAACAACTTCTGGAAATGCCTGGCGGCCCATCCGCCGACCTTGCGGCGTACCTGGGACAGTCTCAAGGAGATCATGGCGCCGGGGGCGCTCGATCCGCTGACCAAGGAGCTGATCTACGTCGCGGTCAGCGTTACCAACAACTGTCCGTATTGCATCGCTTCGCACACCGCCGCGGCGCGCAAGGCGGGGATGACGGAGGCGATGTTCGGTGAGTTGCAGGCGGTGGTCGGCATGGCCAACGAAACCAATCGCCTGGCCAACGGCTACCGGGTGCCGCTGGATGACGGGTTCAAGCTCGAATGAGTCCGATGCGGCCCTTGGCGCTGCTCAGGCATCAGCCAGCGCCGTCCTTGGGCTTTCGACCGCAGCCGCCTTGGCCTGGGTGGCCAGCAGCGGCACGGCGCGCACCAGGTCGCCGGGCTGCACTTGCAGGCGCTTGGCGCTGAGGCGATCCACCAGCAGGCAGCCGGACACCAGGCGAGCGCGGGCGCGGGTGACGCGGCAGCTTTCCAGCCGGCGGTTGTGGATCAGCCAGGTCGGCGCGTCATCGTCCGGGGTGCCAACCAGCAGCGGCAGCACCTGGCTTTCGCGCACCGCGCGGACTTTGCTCAGCTCGGCCTCGATCACCGGCCCGCCGTCGAAGATGTCGATATGGCCCTGATGGGCAAAACCTTCGTGGCGCAGGATGGCCAGCGCCGCCTCGGCGTTTTCGTGGGCCTGGCCGATCGCGGCCTGGGCCGGTTCGCTGAGCAGGCAGGTGTACAGCGGCTGGCGCGGCAGCAGTTCGGCGATAAAGGGTTTGTGGCCGAGGCTGGACAGGTGGTCGGCCTGGACGAAATCCATCTGCAGAAAGTGCCGGCCCAGGCTGTTCCAGAACGGCGAGCAGCCGTTCTCGTCACCCTTGCCGCGCAGCTCGGCGATCAGCTTGTCGCCGAACAGGTGCGGGAACTCGGCGACGAACAGCAGGCGCGCCAGGGACAGCAGGCGGCCGTTGCTGTCACGGCGCTGGTCGGGGCGCAGGAACAGCGAGCAGAGTTCCGATTGGCCGGTCATCTCGTTGTTCAGGAACAGGGTCGGGATCTGCCGCCGGATGCCCAGGTGCGGCGCCGAATTGACGGTCATGCCGACCCGGTAGCTGTACCAGGGTTCGCGCAGGCCCACGGCGCCGGTCAGGGCGCTGATGCCGATCACTTGCTGGTCGTCGTCCTCGAGCACGAACAGGTAGTCGGCGTCGGCCCGTTCCACCTGCTCGGCAAAGGTCCGCTGGGCCCAGCGGATCCGATGGGTCAGGCGATCCTGGTTGGCCGGCAGAGTGGTCAGCCCCAGGCCCGCGCGCTGGGCCAGGGCCATCAGCGCGGGCAAGTCAGTCATGCGTACCGGGCGAACGATCATGATGCAGCTCCTTCTGCGCGCCTGTTGTGGCGGCGAATGCAAACGTGTCCGGGGTTCTTCATAGGGCGACCAGCCGTACCGGGTCGCCGGTTTGCAGGTGCAGGGCCTGGAAGGTTTGCGGGTCAAGGTTGACCAGGTCCCCCGGCGCTTCGTCCAGATGCACCAGGGCCGCCCGGTATTGCCCCAGCCGTTCGTTGCTCGCCAGCCAGGCCCGGCCGCTGCCACTCTGTTGGCCGGGGCAGGCGTTGGCGAT
This sequence comes from Pseudomonas sp. LAMO17WK12:I10, assembly GCF_900215185.1. Classification (NCBI taxonomy): domain Bacteria; kingdom Pseudomonadati; phylum Pseudomonadota; class Gammaproteobacteria; order Pseudomonadales; family Pseudomonadaceae; genus Pseudomonas; species Pseudomonas sp. LAMO17WK12:I10. Next base: position 60,848 of record NZ_OBDX01000028.1, on the reverse strand, counting down.
AAGGCTCTGGCGGATGGAGCGAACGCCGTTGTGGCGGGCGTACAGCGTCGGGCCGCCGTCGAACAGGTCGATATAGTGGTTGGCTTCGAACCCCTCGCGCAGCAGGATCTCGTAGGCCTCGCGGCCCTGGGGGTGGACCTGGCCGATACAGTCCTGGGCCGCCTTGGGCAGCATCGGGATGTAGATCGGGTACTGCGGCATCAGGTCAGCGAGGAAGCTGCGGCTTTGCAGGCCGCACAGGCGTTCGGCCTCGACATAGGGCAGGTCGAAGAAGTGCTTGCCCAGGGCATCCCAGAACGGCGAATGGCCGTCGTCGCTGCTGTAGCCGACGATCTCGGTGATGCTGGTGTCGGCGAAGCGCGAGCCATGGGCGGCGATGAACAGCAGGCGGGCCCTGGAAAGCAGCTCCGCCATCGGCGTGCCGACCAGGTCCGGGTCGATATGAAAGCCGCGCAGCAGGCTGTGGTTGCTCAGGTCCTGGCACAGCGACAGGGTCGGCACGCCGTGCTGCACGTTCAGCTCCCGCGAGCTGCTGACGAAGGGCCGGTTGCGCAGGCTGTAGAAGGGCGCGCAAAACCCGGCCATGGCGAGGATTTCCGAACAGCCGCGCAACTGGCCGCTGGCCGGGTCGTGCAGGACAAAAAAATAGTTCTCCGGCCCCGGCGCCTGCACGTTGGCGGCGAAGGAGGCGCAGGAGTCGAGAATCTTGTCCAGCAGGTGTTGTCGATCGTCCGGCAGGGACGTCACCCCCACCAGGCTTTCACGGGCCAGCCGTTGCAACTCCGGCAAATCGTCTGGCGCAACTGGGCGTAAGACCAGCATGGATGCACTCCTGTATCAAAATGATCGACGCCTGGTCGCGAAACCCGGGACGCCGAACCTGACAATCACTGTCGGTTTCCACGCATTACTGCCACTGCCCGCATGGGCGGGTGGTGGCACGCAGGCACCTGTCGGCGCCCACTCGGATTCGCCGGAGCACCTTCATGGTGCCGCGGCGGCCGGGGGTGTTGATTAAAGTGGATCGGCCAGCGCCGTATTGGCGCCCAGCTTGTTGAGGAAAAACAGGTAGACCAGGCCGATGGCGATCCAGATGCAACCGAGTTTCTGCGCATCGACCCCCATGTTGTACATGATCGCGCAGACAATTAGAAAGCCGATCACCGGGCAAATCAGATGCCGCAGTACCTGGGCCGAATGGTTGCGACGCCAGTAGTGATTGATCACGGTCAGGTGCAACAACATGAAACCGCTGAGGGCGCCGAAGTTCACCAGGGAGGTGAGGGTGTCCACCGAGTTGATGAACAGGTAGCAGATCAGCAGCGACAGCACGGCCACCAGGTAGATGCTGACGTGCGGCGTGTTGTGCCTGGGGTGGATCTTGGCCAGGATCTTCGGCAGCTTGCCGTCGCGGGCCATGCCGAACAGCAGGCGCGACACCGCCGCTTGCGAGGTGATGGCCACCGCCACGCCCCAGGCCAGCGCGGTGGCCACCGCGGTCAGGGTCGCGAGCCAGCTGCCGCCGGCGATTTCGGCGATCTCGTAGAAGGCGGTGTCGGCCGACTTGAAGCCCATGCCGGCGGCCAGGTCGGTGGCGATCCAGGTCTGCACCACGAAGATCGCGCCCATCACCAGCAGGGTGATCAGCGCGGCGCGGCCGACGCTCTTGCCCGGCTCGCTCTTGATCTCTTCGGCCAGGGTGGAAATGGCATCGAAACCGAGGAACGACAGCACGGCGATCGACACGCCCTGCATCAGCATGCCGAAGTGGAAATTCTCCGGGTGGTACAGCGGCGCCAGGGTCAGCTGGCCGTTACCGGCGCCACCGTGCAGGGCGTTCCAGGCGTAGAACAGGAAGATCCCCAGCACCACCAGTTGCGCCAGGAGAAACACGATGTTCATCCGTGCGGTGAAGGTGATGCCGCGCAGGTTGACGAAGGTGGCGCTGACCAGGAACGCGAGGATGAAGCCGACCTTGGGAATGTCCGGGTACAGGTGGTTCAGCGCCATGGCCGCGTAGACGTACAGCAACGGCGGAATCAGCAGGTAGTCGAGCAGCATCAGCCAGCCGGCGATGAAGCCGACATGGGGGTTGAGCCCGCGCTGGGCGTAGGAGTAGACCGAGCCGGCGATGGGAAAGGCGCGGGCCATGCTGCCGTAGCTGAGGGCGGTGAAAAGCATCGCCAGCATGCCGATGATGTAGGCCAGCGGCACCATGCCCGGTGCTTCCTGGTTTACATAGCCGTAGACCCCGAACGGGGCGATGGGGATCATGAAAATCATCCCGTAGACCACCAGGTCGCGCAGCGTCAGGCCGCGCTTGAGTTCCTGTTTGTAGCCGAATTCTTCAATCTCCATGAAGAGGTTCTCCTTGTCAGCCAAAGGGGGGGCGGGAGCCTGTCACTGAGGTCGAAGGACGACCTGCAGGGGCAGGCAATGTATTTGAACCTGGCAGGTTTAAAGACACGCCACGGCGGTTTTTTATAGTTGTTGTACCGGTACAGCAAACAGCTTTTTTACAACGACAGCTCCATCCTGATTCGCAGCTTTTTTACAACAGCGGTGCCAGATAATCCGTCCAGCACTGTATGGCCTGCGGGGTGCGCAGCAGGTCGTTGCGCACCTCGATCAATACCGAATCCAGCCCGCGGGCATCGCCGTGGGCCGGCACGGTCATGTCGCCCAGGGCGTCGATCTTGTACGGCTCGTTGCCGGCGATCTTCACGTCGTGGACCGACATGCCTTCCAGCAGGCGCCGGGCGTAACCCTCGGCGCGGTCGAACAGCACGCCCATCTCCAGCGTGCGGCGCTGGCCGTAGTACAGCGGGGTAAAACTGTGGATACCCACCACCCGCACCGGCCGGCCCGCGGCCAGGCGTGCGTCGATCAGCCCGCTCAGGCGCGCATGAAAGGGCCTGAACAGCTGCTTGCGGCGGTACTCGCGGGTGGCTTCGTCGAGGTACTGGTTGCCCGGAATCTGGTAGATCTCGCTCTGCAACGGAATGCTGTCGTGGGCCTGGCACGGGCGGTTGAGGTCGATCAGCAGCCGCGAATAATTGGCCGTCAGCAGGGTGGCGCCGAGGGTCTGCGACAGGCTTTGCGCCAGCTCCAGGGCGCCGGGGTCCCAGGCGATGTGTTCGCGCGCCGCTTCCGGGTCCAGGCCGAGGTCGTTGAGTTGCGCCGGAATATAACGGCTGGCGTGTTCGCAGACGAGGATCAGCGGGTGCGCGGAATCTTCTCGCAGCAGCTGGTAGGCCGGTCGGGTGTACAGCCCCAGTTCAGCGGTTTCAGTACAGGTGTGCATAGTGCTCACAGAGTTGGGCAGGGGTCAGGTGCTCGGTCAGTTCTACTTCCTTGTGTTTGACGGCGAAATAGGTGTCCAGCAGCGGGGCTGGCAGCGCTTGCAGCAGTTCCGGGCAGTTGCGCAGGCAGTCCAGCGCCTGCGGCAACGAGGCCGGAAGGGCGACGATGCCGCGGTCCTGGCGCTGCTCTGCGCTCAGTTCGTCCGGCACTTCGTCGGTCACGGCGCGCAGGGGCAACTGCTGTTCGATACCCAGGCGTCCGGCGATCAGCACCGCGGCCATGGCCAGGTGCGGCGAGGCGGTGGCGTCCAGCGCGCGAAATTCCAGGTTGTACTGCGGCGCCACCGGCTTGCCGCCGATGCTCACGGTGGGGCAGATGCGCAGCGAGGCTTCGCGGTTGCGCTGGCCCAGGCAGGCGTAGGAGGCGCTCCAGTGATGGGGCTGCAAGCGTGCGTAGGAAATCGGCGTCGGCGCGGTAAAGGCGCAGAGCGCCGGCAGGTACTTGAGCACCCCGGCGGCCCAGCACTCGCCGAGGTGCGACAGGCCATTGGTGCTATGCGGGTCGTACAGCACCGGGGCGCCGTCCGGGTCCTGCAGGCTCAGGTGCAGGTGCACGCCATTGCACACCGCGTGCTCCGCGGTCTTGGGCGCGAAGCTCAAACCATGGCCAAGTTGCCGGGCGATCTCGCGGGTGATCTCGCGCACGTTCACCGCGCGGTCGGCGGCGGGCACGCCCTGGGTCGGGCGGCAGGTGATTTCGTATTGGTGCTTGCCGTATTCGGGCAGGAACATTTCCGGCTCGACGCCTGCGGCGCGCAAGGCGCTGAGCAGCCAGCCGCCGAAGTCCGCGGCCTGGCGCTGGGCCTGCAGGGAGAAGGCCAGGCGCTCCGGTTGTGCGGTGGCGCTGTGCAGGTTGAATTCGTGCTCGAAGGCGGCGGTAATTTGCAGCCCCAGCTCGCTGGCGTAGCGCTGCACCTCGTTGCGCAGCAGGGTGCGCGGGCAGGCGGCCCAGGGCTGGCCGTCGGTCTCGCGGATGTCGGCGTGGATGAAGTCCAGCGGCGAGGCGCTGGCGTCCGGGCCGTTGCCGACATACACCCGGCTGGCCAGGTCGGGGATCAGCCGCAGGTCGCCACGGGCGCCCCAGGGGTTGGGCTCGGCAATGATGTCCTGCGGGGTCAACGCGCTGTTGGCCGGCACCCAGCCGCAGCCGGCGCTGGTGTAGCTGTCCAGTTCGTCGCTGGGGAACGAGCGGCCACGGCTGACGCCGATCAGGTCGGTGGTGAGCAGGGTGGTCATGGCCACCGGCCGCAACGGCTCGCTGTTGCGGCTCATGCCTGCATCTCCCGCAGGCGGTCGAGCACGGTCTGGGTGTCGGTGATCCAGCAGTAGCCCTTGATCGCGTTCAGGCAGGCCTGGTGCCGGACGTCGGTGTAGGTGGCGCAGGCGTCTTCCACCAGGGTCACCAGGTAACCGCGGTCGGCGGCGTCCCGCACCGCCATGTCGACGCACTGGTCGGTGACGATGCCGGCGACGATCAGGTGGCGGGTCTGCAGGTTGCGCAGCACGTAGTCGATGTTGGTCGAGTTGAAGACCCCGGAGGAGGTCTTGGGCAGGACGATTTCGTTCTCCCGCGCCGCGAGCGGATCGATGATCGCCGCCTGCGGGCTGCCCTTGGGCAGGTGCATGTCCGACAGTTTGTGGTCCAGCGAGCGGTCGCGGCCATCGGCGGTCAGGCTTTCGATAATGGTGTGCAGCACGTTCTGCCGGGCGCCGCGCATGGCCGCCAGGAGCTTCTGCTGGTTGGGGATCACCTGCTCGCGGGTGCGCTTGAGGAAGTACTCGGCGTCCGGTACCTGCAAATGCGGATCCAGCTGCGGCTCGAGCCAGGCCCGCTGCATGTCCACCAGCAGCAGGGCGGTGCGATCGAGAGTGAATGGCAGGTCGCGGGGCGATTGGTGGGGAAGGCAGACCATCCTTATTTGTCCTCCAACAGGTGAGTGGCGAATTCGTTGCGCAGGGCGTCGATGCCCTCCAGGCGTCGGTCCAGGTCGGTGCTGCGCAGGGTCAGGCTGGCGACCAGCGCCTCGACCTGGGCCAGCGCCGGCACCAGGGTGTCGAAGGCCGAGGCCGACTCCACCGGGGCACTGATGATCAGGTCCGCCAGCTCCCGCAGGGGCGAGGCGTAGATGTCGGTGAACAGCACCACCCGCGCGTGCCGCGCCTTGGCCGCGCTGGCCACGCGCAGGGCCTGGCTCTGGTAGCGGCGGTAGTCGAACAGCAGGACGATGTCCTGGCGCTGCACGTCATACAGGCGGTCGGGCAGTTGCGCGTTGTCGTCCAGGGTCACGCAGCCGGGACGCATCAGGCGCAGGTGATTGAGCAGGTAGCTGGCGAGAAAGTTGCTGAAACGCCCGCCGTAGCAGTACAGCGCGTGCCGGCTGTCCAGCAGCCAGTCGACCAGGATGCGCACGTCTTCGGGCTGGGTCAGGGCCTGGGTCTGTTCCAGGCTGCGCAGGCTGCCTTGCAGGTAATGGCTCCAGGCATCGTCCCGAGGGACCTGGGCCCGCGGTTGCAACAGGGTGCTGGGCGAACGCAGGCGAGCGTCCATGTCGCTGAGCAGCGCTTCCTGGAACTGCGCATAACCGCCGAAACCGAGTTTTTTCACCAGCCGCACGATGGTCGGATCGCTGACGCCGGCGTGCTCGGCCAGCCGCGACATGGGCCCCAGGCCGTTGCGCGGGTAATGGTCGAGCAGGGCCCGGATGACCTTGCGCTCCGAAGGCGTGAGGTCGAGGGCCGGGTCGGTGATCTGGTCTCTGAGAGACGGCATAAAAACGCCTTCGCAAGTGGATGTCGTTTTTGTTTCACTGAAAGTGAAAACAGTATTTATGTAATTTACGCTACATGTCCAGTGAAAAATAAAAGCGCCCTGCAATGCGCCAAAAGGGGGCGCGAAAGCCCCGGTTTATTGAGTGTTCAAGGTTTTTTTGGGCACAGCGTCAGCGCGGCAGGGTGCCGCGAAAGGCGGCACTAAGGGCGCGCAGGGTTTCCTCCGAGCGGGCGTCGGTGGGCCGCGCGAGCAAGATGATTTCACTGACCGGCAGCACCGGCAGCCCGAGGCGTTCGCCGACTTCCACCGCGCCGGCCGGCGCCACCCGATGGGCCAGCGCCGCGACCCCGAGCCCGGCGCTGACCGCGGCGCACACGGCCATCACGCCACCGCCGATGAAGACCTCGGTCCAGGCAATGCCGGCGTCGTCCAGCACCCGCACGGCGACATGCCGCACGCCACAGGGCGCGGCCATGGTCGCCAGCCGCAGCGGGGTGCCCGGCGCCTGCTGCCAGGCCGGCGCGGCGAACCAGCCGAAGCGCTCGGCCACCAGCACTTCGCCATCCTGGCGCGCGCCTTCGTTGCGCACGATGACCGCGTCCAGTTCCTCGCGGTCGAAGGCCGCCGTCAGGTCCCGGGAGGAGGCGATGCGCACCTCGATGATCAGCAACGGATCGTAGGCGGCGATGCGGCTCAGCAGGTGCGGCAGTTCCGCGCCGGCCACGTGGTCGCTGATGCCGATGATCAGCCGCCGCGCCGGCGCTGCCTGCATGTCGCCCAGGGCCCGCTCATGGGCGCGCAGCAGGTCGCGGGCGGCCTGCATGAACTGCTCGCCGACCGGCGTCAGGCGCACATGCCGGGGCGTGCGCTCCAACAGGCGATAGCCGAGGCGTTCCTCCAGGCGCTTGAGCTTGAGGCTGATGGCGGCCTGGGAGGTGTCCAGCGCCTGGGCGGCGCGGGTGAAACTGCCGAAGTCGGCGATCAGCACGAAGGCGTGCACGGTGTCGATGTCCAACGGCTTGACGGGTTCGTTCATATCGAGTGCTTATCGCAGATATATGTACCGATATGTTGTTGTAATGGCTGGCCCCGCGCAAGCTGACAACACCTTCAAGCACAGGAGCATCGCCATGTTGGCCAAACAGTATTCACACCGCCTGCCCGCCGATTACGACATGGGCGTGATCCGCCACCGCGCCGCGGATCGCGGGCCCTTGTGGGACGAGGTCGACGGGTTGCTGTTCAAGGTCTTCGCCGGGCAGGAGCAGGGTGTGCACGGCGCGCGGCATAACCTGTACGCCTCGATCTACCTTTGGGCCGATCCGGCGGGCGCCGCCCGGTTCCTTATGGGCAGCGGTTTCGACAGCGTGATCGACTCGTTCGGCCGTCCGCACATCGAGTCCTGGTTGCCCCTGGACTGGCGTCGCGGGCGCGCCAACCAGGCACGGACGCTGTACCGCGAACCGCTGGCGATAGACCCACTGGCGGATCGCGCCAGGTTGCTGGCCGAGCAGGTCGAACACAACCAGCGGCTGGCCGATGACCCGGACACCTTCGCCGTGTTCGTCGCCCTCGACCTGCAGGCCTGGGAGCTGGTGCGCTTCACCCTTTCGACCAGCGCGCCCGACAGCACGCGCGGCGCCGAACGCTACGAGGTGCTGTACCTGGCCCGGTCGAGGATCGCCAGCGCCTAGGTTCGGCTGCGACAAGTTGGGAATCCCTCGGCGGCCCATGATACAAACGCAGCCACATTGCCCGCTGCGTCCATTCAACGTCGAGAGATTCCCCGTGCCGGCCACCCGCTTGACCCTGATCTGCCATGCCCGGACCGTCGCCCAGAAGCGCGCGTGTTTCCCGCTGGACGAACCGCTGGAGATGGATTGGCAGGCGCTGGCGGGCTCGCGGGCCGGCGCGTTCAAGCGTGCGCCGCGCCTGCTCAGCGGGCCGGAGCAACGGGCGCGGCAGACCGCTGCCTTGTATGGCGCCAGCGTGGAGACGGTGCCGGCGTTGCGCGACTGTGACATGGGCCGCTGGCAGGGCCTGTCCATTGACGATCTGCAGCGCGAGCAGCCCGAGGCCGTGCAAGCCTGGCTGGCCGACAGCCACTCGGCGCCCCATGGCGGCGAGTCGGTGGCGCAGCTGTGCGAGCGGGTCGCGGCCTGGCTGGCAGCGCTGAGTGAGCAGCCCGGGCATGTGCTGGCGGTGACCCATCCGCTGGTCATCCGCGCGGCGCTGGTGCACGTCATGCAGTGCCCGCTGGCGAGCTTCAATGCCATCGATGTCGAGCCGCTGGCCCAGGTCGAACTGCGCTTCAACGGGCGCTGGCGCTTGCGCCTGGATCAGCGCGATTAGCGGGCTTGGCTCGGCGTGGCCTGGGGATTTTTTCGCGAGCAAGCTCGCTCCTACAAAGACAGTGCAACCCCTTGTAGGAGCGAGCTTGCTCGCGATAGGCCGCCCGGCGGCCGCTTTGTGACGCGCCGCGACAACCCGGCCATACTCCATTTCCGATTCGCCATCGAGACCTGCCCCTCGTGAAAACCCTCCTGATCATCGGCATCGGCGCCGGCAACCCCGACTACATCACGATGCAGGCGGTCAAGGCGCTCAATCGCAGCGACGTGTTCTTCCTGATGGACAAGGGCCAGAGCAAGGACGCGCTGATCGACCTGCGCCGGGAAATCTGCGAGCGCTACATCGAGCTGCCCGGCTACCGTTTTGTCGAAGCGCAAAGCCCGGAGCGACTGCGCGGCGCCGAGGTGGATTACCAGGCCAGCGTCGCCGAGCTGAACCGCGACAAGCAGCGCACCTTCGAGCGGCTGATCGATGAGGAACTGGCGGACGGTGAAACCGGGGCTTTCCTGGCCTGGGGCGATCCGGCGCTGTACGACAGCACCATTCGCATCCTGCAGGCGATCCTGGCCAGCGGCCGCTGTGCGTTCGAGTTCGAGGTGATCCCCGGCATCACCAGCGTCCAGGCCCTGGCGGCGCAGCACAAGGTGCCGTTGAACCGCATCGGCCGCTCAGTGGAGATCACCACCGGCCGGCGACTGGCGGCGGGGCAGGTGAGCGATGCCGACAGCCTGGTGGTGATGCTCGACGCCGAGGACTCCTATCGCCAGGTGGCGGACCAGGACCTGGAGATCTACTGGGGCGCCTACCTCGGTACGCCGGAGGAAATCCTGATTGCCGGCCGGCTCAAGGAGGTCGCGGGGCAGATCCAGCAAGTGCGCAAGGCGGCGCGGCAGGCCAATGGCTGGATCATGGACACCTACCTGCTGCGCAAGCCGGAGGATTGAGGAAAGCGGGAAGCTGCTTCTGCAGGAGCGAGCGGGCGGCGATCCGACTTGCCCGCGATGACGTTCTCCCGCTTGGCCCATCACTCGGCGACCACCTTCTCCCCACGCCCGAACCGTTCGCGGTACGCCGACGGCGGCAGGCCCACCATGCTGCGAAAGGCCACGCGAAAACTCTCCACCGAGCGGTAGCCGCAGCGCAGGGCGATGGTTTCGGTGTGCTCGCTGCCGCTCTCCAGCAACTCCCGCGCCCGGGCCAGGCGTTCGTGCTGCAGCCAGGCCTTGGGCGAGACGCCGGTGGCCTGGTTGAAGCGGCGCAGGAAGGTGCGCTCGCTCATCAACGCCTGGCTGGCCAGGTCGCGCACTTCCAGTGGCTCATGCAGGTGTTCGCGGGCCCAATGCATGACCCGCGACAGGTCGTTGCGCGGCGTGCGGCTGACCGGCGCCGGAATGAACTGCGCCTGGCCGCCGGTGCGTTGCGGCGACATCACCAGGCGCCGCGCCACCGAATTGGTGACGTGGGTGCCGAAGTCGCGGCTCACCAGGTGCAGGCAGGCGTCGATCCCGGCGGCGCTGCCGGCCGAGGTGATGATCTGCCCCGAATCCACATAGAGTACGTCCGGGTCCACCAAAATGGCGGGGAAACGCTCGGCCAGTTCATCGGTGTATTGCCAGTGGGTGGTGGCGCCCCGGCCGTCCAGCAGCCCGGTGGCCGCCAGGGCGAATACCCCAGAGCAGATCGACAGCAGCCGCGCGCCGCGCTCATGGGCGCGCACCAAAGCCTCGCTCAGCCCCGGCGGCAGCGGCTCGTTGCGGTTGCGCCAGCCGGGGATGACGATGGTCCGCGCCTGTTCCAGCAGCTCCATGCCGCCGTCGGCCAGCACCTGGATACCGCCCATGGCCCGTAGCGGCCCGGGCTCGACGGCGACGATGCGGTGTTCGTACCAGGGGAAATCGAACTCCGGGCGGGCCAGGCCGAAGATCTCCACGGCGATGCCGAACTCGAAGGTGCAGAGGCCGTTGTAGGCCAGGATCGCGACTAAACCGGGGGCGTTATGCATTTGGCGGGAAGTTACCAGTCAGTGTCTTGTGCGCCACTGTAGCGGCGTCGCTCGTGTCGATAAAGTCTCGCCACACCCACTGTTGTTCTGGAGACGCCGCAATGACCAGCCTGGTTCGTGAAGTTCCCGCCTCCCCCTCGGCCATCGCCCTGATGCATTTTTCCAACCGCCTGACCTTCGAGACCGATTGCTCGGACGTCTTCGGCAGCCAGGAAGCCGGGGAGGTCGACTTCGTCCTGCTGGACGTGCGCGGCCCGCTGGCGTTCGAGCGCGGCCATGTGCCGGGGGCGGTCAATCTGCCCGGGCGGCTGATCAACGCCGAGCGCCTGGCGGGCTACTCCCGCGACACCCTGTTCGTGGTCTATTGCGCCGGCCCGCACTGCAACGGCGCGAACAAGGCCGCGGTCCGGCTGGCGGCCCTGGGCTACCCGGTCAAGGAGATGATTGGCGGCGTGACCGGCTGGCTGGATGAGGGCTTTGCCCTCAGCATCGAGCTGGAGCGGCCGGCGAGCGTGGTGGCGGAGTGCGCCTGCTGAATCACCGTGGTGCCTGATTGGCGGCCGCTTCGCGCCCGTTCGCAGCCTCGCTGGCACTCGACAGCGGCTACAGTTGGCGTTGTGCGTGTAGCCGCTGCCGAGCCCGCGAGGCTGCGATCGAGGACGTCGTCCGCGCAAAATCGCTGTACCGGGCCTGGCTGAAATACCGCGTCCCGCTCGTATCTAGGATGATTAAGGCCTTGCAAGGCGTTCCGGCGGCGACTGGCGAGTCGCGACTCAGGCGCTGGAGCGCGGAAAAATGCCGGGATCGAGGGCACTTTCCAGGGGCCCCGCACTTGTGTGGGACCGCTCGGTCGATGCCTGGATTTCTCGGGTTTTTATATAAATATTTGTCGCATAAACACAATTTGCCTCCCGGACGCCGCTCTAGACTGCTGGCCACTTCGATTTCCCCCAATCGAACCTTTCTGCCAATAAGAGCCTCCGTCTACGGGAGTTATAAATGAAGAAGCTTGTACTGTTCGGTGCCCTGGCACTGTCCATGCTGTCCCTGACCGCCGTGGCTGACGATGCCAAGCCGATCCGCATCGGTATCGAAGCCGGCTACCCGCCATTCTCGATGAAAACCCCCGACGGCAAGCTCACCGGTTTCGACGTGGATATCGGCGACGCGCTGTGCGAGCAGATGAACGTCAAATGCACCTGGGTCGAGCAGGAATTCGACGGCCTGATCCCGGCGCTGAAAGTGCGCAAGATCGACGCCATCCTGTCGTCCATGACCATCACTGACGATCGCAAGAAAAACGTCGACTTCACCATCAAGTACTACCACACCCCGGCGCGCTTCGTGATGAAGGAAGGCACCGAGGTCAAGGACCCGCTGACCGAGCTCAAGGGCAAGAAAGTCGGGGTGCTGCGCGCCAGTACCCATGACCGTTTCGCCACCGAAGTGCTGGTGCCGGCCGGGATCAACCTGGTGCGCTACGGCTCCCAGCAGGAAGCCAACCTGGACATGGTTTCCGGGCGCATCGACGCGCTGCTGGCCGACTCGGTCAACCTCGACGACGGCTTCCTGAAAACCGACGCCGGCAAGGGCTTCGCCTTCGTCGGTCCCGAGTACAACGATCCGAAGTACTTCGGTGGCGGCGCCGGCATCGCCGTGCGCAAGGGCGATACCGCCCTGGCCGAGAAATTCAACACCGCCATTACTGAGATCCGCGCCAACGGCAAGTACAAGGCCGTGCAGGACAAGTACTTCAAGTTCGACGTCTACGGCGAGTAATTCGCTGCTGCGCTGAAGAAGGCGGCTACCGTTTACCGGGGCCGCCTTTTTCATGAGTGCTATTTACCCTGTGCGATGGGGCGCTCCTGTAGCCGCTGCCGAGCCCGCGAGGCTGCGATCGACCCCGCAGGGGGCGCAGGGATCTTGAGATCGCTGAAGGCCTTCGGCCTTATCGCAGCCTGCGGCAGCGGCTACAGAAGCCCGCGCTACCCGGCAGCGGACGACGACCTTTTCACGGCCGCGCAAATGCCTCAGGCTACGGCCCCCGCCGAACTCCATTTTTCTTCCGGAGCCCTTCATGCAACGCATCGACCATTCCTTGCCCTGGAGCCACCTGGGCACCCAGCGCCAGCTCAGCGTGTTCCGTTTTGGCAGTGGCAGCCGCAAGGTCTATATCCAGGCCAGCCTGCACGCCGACGAGCTGCCGGGCATGCGCACCGCCTGGGAACTGAAAAAACGCCTGAGCGAACTGGAAGCCCAGGGGCAACTCAAAGGCGTGATCGAGCTGGTGCCGGTGGCCAACCCCATCGGCCTCGACCAGCACTTGCAAAGCAGCCACCTGGGGCGGTTTGAAAGCGGTAGCGGGAAGAACTTCAACCGTGCCTTCGTCGAACTCAGCGGCCCGGTGGGCGACCTGATCGGTGACCGCCTGGGCAGCGATGCGGCGGCCAACGTCGCCTTGATCCGCCAGACCATGGGCGATGTCCTCGACGCTCTGCCAGCCCCGACCTCGCAACTCCAGGCCCTGCAACGCCTGCTGCTGCGCCATGCCTGCGACGCCGACATCACCCTCGACCTGCACTGCGATTTCGAAGCGGCGATCCACCTCTACGCATTGCCTCAGCACTGGCCACGCTGGCAATCCCTGGCCGCCCGGCTGAAGGCCGGCGTGGCGCTGCTCTGCGAGGATTCCGGGGGCAGCTCGTTCGACGAATCCTGCTCCACGCCCTGGCTGCGCCTGGCCCGCGACTTCCCGCGGGCGGCGATTCCCCCAGCCAACCTCGCCACCACCCTGGAGCTGGGCAGCATGGGCGACACCCGGGTCGAACAGGCCCAGGCCAACTGCGAAGCGATCCTCGCTTTTCTCGCCGAGCAGGGGTTTATCGACGGCCAATGGCCGGCGACTCCGGACGCCTGCTGCGAGGGCATGCCGTTCGAAGGCACCCAATACCTGTTCGCCCCGCACCATGGGGTGGTCAGTTTCCTGCGTGAGGCTGGCGAATGGGTGGAGCGGGGCGATGCGATCTTCGAGGTGGTCGACCCGCTGAACGACATCGTCAGCGTGGTGCGCGCTGCCACCAGCGGCGTGCTGTTCGCCCTGGACCGCAGCCGCTATACCGAGCCGGGCATCTGGCAGGCCAAGGTCGCCGGCCGCGAGCCGATCCGCAGCGGCAAGCTGACCAACGATTGAGCGAACCGCTCCTCACTGCTCCTCACTGCTCCTCACTAATAGGAGCGAGCTGGCTCGCGATGGCCGCTCCGCGGCCAGACCACCAGGCAACGCCTTTGCCCTTGGTGACCGCGAGCCCCTCTCACCCGGAAGGACGTCCCATGTTCAAGTTCCTGGCCCTGTTACTGCTAAGTGTTTGCGCCACTGCCCAGGCGCAGACGGTGCTGCACGACGACCTGCCGCTGCTCTACCTGGAACAGGCCGCGGCCGATTCCCGCGACCGGCCTTTGGTGATTTTTCTCCATGGCTACGGCAGCAACGAAGAAGACCTGTTCGGCCTCAAGGATGGGTTGCCGGCGGATTACACCTACCTCTCGGTACGGGCGCCGCAGACGGTGGAAGAGGGCAGTTACCAGTGGTTTCATAAGCAGGGCGAAGGCGCTTACGACGGCGTGACCGCCGAGCTGGCCGACAGTGCGAAGCTGATCGACGAGTTCGTCCGGCAGGCGCTCGCCAAGTACCACACCCGCGCCGACCGGGTGTTCCTGGTGGGCTTCAGCCAGGGCGCGATCATGGCCTACGAGCTGGGCCTGCGCCATCCCCAGGCGGTCCGTGGGATCGCCGCCCTGAGCGGGAAGATCCTGCCGGTGCTGCGCTCGCAGCTCAAGAGCGGCGCGGGCCTGGAGCGGCTGGCGATCTTCATCGCCCATGGCACCGCGGACATGCGCCTGCCTTACAGCGACGGCTCCGAGGCCGACAGCCTGTTGCGCGGCCTGGGCCTGGCTCCGCAATTCCATGCCTACCCGGGCATCGGTCACACCATCAGCGACACCGAGCTCCAGGACCTGAACCGCTGGTTGCTCAGCCTCAACCCTTGAAGCCGTGAACCCGCCGCGGCCGCTGTGCCGCTGCGCTTACTTGCCGACGATCTGGCTGACCAGCTTGTCGTGATTGGTCTTGTCGCCGATCCGCGAAATCACCTGCACCACCGCCATGCGGTTACCCGAGCCGGCCAGCAGGGTGGAGCTCTGGGTCATGCCGCCGCCCTGGGTCGCGGTGCTGTCGATCTGGCGCAGGCCGAGGCCGCCGCGGGTCATGCTTTTTTCGCTCTGCTTGCTGAAGTCCGGCAGGGCCGCCGCCTGTTGCGAGAGGAAACCCGACACCGCGCTGTCGAGGAACTGTGCGTCGTTGTCCTTGGCCTGCACCGCATCGGGGATCAGGTTCTGCGCGGCGATGACCACGGTCTTGGTGCTGGCGTTGGTGTACATAGTGCCGGTGGCGCCGGCGGTGCCGCTGGCTTCGTCGCCGGCCGGCAGCGGGTTGGCGATAAAGCCCTTGGGCAGGCTGAACTTGAACTTGCCGCCGAGCATCGAGACGGTCTCGACCTTGGCCTTGTTGTTCGTCGGCTGGGCCGCGGACACCTCCAGGGCACTGAAGCCGGCCAGCGCCGCCAGGACCAGGACCGCGGCGTGTTTACCGAACAGGGACATGCAGATTCTCCAGAATGAGCGCGTTGGGGCGCGCATCTTCCCACGGCTGTCGCGGGGTACTCCAGCGGGATGTGCGGTGGCGCGAAATTTCGGATAAAAGGGCGCGGGAGCGGCCTTCGTGGCGCTTATCGGCGTGACAGTTTTCGCTCGTCGCCATGGGCAGAACGGGCCCCCGAAGTCGCCAGCACCGCCCCGGTGATGATCAGCAGCGCCGGCACCAGCAGCCATACACTGGCCGCGCTTTGCCCGATGACGATCAGCAGCAGGGTGGAGATCAACGGCGCCAGGTACGACAGTGCGCCGAGCGTGGCCAGGTTGCCGTGTTTGGTGGCGTGGTCCCAGGCGAAGAAGGCCAGGCCGACCGGGCCCAGCCCCAGGCCGAGGATCGCCAGCCATTGCTTGAGGTCCGGTTGCACCGGGCTTTCGAACATCAGGTGGCAGAGCAGCCCGGCCAGCGCCACTAGCCCGCAGATGCCACCGATCAGGCTGCTGGGCACGGCGCTGAAACGGCGGTTGAGCACCGAGTAGCCGGACCACGCCAGGGCGCAGCCGAACGCCGCCAGATAACCCGCGATCGGCGTCGCGCCGACCTGGCTGGCAGCGCGCTGCTGCATAATGAACGCGGTGCCGGCCAGCCCCAGCAAGGCACCTGTCAGTTGCCGGCCGCGCAGCGGTTCGCCGTCGGCCCGGGCCGCCAGTAACACGATCAGCAACGGCCAGAGATAGGCAATCAGGCTGGCCTCGGCGGCCGGCGCGGCTTTCAGGGCGAAGAAATACAGCGCGTGGTAGGCAAAGATCCCGCCGAACCCCAGGACCCACACCGGCCAGGGCTGGCGCCAGCCACGAAAGCCGGCGCGTCCCCGCAAGCCGAGCAATACCAGGCTGGCGCCGCAGGCCACGGCGAAGCTCAGGGCCAGCAACTGGAAGGGTGGAATGCCGGTGGTGAGGGTGGTCAGCAGCGCCAGGCATGACCAGAGGAACACCGCGATCATGCCGATGGCGGTGGCGGCTCCGCTGCGGGAGGGGGCGAGGCGGGTTGAGTGGATGGCGGTCATAGGCACACCGAGGCAAGGGCGGTGTGGCCAGCATAGAAGCTGCCGCGAGGGCGGTATTGATCAGGCCTGCCGAACTCTTGTCGCAGCCTGCGCCTGGGCGTCGCGAGTGGCCTTGCGCAGGGCCGCCGGGGTCAGGTTGCGCGCCTTCTTCAACGCATGGGTCAGGGCGCTCTGATCGGCGTAGCCGACCCGCTGGGCGATCTCGCTGATGGGCAGCAGGGTACGGCCGAGCAGGTCGATGGCGCGGTCCAGGCGCAGGGTCGAAATGTAGGCGAAAGGCGTGCTGTGCATGT
The DNA here is from genome assembly GCF_900215185.1 of Pseudomonas sp. LAMO17WK12:I10. Classification (NCBI taxonomy): domain Bacteria; kingdom Pseudomonadati; phylum Pseudomonadota; class Gammaproteobacteria; order Pseudomonadales; family Pseudomonadaceae; genus Pseudomonas; species Pseudomonas sp. LAMO17WK12:I10. The sequence goes on along the minus strand of NZ_OBDX01000028.1, from coordinate 44,355 downwards.
CCCGCTCGAACAGCAGGTACAGGCTGCGCTCGCTGACCCCCGCGGCCTGGGCAATGGCGCGGGCGCTCAGCGGGCTGCCCAGGTGTTGCTCGATGTAGGTCAGGGCCCGCACCAGCGTCTGGCGCTGCGGCGCGCTCGGCGTCGGGCGGGCCAGGCAGGCCAGCAGCAGGGCGCTCCAGGCGCTGGCGACCGGGCTGGAAGAGGTGAGCAAGGCACCGCTGTGGCTGGCATAGCCGAGCAGGTGGCGGATCTGCGGGTCGATGGTGAAGAAGCGGGTATCGGCCAGAGATTGCTCGGTGTCGGGGCTATCCAGGTCGAGCACCAGAAAGGTATTACGGCGCTCGGCCAGGAAGCTATGCCGGGCGCCCGGCGCAATCACCACGCCCTGGCTGGCGTCGACCTTGCCACCACGGCCATCCACCTCGATCTGCATCGCCCCTGACTGCGGCAGCACGATCTGCGGAAAATCGTGATGGTGCAGCTCGACCTGCCCGGAATACGAACGCATCGCCAGGGCGACAGTGGGGTGGGCTGGAGTGTTCATGGCGCTGCTCCGCGGATGGCTGCCTCGCATCATGCCTGAAAATACGGAGGCTGTAGGAGCGGTCGGTCGGTGCGTGAAGGTTTGGGAAAAGGGGCCGGCTCATCTGTTGTGGTGACTGATATGCCGCTATCGCGAGCAAGCTTCGCACCTACAGAGGCAGGCTGCAAAAGGCCGGGGCAGGGCGCTATCAAGGCTTGGGCCGGTTCGCTGAAACGTCTAAGCTGGGCCACCGTTCCAGCCTTCCGGATGCCCGCGTGAAATTCACCCTCCCCAAAATCGGTACTGCACCGTTCTGCCCGCCGGAAGTCGCCGGCACTATCGTTGTCGATCCCAGCGCGCCGCTGTTCAAGCGCCTCCTGCGCTTCGCCGGCCCCGGCCTGCTGATTTCCATCGGCTATATGGACCCGGGCAACTGGGCCACCGCCATCGAGGCCGGCTCGCGCTATGGCTACAACCTGCTGTTCGTGGTGCTGCTGGCGAGCCTCGCGGGTATGGCGGTGCAATGCCTGTGTTCGCGCCTGGGCATCGCCACCGGGCGCGACCTGGCGCAGCTTTGCCGGCAGCGCTACAGCACCCGCACGGCGCGCACCCAGTGGCTGCTGGCGGAGGTGTCGATCATCGCCACCGACCTTGCCGAGGTCCTGGGGTGCGCCCTGGCGTTCCACCTGTTGCTCGGGGTTTCGCTGACCACCGGGATTGTCATCACCGCCTTCGACACCCTGTTGATTCTCGCCCTGCAGAACCGCGGCTTCCGCCGCCTGGAGGCGATCATGCTGGTGCTGGTGGGCACCATCGGCCTGTGCTTTTTCGTCGAGCTGCTGTTGATCAAGCCGTACTGGCCGGATGTGGCGCGAGGCTTCACGCCGTCGCTGGCGGCGATCAGCGAAGCCGCGCCGCTGTACCTGGCGATCGGCATCCTCGGCGCCACCGTAATGCCGCATAACCTGTACCTGCACACCTCCATCGTGCAGACCCGTCTGGTGGGCCGGGACGAGGCCAGCCGGCGGGATGCGATCAAGCTGGCGCGCATCGACACCATCGGCTCCCTGGCCCTGGCGCTGCTGGTCAACGCGGCGATCCTGATCCTCGCCGCCGCGGCCTTCCACGGCACCGGGCACACCGAGGTGGTGGAGTTGCAGGACGCCTATCACCTGCTCGACCCGCTGGTGGGCGGGGCGCTGGCCAGCGTGCTGTTCGGCGTGGCCTTGCTGGCCTCGGGGCAGAGCTCGACCTTCACCGGCACCATCGCCGGCCAGGTAATCATGGAGGGCTACCTGAACCTTCGCCTGCCGTGCTGGCAGCGGCGCCTGATCACCCGCGGCCTGGCGCTGGTGCCGGCGTTCGTCGGCGTGTGGCTGATGGGCGACGGCGCGGTCGGCCAGCTGCTGGTGCTGAGCCAGGTGGTGCTCAGCCTGCAACTGCCATTCGCCCTCTACCCGCTGATCCGCATGACCAGCGACCCGCGGTTGATGGGCGTGTTCGTCAACCGCTGGCCGACCCGCATCCTCGCCTGGAGCCTGTTCGCCGTTATCAGCGGCGCCAACGCCTGGCTGATTGCGCAGTTGGTGATGTGAGCCGAAGGATTGGCCAGCCCGCTCCTGCTTCTGTAGGAGCGAAGCTTGCTCGCGATGGACCGCGCAGCGGTCCTCAAACCCAGGCCGGCCGGCCCAAGCTTCAATCCAGCGCCTGGGCAGCGAACCGCGCCACCTGGGCATCCTCCCCGGACTTGACCCCGGACACCCCGACCGCACCGATCACCTGGCCGTCGAACACCACCGGCACGCCGCCTTCCAGCGAGGTCAGCAGGGGCGCCGAGAGAAACGCCGTGCGCCCGCCATTGACCATCTCTTCATAACCCTTGGACTCGCGTCGGCCGAGGGCCGCGGTGCGGGCCTTTTCCACGGCGATGTAGGCGCTGACCGGCGCGCAGCCGTCCAGGCGTTCGAGGGCCAGCGGATGGCCGCCGTCGTCGACAATGGCGATGCTCACCGCCCATTGGTTGCGCTCGGCCTCGTCCCGCGCGGCGATCAGGATGCGCTGGACTTCGCGCTGGCCCAGTACGGCTTTGCTGTGCATGGCGTGCTCCTTTCAGGGCGTAGCTGATTGATGGGAAGCATTCAGGGGTGGCAGGGCGGCCTCGACCAGTTCGATCCAGTGCCGCACCGGGGTACGCCCGGCGCCGTCGAGGTGGGTCTGGCAGCCGATATTGGCGGTGGCTATGACTTCGGGCCGGCCGCTTTCCAGGGCATTGAGCTTGTTGTCGCGCAGTTGCCGCGCCAGCTCGGGCTGGGTCAGCGAATAGGTGCCTGCCGAACCGCAGCACAGGTGGCTGTCGGGCACCTCGGTGAGCTCGAAGCCCAGGCGCTTAAGCACGGCCTCCACCGCGCCGCCGAGTTTCTGCGCGTGTTGCAGGCTGCACGGGCAGTGGAAGGCCAGGCGCTGGTCGCTGTGGGCGTGCAACTGTTCCAGCGGTTCGTCGCGCAGCACTTCCACCAGGTCCCTGGCCAGGGCGCTGACCCGCTCGGCGCGGGCGGCATAACGCGGGTCGTGGGCCAGCAGGTGGCCGTAATCCTTGATAAAGGCGCCGCAGCCGCTGGCGGTCTGCACCAGGGCTTCGGCGCCGTTTTCCAGGTGCGGCCACCAGGCGTCGATATTGCGCCGCGCCCGCTCCAGGCCGGCCTCCTGGGCGTCCAGGTGGTAATCCACGGCGCCACAGCAGCCGGCCTCGCTCACGGTTTGCACGGCGATGCCCAGACGGTCGAGGACCCGCGCCGTCGCCGCATTGGTGTTGGGCGACAGGCTCGCTTGCACGCAGCCTTCCAGCAGCAAGACACGCCGCGCGTGGGCCGTGGTCGGACGCGCCTTGGCCGGCTGGACCTGGCGCGGCAGCTTGCCTTGCACGGCCTCGGGCAGCCACGGACGCAAGGTGGCGCCGGTGCCGAGCAGCGCCTTGAACAGCGCCGGGTTCGGCGCCAGGGCGCGCAGGCCCTGGCGCAGCAGGCGCTGGCCGAGGGGCCGGGGCACGGCGGCATCGACCACGGCGCGGCCGATGTCCAGCAGGTTGTGGTAATCCACCCCGGACGGGCAGGTGGTTTCGCAGTTGCGGCACGACAGGCAACGGTCCAGGTGCAGCTGGGTCTTGGCCGTGGCCTCGTGGCCTTCCAGGACCTGCTTGATCAGGTAGATGCGCCCCCGCGGTCCGTCCAGCTCATCGCCCAGCAACTGATAGGTGGGGCAGGTGGCGTTGCAGAAACCGCAGTGCACACAGGTGCGCAGGATGCTCTCGGCCTCCGCGGCGCGGGGCAGCTGGCGCGCCTGTTCGCTCAAGGTGGTTTGCATGCTCGGGGTCTGCGTTCAGAGCTCGGCGTAGAGCCGGCCGGGGTTGAAGATCCCTTGCGGGTCCAGTTGCGCCTTGAGCTGGCGGTGGTAGCGCAGCAGCACCGCCGGCAGCGGCTGGAACGGGCTGTCCACCAGGCCGTGGCTGTAGCAGGTGGCATGGCCGCCGACGCGGCTGGCGAGGTCGCGGATGCGCTCCGCGGGCGCCGCGGATTTCAGCCAGCGCTGGGCCCCGGCCCAATCTATTAACTGCTGGCCGGGCAGCTCCAGAAGTCCCGTGTTATTGGGCAGCGACAGGCGCCACAACGGCAGGCCTTCGTCGAAGAATGCCAGGCGTTGTTCGTTGAGGTTGGCCCAGTAATCGGCCGCCAACGGCTCGCCACCCAGGCGGTCGCGGGCCGCGGCCACTGAACCTTCGCCGCCTTCCAGGCGCAGGTGCAGGCGCAGGCGCTGGCCGTCATGGCTGGCGGCGCTGATGGGCAGCGGTTGCTGGCCCCAGTCGGCGAGCCGGGCCAGGGCCTTGACGCTGTCCATTTCCAGGCTCAGGCTGAGGCACTGGCGCGGTTTGGGCAGGACCTTGAGCGACACCTCGGTGAGCACCCCCAGGCAACCGTAGCTGCCCACCAGCAAACGCGAGAGGTCGTAGCCGGCGACGTTTTTCATCACCTCGCCGCCAAAGCGCAACAGCTTGCCGGTGCCGGTGATTACCCGGCTGCCGAGGACGAAGTCGCGCACCGAGCCGGCCCAGGGCCGCCGCGGGCCGGACAGGCCGGTGGCGACCATGCCGCCGACCGTGGCGCCGTCGCCGAAGGCCGGCGGTTCGCAGGCCAGCATTTGCCCGGCGGCGTCCAGCGTGGCCAGCAGTTCCGCAAGCGGCGTGCCGGCGCGGACCGTCACCACCAGCTCGGTCGGGTCGTAGCTGACGATGCCGCGATGGCCGCGGGTGTCGAGCACTTCTCCAGCACTCATCCGCCCGAGAAAGGCCTTGCTGTTGCCGCCCTGGATCAGCAGCGGGGTATTGCCGGCCAGCGCCTGCCCGACCTGTTCCAGCAGTTCGCCGCTGGCGTCGTTATCCGCGAGTGCCGTCATCAGAAACGCTCCAGCTCGGGGAAGGGCAATTGTCCGGCGTGCACATGCATGGCGCCGAATTCGGCGCAGCGGTGCAGGGTCGGGATGTTCTTGCCGGGGTTGAGCAGGCCGCCGGGGTCGAAGGCCGCCTTGACCGCGTGGAACAGGGTCAGCTCGTCGCTGTTGAACTGGGCGCACATCTGGTTGATTTTCTCCCGGCCGACCCCGTGTTCGCCGGTGATGCTGCCGCCGACCGCCACGCACAGTTCGAGGATCTTGCCGCCCAGGGCTTCGGCGCGGTCCAGTTCGCCGGGCTGGTTGGCGTCGAACAGGATCAACGGGTGCATGTTGCCGTCGCCGGCATGGAACACATTGGCCACCCGCAGCTGGTATTCGGCGGCCAGCGCGGCGATGGCCTTGAGCACCCCCGGCAGTGCGCGGCGCGGAATGGTGCCGTCCATGCAGTAATAGTCCGGCGACAGCCGGCCCACCGCCGGGAAAGCATTCTTGCGCCCGGCCCAGAAACGCACCCGTTCGGCTTCGTCGCGGGCCTGGCGGACCTCGGTGGCGCCGGCCCGTTCGAGCACCGCGCGGACCCGGTCGCAATCGTCGTGGACATCGGCTTCGACACCGTCCAGCTCGCACAACAGGATGGCCTCGGCGTCCACCGGGTAACCGGCGTGAATGAAGTCCTCGGCGGCGCGGAGCGCCAGGTTGTCCATCATTTCCAGGCCGCCGGGGATGATGCCGGCGGCGATGATATCGGCCACCGCACGGCCGGCTTTTTCCACCGAGTCGAAGGCCGCCAGCAGCACCTTGGCCAGTTGCGGCTTGGGCAGCAGCTTGACCGTGACTTCGGTGATGATCCCGAGCAGGCCTTCGGAGCCGGTGAACAGCGCCAGCAGGTCGAAACCGGGGGCGTCCAGGGCGTCGCTACCCAGGGTCAGGCGTTCGCCTTCGACGCTGAGGATCTCCACCTTGAGCAGGTTGTGCACGGTCAGGCCGTATTTCAGGCAATGCACGCCGCCGGCGTTTTCCGCGACGTTGCCACCGATCGAGCAGGCGATCTGCGAGGACGGATCGGGGGCGTAGTACAGGCCGAACGGCGCGGCGGCCTGGGAGATCGCCAGGTTGCGCACCCCGGGCTGGACCCGCGCGGTGCGGGCGGCGGGGTCGATATGCAGGATCTGGTTGAAGCGCGCCATCACCAGCAGCACGCCCTGTTCCAGGGGCAGGGCGCCACCGGAGAGGCCGGTGCCGGCCCCCCGGGCGACCACCGGCACGCGCCGTTCATGGCAGATCCGCAGCAGCTCCTGCACCTGCTCGATATGCCGCGGCAGGGCCACCAGCATCGGCGTGGTGCGATAGGCCGAGAGGCCGTCGCATTCGTAGGGCTTGAGGTCTTCCGTCTGGTGCAGCAGGTCGAGGTCGGGCAGGCGCTGGCGCAGCGCTTGGAGCAATGCCGCTTTATCGACGCTGGGCAGCGCGCCGTCGACGCGTTCGTCGTAGAGGATATTCATGGGTGGCTAACGACCCTGAGTTGTTTTTATGGGCGCTCGGCTGGCTGGGCCGCTCAGTTGCATCATTGGCCCGGCTGGCCTTACTGTCCACGGGGCCGAACGCTGGTCGAACCAGTTTGTTTTGTCGTCGATGCCGGTTTTTTTATAAAAAGCCAGGCATATCAGCAGGATGGCCTGGCGGTCCGTTTGATCGGGTTTTTTTTTCACAGCTGGTCATACCAGTGGAGGGCGCATGCACAGGAGCGATTCGGGCCGGCACCAGGTGGCGGATGTGGTGTGTGAACGCATCGAGCGCCTGATCGTCGACGGCGTGCTCAAGACCGGCCAGCTGCTGCCCTCGGAGCGGCGCCTCACGGAAAAACTCGGCGTGTCGCGCACGGCCTTGCGCGAGGGCCTGAAGCTGCTGCGGGCGCGGGGCATCATCGAAACCGAACAGGGCAAGGGCTCGTTTGTCGCTCAACTGTCGGCGCAGGGCGCGACCTCGGCGCTGATGCATCTGTTCAGCTCCCAGCCGCGCACCCTCTACGACCTGTTCGAAGTGCGCAGCCTGCTGGAAGGCGAGTCGGCGCGGCTGGCGGCGTTGCGCGGCACCGAGGCCGATTTCGTGCTGATCGGCCGCGCCTATCAGGCGCTGCTGGACGCCCACGACCAGGCCCTTGATGCCTCGGCCCACGCGCGCCTGGATCACGCTTTCCACCTGGCGATCTGCGAGGCCTCGCACAACCCGGTGCTGGTGCAGACCCTGCGCTCGCTGACCGACCTGCTGCTCAATTCGGTGTTCGCCTCGGTCAACAACCTCTACCACCGCCAGGCGCAGAAGCGCCAGATCGACCGCCAGCACGCGCGGCTCTACAACGCCGTCACCGGCCGCCTGCCGGAACAGGCGCGCAAGGCCGCCATCGCGCATATCCAGGGCCTCTGCGACAACCTGCGGGAGATCGAAAACGAAGAGCAGCGCCTGGTGCGGGCGACCTTGCGCCTGGAAGGCTGGAACTGAAGCCGCCGCGACCAGGGGCCAATGGCGGCGACGGGCAGCCACTACACTGCTAGAGACGCGGCAACATCCGCGTCGTCGACGACCACCACAGAGGAGTCACCCCATGTCCAACGAGACTTGTGCCTGTCCGGGCTGCACCTGCAAGGTCGGCGCCCATGCCATTGTGCGTCACGGCAAGCACTACTGCTGCCAGGCCTGCGCCAGCCACCACGCCAACGGCGAACCCTGCGCCTCTACCGAAGGCTGCGATTGCGCCAAGGGCGCGCATCACTGAGCGTTTGCGCTAGCACGGTGCGAACGCAGTGGAGCCAGGCGGCTCCACGTTCAACTGCCAGCCTCCTGGTCGGCCTCGAGGATCGAGGCGGCGAGGGGGCTGCGTGCCTTGGCGAACCACCACAAGGCCGCCACGCCCAGCATGGTGGTCAGCACGGCCAGTACCAGGATCACCCGTTGTGTGCCCAACGGTGCGGCCAGCAACGCCACCAGCAAGCCGGCCAGGGGTTGCGACAGGTTGTTGAGCAGGGTGATCACGCCCACGGTCTTGCCGAAATCCCGGGGTGGAATCACCCGCTGCCGGGTGCTGCGGATATAGATGTTGAACATCTTGTCGAAGCCGACGATCAGCAGGAAGCCCAGTACATAGCCGGCCAGGTTCGGGCTCAGGGCGCTGATGAAGGCGCCCGCGGCGATTGTCGAATAGGCCACGCTACCCAGCACCCGCAGGGGCAGCGCCACCCGGGCGAGAAAGAACAGGATCAGGATGGTGGCCAGCGCGCCGGCCGCCTGCAGCCCGGCGTAGTCGTCCTTGCCGGCGCTGTACTGGCCGATCACCATGGCCGCCGAGGTGGCCAGGGTGACCCCGACGATCAGATTGACCCCCACGGCCAGGGTGATGATCTTCTTCAGCTCCGCCAGCTCGCGGATATGCCCGAAGGCGATGCGCAAAGGCTGCAGCCAGATGTCCTGATGCTGTTCGAACACCTCCAGGGTGACGCGGCTCAAGCGTTGCCACGCCAGCATGCTCAGGTCGGCCAGCAGGAACAGCCCGGCGATCCACAGCACCACCCAGTGCCAGGCCCAGACCTCCAGCAGCAGCGCCGCCACCAGTGGCCCGAGCACCAGCCCGGTCTGGTCGGCGATCTGCGAGTAGGACAGGGTCTTGGTGTAGCTGTAGTGCTGGAAGACATGCGGCATCAGCACCTCGCGGGCCATGATGCCCTGGGTGGTCAGCACCCCGCACAGCGCCGACAGCACCACTACCCAGGCGATGCCGCCGAAGACCCCGTGGAGCAGCACCGCCAGCACGCAGAGCAGCGCCCGGTAGACCTGGCTGATGTGCAGGATGCGGATGGGCGAGAACTTGTCGCACAGGGCCCCGCACAGCGGAAACGCGAGAAAGCGCGGCAGCGATTCGACGAAAAACGCCAGCCCGGCCCAGGACGCGCTGCTGGTGGCCTGGAACACCACCAGCGGCACGATGAACAGCAGGATTTGATCCGCCAGCCGCGACAGGAACAGCGAGATGAAAAAAGCCAGGTAATCCTTGCGCATGATGACGTCCTGTCGGTGGGGGGAGGGGCGGCCAGCGATGAAATAACACGCCAGCAGGGGCTGGCGATAGTACAACGGCGATTCACTCGGGGCGTGGGGGAACGAGGCGCCAGGGCGTCGACGAGCGCCGTTACAGGTGTGGTCCCGCAGCGGATCGATGAGCGAGGCGATGAGCTGGAGCGCCCAGGACGATCGCGGTAATCGAGGTCTGGCGAAAGGTCAATTGGCGATTTGAAGGGAGCAGGGCCACCTGCGGCCGGGCCATGGCTTGAACCCGGGCAGCTTTAATCTGGGCACCTTTAATCCGGGCACCTTGCCGGGCGTGGTGCCCGGCAAGGTGTCCGGGAGCCTGCCGCAAGAGGAAGGCGAGGTCAGGTCGACGGTCGCCAGGTGACGTTCTCGATACCGAATTTTTCCGCCAGGGGCTTGCTGGTCTTTTTCACCCGTTCCAGGCCGAAGCGGCCGATGCGGCCGACACCGGCGTCGCAGCTTGCCCAGTGCCACGCCTCGGCGTTGTCCATCTTCTCCGAGCGGATGATGAAGGACTTGGGGGTGCCGTGCAGGGTGTATTCGATGACGAAAAGTTTTGCGTTGTTCATAGAGCTATCAATCCTCCCTGTGATGGTTTAGTGACCCGCGCGGGCAGGGAAAAATTCACTCGGATTGTCGAGCAAGGGTATCAGCGGTCGGGCAGTGGTCGGGCAGGCATTCGAACGGGTTATTGCCTGTCGCTGCGGCGCCCGTTCGGATGTTTTCTCGCGGTTTTCCAGGCGGATCGGCGGGGTTACCATGGCCCCCCCTTGCTTGACGACGAAGCCCGGCCATGGCCCTTGCCGCACCTCCCGACCTCAGCGACACCGACGTACCGCTGCAACCCCTGGCGCGCACCTATCCGCGCGGCCTGTTCATCGAGCCCCACGAACACGCCTGGGGGCAGCTGCTGTATGCCATGAGCGGGGTGATGTGGGTCGAGACGCCGAACGAGGCGCTGGTGGTGCCGCCGCAACGGGCGGTGTGGCTGCCGCCGGGCGTGCCCCACGGGATCCGCGTGGTCACCGACCTGCAGATGCGCAATATCTATCTGCGCCCGTGCCTGGCGGCGACCCTCGACAGCCAGGTGCAGGTGTTGCAGGTGGACAACCTGCTGCGCGAGCTGATCGTGCGCCTGGTGGAGCATGACGGCGCGCCGCAGCCGGAGTATTACGACGCGCTGGTGGGCCTGGCCCTGCTGGAGCTCAAGCGCGCCCGGCGCTCGCGGTTGAAGATCGTGCTGCCGGACAGTTCCGACCGGCGCCTGATCAGCCTCTGCCAGGCGGTGATGGCCGCGCCTTCCCTGGACATTCCTTTCGAACGCCACGCCGAGGCGGCGGGCGCCAGCGTGCGCACCTTGGCGCGGCTGTTCAAGGATGGCCTGGGCATGGGCTTCGCCGAGTGGCGCCGCCAGGTGCAGCTGGCCACGGCCGCCGCCGAGCTGATCCAGGGCGTGCCGGTTGGCACCATCGCCCGTGAGCTGGGGTATTCCCCCGGCAGTTTCAGCGACATGTTCCGCCGCGAGCTGGGGCTGGCCCCGTCGCAATACGCGGCCGGGGAAGCCCGCGCCTGAGTGCCTGTCATCCCTGTAGCCGCTGCCGAGCGCTGCGAGGCTGCGACCGGGTCACCGCGTTTATCCAGACCCACTGCATTCTCAGGCTTTGCGCCTGCTGCGCAGCCTCGCGCGGCTCGGCAGCGGCTACGGGGCTTTGCTTTGCGTACAGGCATCCATTGTGTGTGGGCGCTGCAATCCCGTAGGAGCGAAGCTTGCTCGCGATGAACGATAACGCGGTATGCCAGACATTCCACGTCGGGGCCATCGCAGCCAGGCTTCGCTCTTACTCGTTCATACCCACAGATTGGCCGAAATCCTGAAGTGCTTGGCCGGTTGCCCGGTTCAGCGTTCCCTAGACTCCCGGCATGCCCAATCGTCGCCGCTCTGGCGCGGCGCACTGCCTGGAGTTCGTCATGCATTACCTCATCTCCCTGGCCATCGGTCTCGGCGTCGGCCTGCTTTATGGCGCGCTGAATTTTCGCTCGCCGGCGCCGCCGGCCATCGCCCTGGTCGGGCTGCTCGGCATGCTCGCCGGCGAACAGCTGTGGCCCATGGGCCGGCAGCTGGTGAGCAGCTGGTTGTCCTGAGGCCTTTCGATTCTTTTATATATTCCTGTTCATGGAGGCGCTTATGCACGCCCTGCAATTTTCCAAGACCGGCGATCTCTCGTCGCTGCACTACGTCGAGGTGCCGACCCCGGTGCCGGCCGCCGATCAGGTGCTGGTGCGGATCAAGGCCGCCGGCCTCAACCCCAGCGATGTGAAAAATGTGCTCGGGCGTTTTCCCTACACCACCTTGCCGCGCATTCCCGGGCGGGACTTTGCCGGGGTGGTGGTGGAGGGGCCGCAGGAGTGGGTGGGGCAGGAGGTCTGGGGCACCGGCAAGGAGCTGGGGTTCTATGCGGACGGCTCCCATGCCCAGTACGTGGCGCTGTCGGCCAAGGGCGTGGCGCACAAGCCGGCGCAGCTGAGCTTCGCCCAGGCCGCCAGCCTGGGCGTGCCTTACACCACTGCCTGGGATGCCCTGGAACGCAGCGGGGTAAGCGCCGGCACCACGTTGCTGGTGATTGGCGGCGGGGCGGTGGGCAGCGCCGCCCTGGCCCTGGCGAAGGTTCGCGGGGCCAGGGTGCTGGCCGCCGCGCGGCGCCCGGAGCAGGTCAAGGCCTTGCAGGCGCAAGGGTTCCAGGCCTTGCAACTGGACCAGCCGGAAGACCTCGGGGCGCAGGTCAACGAGGTGTTCGCCGGCGGCGCCGAGGTGATCTTCGACACCACCGGTTTCTGGCTGCCGGCCTCGGTCGCGGCCCTGGCGCCGTTCGGCCGCATCGGCATCATCGCCGCGCCGGTGGACGGCCATGTGCAACTGCCGGCCCTGGGCCTGTATCGCAAGGGCGGTTCGGTGGTCGGGATCAACTCGTTGCTGTACGGCGTGCAGGCCTGCGCGGCCATGCTCGAGCAGTTCGGCCGGTTCTTCGATGAGGGGCTATTGCCATTGCCGCAGGGGCTGTTCGAATCGCCGCTGGAGCAGGGCGCCGAGCGTTATCAGGAGGTGAACAAGGGCAGTGGCGAGAAGGTGATTTTGCTGCCGTAAGGGTGGCCAATCTGCCTGAATCAGCAGGCTGGCACGGCTTTGTGTAGCCGCTGCCGAAGGCTGCGATAGGTCCGCAGGACCTCAACATAAACTCCGAAGGACCTCAACAATCGCAAGATCGCCACGCCCCTTCGGGTCGATCGCAGCCTGCGGCAGCGGCTACAGGTTGGTTTACGCCCCCGGCACGCCTTTCTCCCACGCCGACCAGTTCTTCAGGATGTCCTGCACCAGCGGGTTGCCGGTGCGATAGAGGTTTTCCTGGGCCGGGACAAAACCGCCCTGGTCGGCGTACTTGAGCAGGTTGTCGACCTCGCTGCCGCCCGGCTCGGGGCGGTCGAAGTCGGAGCCGGCGCGGACCACCGCCAGCCGCTGCACGTCCACCCGGCCTTCGCGGCTGGCGCGCAGCAGGGCTTCGTAGGTCGAGTTGTCTTCCTGCTGGGTGGTGCAGTACTCGCCCTTGTTGTCGGTCAGCAGGCGGGTCCAGACCTCGGCCCGCTCGCTCAGGCGCGTACCGGAGAACCAGGTGTTGCCCGCCAGGGTGTCGCACTGGGTCACCACCGGCGGCTGGTTGGCCGGGGCCGTTGGGTACTTGAGGCGCCAGGCCGCCGACTCCTTGCTTTCGCTCAGGCTTACCCGACGCGACAGGGCGAAGGCCTTGGCCTGGAGTTTCGGGTTGAGTTCGAAGACTTCGGTCTTGTAGTCCAGCGGCGGTTTCTCGTTCGGGCCTTTGGTATTGATGCCCAGGTAGCCGGTCGGCCAGTCCTTGGGCGCGTCCCGCGAATCCAGTTCCCACTGGGTACCGAATTCCACCAGGTAATGGGCCCAGGCGGTGGTGCCGATGGTCCCGTGTTTAGGGCTGATGCCGGCGATCCCGGCGACCAGGAAGTAGCTTTTGCGCAGGTCGAATTTCGGCGACAGCGCCAGTGCCAGGGTCGAGGCCGCGGCGTTGGTCTGGCCCATGCCGGTGACCAGCAGGCAGACGTCCCTGGTATTGCAACGGATCGCCGGGTACTCCGCCGACAGCCCCGGTACGCGCACTTCCTGTTTCAGTTCCAGGCGCTCGATCCAGTGCTGGGCCTCGGGGGCGAACATGGTGATCAGCATCACCTTGGGTTTGATCGGGGTCGCCGGGGCCTCGACGGCCCAGGCCGTCGAAGCGAGCAGGGCGCCGCAGGCCAGGCCCACGGAAAGGGAAAGACGGGTTATCGCGTGCATGAAAGCCTCCATTGCTTGAGTGATCAGAACTGGTAACCGATGCCGGCGTAGTAACCCCAGCCATTGGAGCGGGCGCGGAAATCGCCGTCGCCGAAATTCAGCTCGCTGCCGTCCTGCCAGTTGCCGCCGTTGTGGAAGTAACGGCCGACCAGGGTGAACCGCAGGTGGGTAAAGGAATACAGCAGCACGTTGGTGGCCACCGTGGCGTTGGCGGTGCGGGCCGGGTTGTCCTTGTGCAGGTCCGAGCCGAAATCGAAGTTGGTGAAGCCGATATAGGTCAGCGAGGCGCCGTTGCCGAACTTGCTGATGGGTACGATGTACTTGAGCTGGGCGCGGTAGCCGTCCCAGGAATATTCATTGCTGGCGCCGTAGTTTTCCCACTGGTAGCGCCCGTAGAAATTGGCCGACAGGTTGACCCGCGAATGGGTGTCGATGTCGGTGCCCAGGCCGCTGTACAGGGTATTGGCGCGGTTGGCGCTGTTGCTGCCGTGGTCGTAGATCCAGTCGAAGGCCACGTACCACTCCTTGAACGGGCCGATGGCCAGGCTGCGTCCGGCCAGGTAGTCGATGGAGATCCGCGGCTCGTGCTCCATGAACACCGGCGAGCCGTGGTCCCACACGCCTTTATCGTGGCTGTTGCCGATGTTGAAGATCTTCGGGATGTCGATGTAGCCGTACAGCTCGAACGGCCCCTTGCGGCCGAAGTACTCGTATTCCAGGTAGATATCGTCGGCCGGCTGCGGGCCGAAACTGATGTCCTTGCTGCCGATCAGGGTCAGGTCCTGGTTGTACCAGTCCGACAGGTAGGGGCCTGGTTTCGCCGGCGCGGCGGCAAGGCTCAGGCTCTCGCCCTGGGCCGAGTCGTCGAGGGGTTTTTCCTCGGCCTGGGCGGAAGCGCTGAGTAGTCCTGTAACGGCGCTTAGTAGTAAGGAAACAACCAAGGTGTGGCGGGACGCGGAGGGGAGGAAGGTATGTGCATTGAAAGTCCCTGTTCGTGCAGTTCTGAAGCCCGAGTGGCCCGGCCTGGCCGAACTGGCGGCGAAAGCTCTCGAAGGTTGACCGCGCAAACGTTTACATATGTTGTACCAACTTGAAGTAGCTGATTGAAATAAAGGCAAAACCTACCCATAAGCTGTCTTTTCGGTCAGGACGTTGCACAGCACCTCCTAGGCGTTGTGCGCGAAGAAAGGGCGAAGGCGCTGGCACCTGGCACAGGGCTGATGAGCCCTCGTTCAATCATCGAGGTGATGGAAACCAACGACCTTCGATGCCTCGGGTCGAGTATTCGCTGACTATCTGGCTGCGTTCGTTCGATGCTGGTTCTGCAGTGCAGGGAAAGGATGCTTGACGTTCTGCTCGGGTCGCTCTGCTAGAATCGCCGGTCCACGACTTACAGAGGTGCCCCATGAGCGAGCCGATTCGCCTGACCCAGTACAGCCACGGCGCGGGTTGCGGTTGCAAGATTTCTCCCCAGATCCTGGAGGTGATTCTGGCCGGCAGCGGCGCGCAGAACCTCGACCCGAAACTCTGGGTCGGCAACGCCTCGCGCGACGACGCGGCGGTGTACGCCATCGACGAAGAGCGCGGCGTGGTCTCGACCACCGACTTTTTCATGCCGATCGTCGACGACCCGTTCGACTTCGGGCGCATCGCCGCGACCAACGCCATCAGCGACATCTACGCCATGGGCGGCGACCCGTTGATGGCCATCGCCATCCTTGGTTGGCCAGTGAACGTGCTGGCGCCGGAAATCGCCCGCGAGGTGATTCGCGGCGGCCGCGCGGTGTGCGACGCGGCCGGCATCCCCCTGGCCGGCGGCCACTCGATCGACGCCCCGGAACCGATCTTCGGCCTGGCCGTGACCGGCCTGGTGGAAAAGCGCCACATGAAGCGCAACGACACCGCCACCGCTGGTTGCCTGCTGTACCTGACCAAGCCCCTGGGCATCGGCGTGCTGACCACGGCCGAGAAGAAGGGCAAGCTGCGCAGCGCCGACGTCGGCCTGGCCCGGGACTGGATGTGCACCCTGAACAAGCCCGGCAGCCGTTTCGGCAAGCTCGACGGCGTGACCGCGATGACCGACGTCACCGGTTTCGGCCTGCTCGGGCACCTGGTGGAAATGGCCGACGGCAGCGGCCTGACCGCGCGCATTCACTACGATCGCGTGCCGCGCCTGCCAGGGGTCGAGTACTACCTCGACCAGGGCTGCATACCGGGCGGCACCCAGCGCAATTTCGACAGCTACGCCGACAAGCTCGGGCGTATCCAGGCCCTGCACAAGCTGGTGCTGTGCGACCCGCAGACCAGCGGCGGGCTGTTGATCGCCGTCACCCCGGAAGGCAATGCGGCCTTCCTCGCGCTGGCCGCCGAACTGGGCCTGGAACTGGCGCCGATCGGTGAGCTGGTGGAACGACAGAGCAACGCGGTCGAGGTGATCTGATGCCCATCGATATCACCGACTACCGCGAAATCTTCCTCAACGACCGGCCGATGATGGATACCCGCGCGCCGGTCGAATTCAGCAAAGGCGCCTTTCCCGGGGTGGTCAACCTGCCGCTGATGACCGACCACGAACGGCAGCGGGTCGGCACCTGCTACAAGCAGCAGGGCCAGCAGGCGGCGATCGTCCTCGGGCACCAGCTGGTGTCCGGGGCGATCAAGGCCGAGCGCATCCAGGCCTGGGCCGATTTCGCCCGGGCCCACCCCGATGGCTACCTGTACTGCTTCCGCGGCGGCCTGCGTTCGCAGATCGTCCAGCAGTGGCTCAAGGACGAGGCCGGCATCGACTACCCGCGGGTCGGCGGCGGCTACAAGGCCATGCGTACCTTCCTGCTCGACACCCTCGAAGGAGCGGTGGCCGAGTGTGATTTTGTCCTGCTCGGCGGCATGACCGGAATCGGCAAGACCGAGGTGCTCAACCAACTGGCCAACGGCCTGGACCTGGAAGGCCACGCCAACCATCGCGGCTCCAGTTTCGGCAAGCGCGCCAGCGGCCAGCCGTCGAACATCGACTTCGAGAACCGCCTGGCGGTGGACATCCTGAAAAAGCGCGAGCGCGGCATCGGCGGGTTCGTGCTGGAAGACGAGAACCGCATGATCGGCAGCTGCGCCTTGCCGTTGCCGCTGTACCAGGGCATGCAGCGCTTCCCGATGGTCTGGCTGGAGGATGGCCTGGAGGGGCGGATCGAGCGGATTCTGCGCGACTACGTGATCGACCTGTGCGCGGAGTTCGTCGCGGTGCATGGCGAGGACGGCTTCGCGCGGTTTTCCGAGCGCCTGCTGGAAAGCCTGAACAACATCCGCAAGCGCCTGGGGGGCGAGCGTCACCAGCGCCTGTACCAGTTGCTGGAGGCCGCCCTGGCCGAGCAGGCCCGCAGCGGCAGCGTGGACCTGCACCGGGCCTGGATCGAAGGTTTGCTCAAGGAATATTACGACCCGATGTATGCCTTCCAGCGCGAAAGCAAGGGCGCGCGCATCGAGTTCGTCGGCGAGCAGGCGGCGGTGCTGGAGTATTTGCGCGAGCGCGCCAAGCGCGGTTGAGGCGGTAGCGGGCGGGGTCTTTGGCCCCATTGCGAGCAAGCTCGCTCCTACGGGGAGTTGCGCTGTCCATGTAGGCGCGAGGCTTGCTCGCGATGGCGTCCGGGCGGACGCCATCGAACCTTGGGTTACAACAACGCCGCGCCAATCAACCCGCACACCACGCCAATCAGCATGGTCAGGCCGGCCACGGTCATCAGCACCCGCGCATCGAAATCCTTGCGCAGCATCAAAAGCGACGGCAGGCTGATGCTCGGCAGGGTCATCAGCAAGGCCACCGCCGGGCCGGTGCCCATGCCCAGGGTCATCATGGTCTGCACGATGGGGATTTCCGCGGCGGTGGGAATCACGAACAACGTGCCGACAATCGCCAGCGGCACCAGCCACAAAAGGCTGTCGCCAATCGCGCCCTCGACATGGGGGAACAGCCAGACCCGCGCCGCGCCCAGCACCAGCACCGCCAGCACATAGATCGGAATGGTGCTCCAGAACAGTTGCCACAGGCTGCGCGCCCAGCGGCTGAAGAACGCACCTTCATTGCCCGTGCTGGCCTCGACCACGGCCTCCACCGCCGCTTCCGGCAGTTGCTCGGGACGGGCGATGCGCTGGGCCACCAGCGACACCCCCAGCACCAGCACGATGCCCGCCACCAGCCGCAGCGCGGTAAAGCCCCAGCCCAGGACAAAGCCCATGAACACCAGGGTCGCCGGGTTGAGCACCGGGTTGGCGATCCAGAAGGCCAGCGCTGCACCCACAGAGACATTCTGCCGACGCATGCTCGCCGCCACGGGCGCGGCGCAGCAGGAGCACATCATGCCCGGCAGGGCGAACAGCCCGCCGCGCAAAGTCGAGCCGAAACCGGCGCGGCCGAACAGGCGCAGCAGCCAGTCCCGCGGGATCAGCACTTGCAGCAGCGAACCGAGGATCACCGCCAGCACCGCGGCCTTCCAGATCGCCAGGAAATACACCTGGGCGTAGGCGAGGGCGGCATTCAAAGGCGAGGAGGGCTGATCGTTGATGATCGAGGCGCCGATGCTGTGGCTGTCGGCGGCGATAAAGGCCTTGGCGTAGTAGGGCGACCACTTGACGAAGTAGAGGCCGACACACGCCACCAGGACGAACAGGGCGGGTTTCCACCAGAACGACCAGCCCCGGACGGGGCTGGCAGGGGCAAGGCTGGACATGAACAGTGATTCCGGGCAATGACGTTAGGTCGCGAATATTAGCGCAGCGGCCCGGTCGGCGCTGAATTTGCTGTAGCCGCTGCCGCAGGCTGCGATCGAGCGGTACGCTCGCGGGGGGGCTTGCGGGCGCTGGAGACCCTGCGGGTCTATCGCAGCCTCGCGGGCTCGGCAGCAGCTACATCTATGGTCACCCCCCTACCCCCTGTGAAGGCCACTAAGCTTTCACAGGGGGTAGGGGGTGAGACCATTTCATTAGGGAAGGCGATGACGTCAGCGGCCGTTACACAAAACCCGCATCACCTGGCAGCTCGACCTGGGCCATCTGCCGTTTCATCAGCACCTTGCCGTCGCGGATCGAGTACAGCGGCAGGCCCTGGCTGCGGATCATTTCGTAGTCGCTGTCGGCCGACAGGATCAGCAGGTTGGCCGGCCGGCCTTCTTCCAGGCCGTAGCGCTCGCCCAGGGCCAGGGCCTTGGCGCTGTTGTCGGTGACCAGGTCGAGGGCGCTCTGCAGGTTGCGATAACCGAGCATGTGGCAGATGTGCAGGCCGGCTTCCAGCACCCGCAGGATGTTGCCGTTACCCAGCGGGTACCAGGGGTCGACGATCGAGTCCTGGCCGAAACACACGTTCATTCCGGCTTCCAGCAGCTCGTTGACCCGGGTCACGCCGCGGCGTTTCGGGAAGCTGTCGAAGCGCCCCTGCAGGTGGATGCTTTCGGTGGGGCAGGAGACGAAGCTGATGCCCGAGTGGCCGAGCAGGCGGAACAGCTTGGCGCAGTAGGCGTTGTCGTAGGAACCCATGGCGGTGGTGTGGCTGGCGGTCACCCGCGAACCCATGTCGCGGCTGCGGGCTTCCTCGGCCAGCACTTCGAGAAAACGCGAGTGCGGGTCGTCGGTCTCGTCGCAATGCACGTCCACCAGGCAGCCGGTACGTTCGGCCAGGTCCATGAGGAACTTTACCGAGCTGACGCCCTGGTCGCGGGTGTACTCGAAGTGCGGAATACCGCCCACCACGTCGGCGCCCAGGAGGATGGCCTCTTCCATCAGTTCGCGACCGTTGCGGTAGCTTTCGATGCCTTCCTGGGGGAAGGCGACGATCTGCATGTCGACCAGGTGCGCGCTTTGCTCGCGCACTTCGAGCATGGCCTTGAGCGCGGTCAGCTCCGGGTCGGTGACATCGACATGGGTGCGCACGTGCTGGATGCCGTGGGCAGCGAGGGCGCGCAGGGTTTTCCGGGCGCGGGCCTTGGTGTCTTCCTGGGTGATGGTGACCTTGCGCTCGCCCCAGCATTCGATGCCTTCGAACAGGGTGCCGCTCATGTTCCAGCGCGGCTCGCCGGCGGTGAGGGTGGCGTCCAGGTGAATGTGCGGCTCGACGAAGGGCGGCACCACCAGATTGCCGCCGGCGTCGAGGTCGTCGGGGCCCAGGGTCGGGGCTTCGGTCTGCCGGGCGATGCTGGCGATGCGACCGTTCTCCAGGTGCAGTTCGTGCAGGCCTTCGCGGTTGCGCAGACGGGCGTTGATGATGAGCATCGGAGCGATTCCTTGTTCAATCCAGGCGGTCAGGGTACGGCGCTCGGGCCGGCGGCCGCAACGTCGCGTGGCCCGGGCTCATGCCTGGATGTCCGCGGCGGTGGTGGCGCGTGCGCCGAGCAGGCTGCTCAGCAGCATGTAGCTCAGGGCGGCGGCCGCGATGCCTACCAGCGGTGCGACCCAGGGCGAGCCGAAGGCCGCCACGGTGCCGATGGCATAGGCGCCCAGGCCGGCCCAGTTGAACGCCGGCAGCTTGCTGTCGGCCAGACGCGGGTACTGGCCGCGATAGCGATAGAAGAAGTCGGCCATGATCACCCCGCCAATCGGCGGGATCACCGTGCCCAGCAGAATCAGGTAGGGCACCAGCATGTCGTACATGCCCAGCAGCGCCAGCAGGGTGCCGATCACCGCGCCGGCCAGGGTCACGGTCTTGCGCCGGCCGGTGCGCAGCAGGTTGCAGCCGGCGACGGCGAAGTTGTAGATGGTGTTGTCCTGGGTGCTCCAGATATTCAGCAGGAGCATGGCCATGGCGGCCATGGCGAAGCCCTGCAACAGCAGCACTTCGACCACGTCCGGCTGCTGGTAGACGATGGCGCCATAGGCCCCGATCAGCACCATCAGGCCGTTGCCGACGAAGAAGCCGATCAGGCTGGCCAGCACCGCGACCCTGGCCGAGCGCGAAAACCGCGTCCAGTTGGTGGCCTGGGTGGCGCCGCTGACGAAGGTGCCGAACACCAGGGTGATGGCCGTGGACAGGTCGAGGCTGGCGCTCGGCACCACGGCCAGCAACCCATCGAGGCCGCCGACCTTGACCGTGGCCACCCACATCGACAGCAACAGCAGCAGGGCCATGGCCGGCACCGCGATCCAGGAGAGGATTTCCAGCCCGCGATAACCGACGTAGGCGGTGGCGCAGAACACCAGGCCGAACAGCACCATCAGCCCCAGCACGGTGCCCTGGCCCAGCTCGAAATACTTGCCCAGCACCACCGCGGCGGTGGCGGTGCCCCAGGCGTACCAGCCGATCTGGGTGAAGCCGAGGATCAGGTCGCTGAGCTTGCTGCCCACCTCGCCGAAACAGAAGCGCCCCATCAGCACCGAGTTCAGCCCGCTCTTGAAGGCGATATAGCCCAGGCCCGCCGCGTACAGGCCCAGCAGCAGGTTGCCGAGGACGATCACCCCGAGCATCTGGCCAAAGCTGAAGGCCACGCCGAGCTTGCCGCCGGCGAACATGGTGGCGGTGAAAAAGGTGAAGCCCAGCAGCACCATGGCCGTGGAGGCCAGGCCCTTGCGCGCATGCATCGGCACTTCGCTGAGCGGGTAGTCGTTGCCTGGATCGTTCTGCGTCATCTGCCTTCCCCTGATTGGCCCAGGCGTGGCCTGGTGCGTAAGCGACGCAGGCCCATTGCAGTCGCCGTGCCAACGCCCCCAGGGTCAGGGGCGCCCGGCCGACGCTGTGCAACCTGCAGGAGATTTATAGACAAGCAGGGGATTTTTGCTTTCCGCCGCGGCCGATTGGCCGGCTTTGGCGCGAAAGCGGTGCGCCGGTGAGACAAATTGGATCACTGGCCGCTCAGTCCTCGGGGGGCTCGAAAATGCCCTCGATGGGCAGGCCGAAGGCCTTCGCGATCTTGAAGGCCAGGGGCAGGCTGGGGTCGTAGCGACCGGTCTCGATGGCGTTCACGGTCTGCCTTGAAACCTCCAGGCGCGCGGCCAGTTCCGCCTGGGACCAGCCTTGCGCGGCGCGCAGTTCACGCAGGCGGTTGTTCACTGGTAGCGCCTGTTGCCGAGGAGCGTGGCCACCAGCCACACCGAGCCCATGATCGGCCAGACGGCGAACATCGACAGTCGCGGCAGGCCCGCTATTTCCAGGAAACCGTAGCTGAAGGTGATCAGCGCGGTGCAGACAAAGGCGATGCCCAGGGCGTTGAGCTGGATGCGCTGGCTGAGTTCATCCAAGCGCCGCAGTTGGCGGATGACCACCAGCGCCATGGCGATCATCGGGATCACGGGAATCAGCGACACCGCGATGCGCCCGGCGCTGCTGTCCATGCCCGGCAGCAGGTAAGTGCTGAGCACCACGGCGACAAGGTACGCCAGCAGGACGAGGGTGAATTCCACGAGGTAACGTTTGCCGCACATGGCCGGCTCCTGAAGTAAAGGGTGCTTTACATTAGGCAGGCGATCCCGCGGTGTCAAGGACGCTTTACATTGGCTCAATCGAACAGGGTCAGGCGGGTTTCGCCGCGGTGGAAGGCAAAAGCGGCTTCGATATCGCTTTCCACGGTGCGGCCGCGGGACAGTTCGGGCAGGGCGTCGAGGGCGAAGAACCCGGCGTCGCTGACTTCCGAGCCGGCCACGGGGGCGCTGCGGTCGTCGCGCTCGCAGAGAAAATACAGCTTGTAGAAGTCCCGGGTGTCGGGAGTGAAGGGGCCCTTGGCCTTGTGCCGGACGCTGTAGAGGGCGCGGGCCGAGACGCTGAGTCCGGCCTCTTCGTGGATCTCCTTGACGATGTTCTCGGCGGCCGACAGGCCGATGTCGGCATACCCGCCGGGCATGGCCCAGCGCCCGTCGGTCTGTTCGCGGACCAGGAGGATGCGCTCGTCTTCGATCAAGGCGCCGCGCACATCCACCAGGGGTGTCGAGTAGCGTTTGGCGAAGTCCGACACCAGGCCGGCGATGCGTTCCAGGGGCACGTTGGCCAGTTGCGCGAGCATGCTGTGGGCGATGTCGGCGACTTCCTGGTAACGCTCGCGATCGAACGGGTCCTTGCAGAAATGCAGCCCGGTGGAGGCCAGGGCCTGCAAGCGTTTGGCGTGGGTGAGCCAGGTGTTTTCCATGGTGCGTGTCCTCCCGTAATCGCTGGGGCCAAATCTGTCACTGTCGGAGCGAGCTTGCTCGCGATGAGGCCCTTGAGCATTGCATCGGCCTTGAAGACTTATCGCGAGCAAGCTCGCTCCTACAGGGGACGGGGCGGTGGTTGCTGGGCGAGGTAGGCGGCCAGGCGCGGCAGGGCTTCTTCGGCGCTGCGGCTGTGGCCGGCCCAGGTGCAGGCCAGCATCAGGTTGCGCGGCAGGTGGAAGTCCTCCACCAGGAAACCTTCGGCGTCGCGGCCGTCGGCGTCATGGGGCACTTGTTCGCGCAGGGTCGCGGGCGCCTCGAACCAGGCCCACACCGGTTTGCCCAGGGCGATGGCCATGCCCACTTCGAAGGCCGTGCCGGAGTCCGGCTCCAGGCCGCGAAAGTCGTTGAGGTTGGCCAGCACCGCGTCGCAGTCGCGGATCATCTGCATGTTCTGCTGGCAGATCAGTTGCGCGGTCTGCTCCGGTGTCGGCTGGGCCGGCACCTGCTGGTCGAAGGGGTAGAGGCCTTGCAGGCCTTGGGCCTGGCACAGGCGCTTGAGGTATTCGCCGCGGGCGATGGCATCGCGGCGAAACAGGTCGAAGCCGGCGAGGTAGATGCGTGGGTTCATGCCTGGCTCCCGGCCTCGGGCAGAAAGCGCAGCAGCGCGGCGATGATGGCTTCCGGGGCGTCTTCCTGCAGCAGGTGGCCGGCGTTGGGCACCGCCTGGAACCGTGAGCCGGGGATCAGCCGGTGCAACTGGCGCCCGCGTTCGATGGGGATCCACTGATCGTCCTCGCCCCAGAGGATCTGGGTCGGGCAGCGAATGCTCGGATAGAGCCCGGCCACCTCCGTGGTATAGCGCTCGTCCATCTGCGCGATCTGCCGGTAGAACGCGGCCTGGCCGCTGGCGCCGAGCCAGGGCTGGACGTAGGGCGCCAGTTCCCGGTCGGGGATCTCGCGCTGGATCGCCCCCCGAATGTAGGCCGGCACTATGGCGCGCTGGATGTAGTCCGGCACGCCGCTGAAGGCCTGTTCATGCTGGCGCACGTGCTGCACGAACGGCGAGCCCCAGGGCGACAGCGCCACCGGGTCGAGCAGGGTCAGGCTGCGATAGTCCTTGCCGTTGAGCAGGTGGGCACGCAGGGCGGTGGCGCCGCCGAAGTCGTGGGCCACCACGTCCGGGCGCTCCAGGCCCCAGTGCTCCAGCAGTTCGGCCAGCAGCCGGTTCTGCACGCCGAGGGACACATCCTGGCCGGCGGCCTGTTCCGACTGGCCGTAGCCCAGCAGGTCGAAATAGTGCACCCGGTGGCTGGCACTGAAGTGCGGGGCGATGCGGTGCCAGACGTAGGAAGAAAACGGCGTGCCATGCACGAACACCAGAGGCGGCCCGTCACCCTGAATGGCGTAGCGCACCTTTTGTCCGTTGAAGCTGTAGGTTCGATCCAGCGGCCAGTCACTCATGTTGTGGTCCTCTGCGGGTGATCGGTCCGGCGCCTTGCTCATGCAGGCCCGGCGCAGCCCATGCTCCTCGGCGCGATGAGTCTGGGGGTAAGCACGGCGCGAGCACAGGCGATGTTTTCGCTCATGGCTGGGTTGGTGTAAAGCCGGATGTGGCTATGACCCAAGGGCCGAGCGGGCCAGCATAGGCATAAAAAATCTATGGTCACCCCCATTTTTGCAATACTGATTAATGGATGAAGTGGTTGGCTTGCTTAAATCTATCCGGCGTCTGTTGGGGGGCATGCCCCGCGCCACGATGAGAGTCGCGCCTGACGATCCTGAAAAACCACGCGGCTTCTGAAGCCGATTTTTATGTCAGGTTCTTCGTCAGGCCGGTGGGCCGTTCACGTCATCCGTTGTTCAGCTATCGCAAAACCTGAAGGGTGAATCGTAGGGCTGCAACAACCGCAGGGTCAGGCGTTCAAGGCGTCTGGCCCTGTTTCATATTGCGTATGGTGCGCGGCTAGCGCCCAGGCAATCCGCGCCAATTTGTTGGCCAAGGCACAGGCCACCACGTTCGAGTGTCGTCGCCCAAGCAAGGCGCGCACCCAAGCGGCCAAAGGGCCGTGCTGGTAATCCAGTCTCTGCAGGTAAACCCGGGCACACTGCACCAGCAATTGCCGCAGGTTCTTGTCACCGCGCTTGCTGATGCCGAGCAGATTCGCTTTACCATCGGTGCTGTACTGCCTGGGCACCAGCCCGACCGAAGCAGCAAAGTCGCGACTGCATCCGTACTGCCGGCCATCGCCCATCTCGACAGCCAGCAGGCTGGCGGTGATCGGCCCGACACACGGCATACTTAGCAAACGACTGCCCAGATCATCGTCGGCCAGCTGGCTCGCCAGCTCCTGATCCAGTGCCTTGACCTGCTCATCCAGGTAACAGAAGTGCTCATGCAAGCGCTGCAACAGCACCGTGAGCCGAGCGGGTAGCTCATGCTCGGCCAAGACGCTCGCCAAACGCTTCATGATCGCCAAGCCCTTGGGCAGACTGATCCCGAATTCCAGTAGGAAACCGTGCATCTGATTGGCGGTTTTGGTGCGGTCACGCACCAGCGACTCGCGTAGGCGATGCAGGACGGACAGGGTTTGTTGCCCCTCGGTTTTAGGTGTGACGAAGCGCATCGATGGGCGCGAGGCCGCTTCGCAAATCGCTTCAGCATCCACAAAGTCGTTCTTGTTGCCCTTGACGAAGGGCCGGACGAACTGCGGAGCAATCAGCTTAGCTGTATGGCCCATGGTCATCAGTTGCCGCGCGATAAAATGCGCGCCGGCACAGGCTTCCATCACCACAGTACAGGCCGGCAGATTGCCGAAAAACTGCATCATCTGTGGCCGCGAGCACTTCTTGCGGAACACCTCCCGGCCCCATGTGTCTTGGCCGTGCAGGTGGAAACTGTGTTTACCGAGATCGATACCGATCAGCGCTGATTCGCTCATGACGATGGCCTCCGAAAACAAAACACCCTGCGAAAGCGTAGCCCTCGCAGGGTGTGGGGGTGACCATCTCATTAACCACCGCGGGCGGTGGTTTTTTTTCAGGCGGGCGACGGTTTATTCGCCGCGATAGATGCAGCCGCTGGTGCAGGTCTCGTGAATGCGGATCGCACTCAGCTCCGGCAGCAGGGGTTTGAGCTCGTTCCAGATCCACTTGGCCAGCACTTCGCTGGTGGGGTTTTCCAGGCCGGGGATGTCGTTCAGGTAGTTGTGGTCCAGGCGCTCGTAGAGCGGCTTGAAGATCTCCTTGATCTCGGAGAAGTCGCGAATCCAGCCGGTGTGCGGATCGAGGTCGCCGCTCAGGTGGATGGCCACCTTGAACGAGTGGCCGTGCAGGCGCCCGCACTTGTGGCCTGCGGGCACGTGGGGCAGGCGGTGGGCGGATTCGAAGGTAAATTCTTTGAAGATTTCCACAGTGTCGGTCAGCTCGGTCAGGTGGCTATCGCCGCGGGCGATGTAAGGCAGGCGGCGAGTTTACCAGCTTGGTTATACGGTTGCGGGAAAACACTGACTAAAGGGTCAATAGCTGTTCGCCGAGACGACCGCTACCGGCCAGCTCGAGGAACTCGTCGCCCAGGCGCCGGCTTTCGTCCATCGCGCTGCGCCAGTATTTCTGGCGGCTGGCGTCGTCGCCCATGAAGCGCTTGAAGTCGTTGCGGTCCGGCAGTTTGCCGTAGGGCAGCCGCGCCAGGTATTCCTTCGACGGTGCCAGCAGCAAGACGTCCTGCAGGCGGCCCGGGTCGCCGCGGCGCCAGGGCAGGGTCTTGTCGAACCAGCCGGGAATCACCCGGTCGGTGAAGTGCGGGTAGAGCACGATATCGTCGCCGCTGTAGGGCAGGTCGAGGTGGTAGTCCAGCAGGCCGCCGTCGCGGAAGGTGCCGGCCCCGGCGCCGGGCAGGTCGCGCACGCCTTGCATGACCATCGGGATCGAACCCGAGGCCAGCAGGGCCTGGCGCAGGTTGCCGGTGTCCAGCGGCACGAAGCGCGAGGGGAAGTCGTCGAGGGCATGCAGCGGCGGCGCCAGGCGCGGGTCATGCAGCACCAGGCGTTCGAAGTGCCGCGCCAGGCGCGCGCGGCCACGCAGGTTGTCGGCGATCACCGAGGACAGTCCCAGGCCCAGCCGCCCGCGATGGTCGTCGGCGAGCAGGCCGTGGCTTTTCACCACCATGATGTTCAGCCGGTAGTGCGGGTTGTCGAGAATGCTCGCGTCGCGGCCGTCGAGCAGCTCGTGCAGCATGCGCTGCGAACTCTGGCTGATCTGCGCCATGGTCACGCCCTTGGCAAAACTCTGGGCGTTGTACAGCTGGCCCAGGCGGCGGATGCCTTCGGCGGCGTCCGGCAGGCAGGCGCTGGCGAAGCGCCAGGAACCCACCGAGGCACCGATCAGCGAACGTTCCCGTGGCGCTGCTGGCAGCCATTCGCCGAACAGCGCCAGGTCCAGCCCCTGGATGCCGAGGGCTTTCGGCCCGCCGGCGGCGCCGGGCAGGGTGCCGACCTCGGCCGCGCTCAGGCCGTTGGCGCGGATGCGCGCCAGGGCGCGTGGGCCAGCCTTGAGGGTCAGGGCAGGGAACTTGATGTGGATAGCGGTCATACCGGCCTCAATCTCGAGCGACAGCCGAGTATAAAAGCTCGGGCCAGCGGCGCCGAATGAAACCTGCGCGGCGCCGATGATGGCCATTCAGTTTCAATTAAGTTCGACCCGCTATCGTGAGCTCCGTAGCAACACATAACGAGAAATTCGGAGACACCCCATGAAAACCCTGACTGCCTTGTTCACCGCGACCCTCATCGGTATGACCGCCAGCCTGGCCCATGCCCGCGACCTGGGGCCCGACGAGGCCCTGAGGCTGCGCGACGCTGGTACCATTGTGTCCTTTGAAAAACTCAATGCCACGGCATTGGCCAAGCACCCGGGCGCGACCATCACCGAAACCGAGCTGGAAGAGGAGTACGGCAAGTACATCTACCAGATCGAGATGCGCGACCCTCAAGGGGTTGAGTGGGACCTGGAATTGGACGCAGTGAGCGGCCAGGTGCTCAAGGATCATCAGGATACGTAATGAAGGTGAATCTACGCGCCGGCAGCAGGGTGGCCCTGGCGCTTCTGGCTTTTTGCTCGGTGGCGCTGGCCCGTGACCTGGACCAGGACGAAGCCCTGCGCCTGCGCCAGCAAGGGGTGATCCTGCCACTGGAGCAATTGCTGCAGCAGGCCCTGGACCGTTACCCCGGGGCCAAGTTGCTGGAAGCCGAGCTGGAAGAAAAACACGACGTCTATATCTATGAAGTCGAGCTGCTGACCACCGAGGGCGTGGTCCGCGAGCTGGACCTGGAGGCCGCCACCGGCCGCTTACTGAAAGACAAGGAAGATGACTGATGCGCCTGCTCCTGGTGGAAGACCACGTCTCCCTGGCCGACGAACTGCTGGCCGGGCTCAACCGCCAGGGTTACGCCGTGGACTGGCTGGCCGATGGTCGTGACGCGCTGTACCAGGGCGCCAGCGAGCCTTACGACCTGATCGTGCTCGACCTCGGCCTGCCGGGGGTGCCGGGCCTGGAAGTGCTGGCCAAATGGCGCGCCGGCGGCCTGGCGACCCCGGTGCTGATCCTCACCGCCCGCGGGTCCTGGGCCGAGCGCATCGAAGGCCTGAAGGCCGGTGCCGACGACTACCTGACCAAACCCTTCCACCCGGAAGAATTGCACCTGCGCATCCAGGCGCTGTTGCGCCGTTCCCACGGCCAGGCCAACCAGCCGACATTGCAGGCCGCCGGGCTGCACCTCGACGAAGGCCGCCAGTGCGTGCTGCGCGACGGCGTGGATATCCAGCTGACCGCCGCCGAATTCCGCCTGTTGCGCTACTTCATGCTGCACCCGGAGCAGATCCTTTCGAAAAGCCATTTGGCCGAACACCTCTACGACGGTGAGACCGAGCGCGATTCCAATGTGCTGGAAGTCCACGTCAATCACCTGCGGCGCAAACTCGGGCGCAGCGTGATCGAAACCCGCCGCGGCCAGGGCTACCTGTTCGGCGGGAACGCCCAGTGAGGTCGATCCAGCGCCGCCTGAGCCTGGGCCTGATCAGCGTGATGGTGATTGTCGGCCTGGTGCTGGCGCAGACCAGCCTGTGGCTGTTCGAGATGGGCTTGCAACGCTACCTGGAAGCCGGCTTGCGCAACGACAGCGAAAGCCTGCTGGTGGCGCTGGTCCGGGGCCCCCAGGGTTTGCAGCTGGACGAGCGGCGGTTGTCGCCGGCTTATCAGCGGCCGTTTTCCGGGCATTACTTTCGCATCGACTTCGATGACGTGCACTGGCGCTCCCGCTCGCTGTGGGACCAGGACCTGCCTGCATTGGCACAGACCGGTCTGCACAGCAACCTGCAACTGGGGCCGGAAGGCCAGCGCCTGCTGGTGCTGCGCACCGACTACCGGCGCCTCGGGCAGTCGATTTCCATCAGCGTGGCCCAGGACTACACCCCGGTGCGCGAGAGTTTCCTGCGCATGCAACAGGTGGGCCTGGGCCTGGGTCTGGCCGGCCTGCTGCTGATCCTGATCCTGCAGCGGGTCACCGTGCGCCGCGCCTTGCGCCCGCTGGAGCAGGCCCGCGAGCAGATCGCCCAGCTGCAACGCGGCCAGCGTTCGCAACTGGACGAACAGGTGCCGCTGGAGCTGGAACCGCTGGTGGCGCAGATCAACCATTTGCTGGCCCATACCGAAGACAGCCTGAAGCGTTCGCGTAATGCCCTGGGCAACCTCGGGCACGCGCTGAAGACCCCGCTGGCGGTGCTGCTGAGCCTGGCGTCCAACCCCAAGCTGCAGGCGCACCCGGAGCTGCGCCAGTTGCTCGAGGAGCAGCTGGAGCAGGTGCAGCAGCGGCTCAACCGCGAGTTGAACCGCGCGCGCCTGGCCGGCGATGCGTTGCCCGGCGCGCTGTTCGATTGCGACGCCGAGCTGCCGGGTCTGCTGGCGACCCTGAGCATGATCCATGGCGAGCACCTGGACCTGAGCTATCAGGCGGCCCCCGGCCTGCAACTGCCCTGGGACCGGGAAGACCTGCTGGAACTGCTGGGCAACCTGCTGGATAACGCCTGCAAGTGGGCCGATGCCGAAGTGGCGCTGAGTGTGTGGCGGACCGCCGAGGGTTATGGCCTGGCGGTGGACGACGACGGGCCGGGGATTCCCGAGGAGCAACGCAGCCAGGTGTTCAGCCGTGGCGCGCGCCTGGACGAACAGACCGACGGCCACGGCCTCGGCCTGGGCATCGTGCGCGATATCGTCGAGAGCTGGGGCGGGGTGCTGCGCTTGCTGGAAAGCCCGCAGGGTGGGCTGCGGGTGTTGATCGAGTTGCCTGGGCGCTGATATTGCCGGTGCTGAATCCCTGAATCCCTGTAGCCGCAGCCTCATTCTTCGGCAGCGGCTACACCGGGCGTTTTTTGAAAGGGGAGGTCAGACCCGGAACTGATCCATCAGGCTCTGCTGCTGGTTGGCCAGGCTGTTCAGCGACTGGCTGACCCGCGCCGATTCGTTGGCCTGCTCCGACAGCGATTCGGTGACGTCGCGAATGGTCGCCACGTTGTTGTTGATCTCCTCGGCCACCGCGCTTTGCTCTTCGGCGGCGCTGGCGATCTGCAGGTTCATGTCGCTGATCACCGTCACCGCGTCGCCGATCTGCCGCAGGGCGGTGACCGCCTGGCCGACCTGCTCGACGCTGCCCTGGGCCTGGCGATGGCTGTTGCCCATCGAACCGACCACTTCCTGGGTGCCGCTTTGCAGCTCCTCGATGACCTGGCGGGTTTCCTCCACCGACTCCTGGGTGCGCCGGGCGAGGTTGCGCACTTCGTCGGCGACCACCGCGAAACCGCGCCCCGCCTCGCCGGCGCGAGCGGCCTCGATGGCGGCGTTGAGGGCCAGCAGGTTGGTCTGCTCGGCGATGGCGCGAATCACTTCCAGCACCGAACCAATCTTTTCGCTGTTGGCGGCCAGGCCTTCGACCTGGGTCATGGCGGTGCTCATGTCGGCCGCCAGGTGATCGATGCTCGCGGTGGTGCGGTCGATCACGCTCAGGCCCTGGCGCGTGGCCTGGTCGGCATCGCGGGCGGCCTGCGCGGCCTGGGCGGCGCTGCGGGCGACGTCCTGGGCGGTGGCGCTCATCTCATGGGAAGCGGTGGCCACCTGGTCGACCTGGCGATACTGCTGCTCCATGCCGGCGCTGGTCTGGGTGGCGATGGCCGAGGACTGGTCGGCGGTGCCGCGGGCGTCCTGCACCGAGCGTTTCACCTCGGCGATGATCGGTTGCAGCTTGTCGAGGAAGCGGTTGAACCAGCCGGCCAGCTGACCCAGTTCATCTTTCTTGTCGTAGGCCAGGCGTCGGGTCAGGTCGCCTTCGCCGCTGGCGATGTCTTCCAGCATGTGCGCCACGCCGAGGATCGGCCGGGTCACGCTGCGCGCCATCAGCCACACCAGCAGCAGGCCGAGCACCGCGGCCAGCAGGCCCAGGCCCAGTTCGACCAGGGTGCCTGCCTTATTGCTCTGGTCCAGCTGGTTTTTCAGGGCTTCGGCCGGACCCACCAGGACCCGCTCCGGCACTTGTAGCAGCACGCCCCAGGGCTTGCCGTCGGGAATCGGGGTGAAGGGCGCGAGCACTTTCAGGGCGTTGTCGTTGTGCAGGCTCTGGGTCTGGGTGCTGGCCGACAGCAGGCGGATCAGTTCGCCACCGTTGGTTTTGTCCAGTTGGTCCAGGCGCTGGCTGAGCTTGCTGGCGTCGGCGCTGTAGCCGGCGAGCAGCCCGACCGGGCTGATGATGCTGACTGTGGTCTGGCCGTCGTAGAGCGCCTTGCTCGCTTGCAGGCTGACCGATTGCAGGCTGTTGAGGTTGATGTCCACCGACAGCGAGGCGATGACTTTGCCGTTCACCAGCAGCGGGAACACGATGCTGGTCATCAGCACGTTCTGGCCGTCGATCACATAGAAGTAAGGCTCGATCACACAAGGCTTGAGGGTGCTGCGCGGGCAGGTGAACCAGGCGTTGGCCGGCTGGCCGCTGGGGCCGGTGGTGGTGTCGCTCATGTCGCTTTCCGGCAGCGCCATGGCGGTCAGCTTGCCCGGGGTCGGCTGCGACCAGTAGAGGGCGAAGCGGCCCTTGTCGTTGCTGCCCAGTTCGCTCTGGCCGCTGAAGAGTTCGTCCTTGCCGTCCAGCGCGTTGGCTTCGAACACCAGCGACAGGCCGAGCAGGTCGGGGTTGGCCTGCAGCGCCGACTTCACCTGGCGGGTCAGGTCTTCGCGCAGGTCGAAGGCATCGAGGAAGCGCTTCTCGGCCTGCTCGCGCAGGAACAGTACCTGGCGCGAGAAGCCGTGGCCGTATTGATAGGCGTCCATGAATTGCTGGCGGATGCCCAGCGCCTGGACCTCGCCCTGGGCCTCGATGCGGGCCTGGGCGGCTTCGTTGAGCATCTCCATGCTCGAGGCCTTCACCAGGGCGGAGCTGTGCTCCATGCGGTACAGCGAAAGCCCCACCAGCAGGGTCACTACACCGGCCAGGCAGAGGCCGGCGAGCAGGGTGATTTTCCACTGGATGGAAAGTTGTCTGAGCGACATGGAGACGTCCTTATTCGATATTTATTTGAGACTTTGCAGCGTATCGGCCGAAGAACGGCCTTCTTTAAACGCTCGTTCGAATACCGCTCCCTGTAGCCGCTGCCGCAGGCTGCGATCGAGTGCGCAGCACTCGCAAAAAGGCACGCAATGCGACTGGCCTGGAAGACTCGATCCTCAGACCCGGCGTCCGCTGCGCGGCCGATCGCAGGCTGCGCCAGCGGCTACAAGTGACGGCGGAGCTGCCGGTGCAGGCGGTAGGCGGTCGGGCAGCGAGTGCCCGCCGGTTTTGACAAGCGTTGCCCGCTGCTGCAAAGTGCGCGCCCTCTAATAAGACCCTCCTTTTTCAATCCGGCGTCGGCAATGCTTGCCCTCTGGCCGGACTCATTCCTTTTGCGGCGTTTTCCCGCCGCAGTGCCATGAGGTAACGATGATTAATGCAGTAATTGCCGCGGTTGGCGTCATGCTGGTCCTCAGCCTGTCCCGCGTGCATGTGGTGATCGCCCTGATCGTAGGCGCGCTGGTGGGAGGGCTGACCGGTGGCCTGGGCATCGAGGCGACCCTCAAGGCCTTCAACAACGGCCTCGGCGGCGGGGCGACGGTGGCCCTGTCCTACGCCTTGCTCGGCGCCTTCGCGGTGGCGATCGCCAAGTCCGGCCTGGCCCACGCCCTGGCGGACAAGATCCTGCTGCTGGTGGACCGCCAGGACGCCAATGGCGGCGGCAACGTCAAATGGCTGCTGATCGGCCTGTTGTGGGTGGTGGCGATCGCCTCGCAGAACATCCTGCCGATCCACATCGCCTTCATCCCGCTGCTGGTGCCGCCGCTGTTGTATGTGCTGAGCAAACTGCAGCTGGACCGACGGCTGATCGCCTGCGTCATCACCTTCGGCCTGATCACCCCGTACATGTTCCTGCCGGTGGGGTTCGGCAACATCTTCCTCAACGAGATCCTGCTGGCCAACGTCGCCCGCAGCGGCGTGGACATCAGCAACATCAATGTCACCCACGCCATGGGCATTCCGGCGCTGGGCATGGTCTTTGGCCTGCTGCTGGCCTTTGTCAGCTACCGCAAGAAGCGCGTGTATGACCTGGAGCTGATCGAGAAAGTCGAGCAGGTGACGGTGCAATACAACCCGCGCACGCTGCTGGTGGCGGGCCTGGCGATTGTCGCGGCCTTTGTCATCCAGCTGTTGCTGGACTCGATGATTATCGGCGCGTTGTCCGGCTTCCTGATTTTCTCGGTGTCGGGCATCGTGCGCTGGCGCGAGACCGACGACCTGTTCACCGAAGGCATGAAGATGATGGCGATGATCGGCTTCATCATGATCGCCGCCGCCGGTTTCGCCGAAGTGATGAAGGCCACCGGCGAGGTGAAGAGCCTGGTGGAGTCCTCGGCCAGCTGGATCGGCCACAGCAAGGGCGTCGGCGCCTTGCTGATGCTGCTGGTGGGGTTGCTGGTGACCATGGGCATCGGCTCGTCGTTCTCCACCGTGCCGATCCTGGCGACCATCTTCGTGCCGCTGTGCGTGCAGCTGGGCTTCAGCCCGCTGGCCATCGTCTGCATCGTCGGCACCGCCGGCGCATTGGGCGACGCCGGCTCGCCAGCCTCGGACTCGACCCTGGGCCCGACCTCCGGCCTGAACATCGACGGCCAGCATCACCACATCTGGGACACCGTGGTCCCGACCTTCCTGCACTACAACCTGCCGTTGCTGGCGTTCGGCTGGGTGGCCGCCATGGTGCTCTGAGCCCGCCGGGTTTCAGCCGCACTGCGGTGTTCCCATCGCGAGCAAGCTTCGCTCCTACAGAAGCGTGAAGCTTGCTCGCGAAAGATCTCCAGGACGCTGCGTATCCGCAGATTCCGCTCTTCATCCTCCCGGGCTCAACTTTTGTGGCGGCGTGCCGTTAAGGCTGTATCACGCCAACAACATCAAGAGTGAACCTCCTATGCGCTTAAGTCTGAAGGGCAAAGTCCTGTCCCTCGCGGTCCTCCCGGTCCTGTTGTTTGCGCTGGTGATCAGCCTGACCACGGTCGTCATGCTCAAGGAGCAGGCGCAGAACGAGGTGGACGAGACCCGGCAGCGCCTGCTCGGCGAGGCCAAGACCACGCTGCAAAGCTATGTGGAGGTGGCCCTGAGCACCGTCAGGCCGCTCTACGACGCGGCGGCGCCCGGCGATGCTGCGGCCCGCGCCGAGGTGGTGAAGCTGCTGTCGAACATCACCTACGGCAAGGACGGTTACTTCTTCGGCTACGACTCCGAGACGGTGCGCCTGTTCAAGGGCAACAGCCCGGACGGCGTCGGCAAGAGCTTCAAGGACAACCGCGACCCCAACGGCGTGTACGTCAACCGCGAGCTGGTCAAGGTCGGCAAGGATGGCACGCATTATGTGCAGTACAGCTCGACCCAGCCGGGCAGCGACGTGCTGGTACCGAAGCTGGGCTACACCGAATACCTGCCCAAGTGGGACCTGATTGTCGGCTCCTCGGTGAACCTGGACGGCATCGACGCCCAGGTGGCCGAGGTCGAGGCCAGCGTCAACCAGCGCATGCGGGGCATGGTCCTGAGCATCATCGGCATCGCCGTGGTGGTGCTGCTGGTGATCGCCGCCATCGGCATGCTGGTGGCCAACAC
The DNA here is from genome assembly GCF_900215185.1 of Pseudomonas sp. LAMO17WK12:I10. Lineage (NCBI taxonomy): Bacteria > Pseudomonadati > Pseudomonadota > Gammaproteobacteria > Pseudomonadales > Pseudomonadaceae > Pseudomonas > Pseudomonas sp. LAMO17WK12:I10. The sequence goes on along the minus strand of NZ_OBDX01000028.1, from coordinate 9,638 downwards.
CATCCTGCGGCCGCTGAACCTGATGAAGCTCAACCTCGACGATATCGCCGCCGGCGAGGGCGACCTGACCCGCCGCCTGGCCATCACCAGCCAGGACGAGCTGGGCGACCTGGCCAGTTCCTTCAACCGTTTCGTCGACAAGATCCACGGCCTGGTGCGGCAGATCACCGAGATGACCGGCCAACTGACCGGCCTGGTGACCCAGGTGTCCGAACAGGCCCAGCGTTCCGAGCAGGCCATGGAGCGCCAGCGTCACGAGACCGATCAGGTGGCCACGGCGATCAACCAAATGTCCTCGGCGGCCCAGGAAGTGGCGCGCAGTGCCCAGGGCGCGGCCGTGGCGGCGCAGCAGACCGACGAGGAAGGCCAGGCGGCCAAGCGCGTGGTGGATGGCAGCATCCAGCAGATTCACGCGCTGGTCAGCGATATCCGCAGCAGCGGCACCTCCCTGGACAGCCTGCAGAAGGACGTGGCGTCGATTGTCAGCGTGCTCGACGTGATCCGTTCCATCGCCGAACAGACCAACCTGCTGGCCCTCAATGCCGCCATCGAAGCGGCGCGGGCCGGTGAGGCCGGGCGTGGCTTCGCGGTGGTGGCCGATGAGGTCAGGGCCCTGGCCAGCCGCACCCAGCAGAGCACCCAGGAAATCCAGGGCATGATCGACCGCCTGCAACAGGGCACGCGCACCGCCGTGGAGGCCATGCGCCGCTCCAGCGATGCCGGCGACGGCACTTCGCACCAGGCCAACGAAGCGGGGGCTTCGCTGGATGCCATGGCGCAACTGATCGGCACCATCAACTCGATGAACGCGCAGATCGCCAGCGCCGCGGAAGAACAGACCGCGGTGGCCGAGGAGATCAACCGCAGCGTGCACCAGATCGCGGTGGCGGTGGACAGCGTCGCCGACGAAACCCAGCTCGGCGCCCAGACCTCACGCAGCCTGGCCGACCTCGGCCAGCGCCTGGGGCAGTTGGTGGGGCAATTCCGCATCTGAGGCGTGCGGTGCCGGTGGCCGGTGTCTGATGGCTGGTGTAGCCGCTGCCGAGCTTGCGAGGCTGCGAAAAGGCCCGAAGGGTCTTGCTTGGCGGCCCACCAGTTACATCAGGGTGTTACCTACACGGCATCAGGCGCTGATATCGCGCATTAGCAGGCCAAAGCGCAGGTCCACCGGATCGGGGATCGGCAGGTACACCGTATGCCCGTCCCCCGGCGCGACCTCGATCGGCTCGCCGCGCACGTTCTGCAACTGGTGCAGGTCGAAGTGAAAGTTGCCCTTGGGTGTCATCAGTTCCATATGATCGCCCAGGGCAAAGCGGTTCTTCACCTTCACTTCCGCCAGGCGGTCGCGGCGTTCGCCGGTGAGTTCGCCGACGAACTGCTGGCGTTCCGAAACCGAGCTGCCGTTCAGGTAGTTCTGGTACTCGTCGTGCACGTGGCGGCGCAGGAAGCCTTCGGTGTAGCCACGCTGGGCCAGGGACTCCAGGTCGTTCATCAGGCTGCGGTCGAACTCGCGGCCGGCCACCGCATCGTCGATGGCCCGGCGATAGACCTGGGTGGTGCGGGCGCAATAGAAGTGCGACTTGGTGCGGCCCTCGATCTTCAATGAGTGCACGCCCATGCGCGTCAGGCGCTCGACGTGTTGCACCGCGCGCAGATCCTTGGCGTTCATGATGTAGGTGCCGTGCTCGTCCTCGAAGGCTGGCATCGCTTCGTCCGGGCGATTGGCCTCGCGCAGCAGGAACACCTGGTCGGTCGGCGCGCCCAGGCCCAGGGTCGGTTCGGGCTGGAACGGCTGGACGATCTCGCCGACGATATTCTGCGTAGCCTCCTGGGCCTGGTATTTCCAGCGGCAGGCATTGGTGCAGGTGCCCTGGTTGGCATCGCGCTTGTTCATGTAGCCCGACAGCAGGCAGCGCCCGGAATAGGCCATGCACAGCGCGCCATGGACGAATACCTCGAGCTCCATGGCCGGCACTTGCTGGCGGATTTCCTCGATCTCTTCCAGGGACAGCTCGCGGGACAGGATGATCCGGCTCAGGCCCTGTTGCTGCCAGAACTCGACGCTGGCCCAGTTCACCGTATTGGCCTGCACCGACAGGTGGATCGGCATCTGCGGGAAGTGCCGGCGCACCAGCATGATCAGCCCCGGGTCGGACATGATCAGCGCGTCCGGGGCCATGGCGATCACCGGCTCCAGATCCTTGAGGAAGGTCTTGAGCTTGGCGTTGTGCGGGGCGATGTTGACCACTACGTAGAAGCGCTTGCCCTGGGCCTGGGCCTCGCGAATGCCGAGGGCCAGGTTGGCGTGGTCGAATTCGTTGTTGCGCACCCGCAGGCTGTAGCGCGGCTGGCCGGCGTACACCGCGTCGGCGCCATAAGCGAAGGCGTAGCGCATGTTTTTCAGGGTGCCGGCGGGGGCGAGCAGTTCGGGACGGGTCAGGGGCGTCATGGCGATGGTCGATGGCAAAAGGTCGCGAGGGTAAGGCCAGGGCCAGCCGGCTGCATTGATCTGGGTCTATGCTCGACGAATAAAACAGGGCACTTGGCCGAACGCTGGCGGACTAACGTTTTAGGAGCGCTTTGCGGCGTCCTGGACCTTATTGGCGGGGAGCGGACATGAACCAGCACCTCATGCAACACAAAAGCCTGTTGCTTCTGCTGACCCTGGTGACCGTCGCCTTCATCTGGCTTCTGCTGCCCTTTTACGGCCCGGTGTTCTGGGCGGTGATTCTCGGCATCCTGTTTAACCCGCTGCAACGGCGCCTGCAACTCAAGTTCGGTTGGCCACGCACCCTGACCGCCCTGTGCACCCTGAGCATCTGCCTGGTGATCGCCATTCTGCCGGTGATCGTCATCGGCACCTTGCTGGTGCAGGAGGGCGCCAACCTCTACCAGAACATCGAAAGCGGCAAGCTGGACATTACCGGTCATCTGGATCAGCTCAAGCACAGCCTGCCGCCGTACTTCCAGCAACTGCTGGACCGTTTCGGCCTGGGTGAGCTGGAGAGCGTGCGCGAGAAGATCGTCAAGGGTGCGCTGCAAGGCAGTCAGTTCTTCGCCACCCAGGCATTCAGCGTCGGCCAGGGCACCTTCAAGTTCTTGGTGAGCTTTTTCGTGATGCTGTACCTGTTGTTCTTCTTTCTACGCGATGGCCCCGAACTGGTACGCAAGGTGCGCATTGCGTTGCCGTTGGCCGAGCACCAGAAACGCCGGCTACAGCTCAAGTTCAATCGGGTGGTGCGGGCCACGGTGAAGGGCAATGTGCTGGTGGCGATCAGCCAGGGGCTGCTGGGCGGGTTGATCTTCTGGTTTCTGGAGATTCCCAGCCCGCTGCTGTGGGCGGTGCTGATGGCCCTGCTGTCGTTGTTGCCAGCGGTGGGCGCGGCGATCGTCTGGGGCCCGGTGGCCCTGTACTTCCTGTTCAGCGGGGCGATCTGGCAAGGGGTGGTGCTGGGCTTGTACGGGGTGTTCGTGATCGGCCTGGTGGACAACGTACTGCGCCCGATCCTGGTGGGCAAGGACACCAGGATGCCGGATTACCTGATTCTGATTTCGACCCTGGGGGGCTTGGCGATCTTCGGCCTGAACGGCTTTGTCATCGGGCCATTGATCGCCGCGCTGTTCATCTCCAGCTGGGGCCTGTTCGTCGATACCCGGCCGCGGCCACAGCTGCCGTTGCCTTAGGCATGCAGGACGCGCTGCTCGATCTTTTGCGACAGGGCCTGGGCGGCGGTCAGCGAAGTGAGCGGACCGCTGACCGGCTCGCCGTCGCGCACCAGGTACCAACACGCCAGCAACCCCACTTCCCTGAGCGAGGTGGGAACGGCGCTACCGATAACGGACATGATCTGAACCTTGGGCATAAGTACCTCCATCAATCTGTGGAGTTACCTTACGGACCGGCAAGTGCTACGAAAAATCACCGCGCTCGATAGTGGACATCGATACCGGCGAAAAAAGCGCCAGCCCGATCAGTCGACGACCTGATCTAGCATGTAGACCACTTCCGGGTCGTGCAGCAGGCCCTTGCGCACCAGGTGTTCGGCCAGCAAGGCCAGGAACTTGGCGCTGCGGTGGCCTTCCAGGTGCTTGAGTTCGGTCAGGGCGCTGTACACCTTGCTCGCGGTACCCAGGGTAGGGGAGTGATGAGGGTTCTGTGTTGGCATGGGAGTCGTCCTTGTTGTTATGGGGCTGTTTTGTGGACAGATCCGATCTTGCGGACCTGACATGACATAAATATGACAGTCGTGGGCTCGCGTATACGGGCTGCCGCTGGGCAACAAACACTATTGCTGGATTGAATCGCAAAAACTGTTCCAGCAGCGACCTTTGCAAGATTTATTCAGACGTTTGGCAAAACGCAACAGGCCCCGCTGGCGAAGGCGGGGCCTGTAGGTGTGTGGTCGCCTGGCTTACCAGCGGCCGGGGCCATAGTAGTAATGGCGGGGCGGGCCGTAGTAGCCACGAGGTGGGCCGTAGTACACCGGGGCCGGGCGGTAATAGACCGGCGGGCCTTCCACGTACACCGGCTGTGGCTGGTAGTAGACCGGTGGCGGCGCGGCATAGACCGGCTGCGGCTGGACGTAGACTGGCTGCTGCACGTAGACCGGGCGGCTGTGGCTGGCGATCACCGAACCCACTACCGCGGCGCCGACCACCGCACCGACTACCGCCGGGCCACCCCAACCACCGCCACCGTGGGCGGACGCTTGACCGGCGACAGCAAGTGCACCAATGAGCAAGGCTATCTTGGGGATTTTACGCATCATGGCTATTCCTCGGTTCCGACCCCGGCGCTCGGTCTGCCATAGACGCGAGGACTGTCGCGGGGATACTTCTAAGACCGCTTTTTTCTGAAAAACTGCACAGCCGGCGGGTAAATTTTGTGTAAGGTCTGTACCGGTTTATTGACCCTCGTCCGTGGGCGGCAGGCCCGTTTTTCAGGCACGTCGATATGATCGGGCAGAACCCGATGACTGGCTAATCCCGTCTATCCGAAAGTGCGTTCCAAGGAGATCAACATGCAGATGAACCCCAACAAAGACACCCAGTTGTGTATGTCGCTGTCAGGGCGTCCGGGGAATTTCGGCTTGCGCTTTCACAATCACTTGTATGAACAGCTGGGCTTGAACTTCTACTACAAGGCCTTCAGCAGCCAGGACCTGCCAGGCGCCGTCGGCGGGATCCGCGCCTTGGGCATTCGCGGCTGTGGCGTGTCCATGCCGTTCAAGGAAGCCTGCATTGCTCTGGTGGACGAACTGGACGCCTCGGCCAGCGCGATCCAGTCGATCAACACCATCGTCAACACCAACGGCCACCTCAAGGCCTACAACACCGACTACATCGCCGTTGCCCAGTTGCTCGAACGCCACCGGATTCCCAAGGACACCCGTTTTGCCCTGCGCGGTAGCGGCGGCATGGCCAAGGCGGTGGCCAGTGCCTTGCGCGATGGTGGCTACCGCGATGGCGTGATAGTTGCCCGCAATGCCCAAGCCGGGCAGGCCCTCGCCGAATCCCTGGGCTATGCCTGGCAGGCGGAACTGGGCGAATTGCGCCCGCAGATGCTGATCAACGTCACCCCGATCGGTATGAGCGGCGGTCCCGAGGCCGACCAGCTGGCGTTCCCGGTCGAGGCGATCCAGGCCGCGCGCACGGTGTTCGACGTGGTGGCGGTGCCGGCGGAAACTCCGCTGATCCTGCGCGCCCGGGCCGAGGGCAAACAGGTGATCACCGGCCTGGAAGTGATCGCCATCCAGGCCCTGGAGCAGTTCGTGCTGTACACCGGTGTGCGCCCCAGTACCGAGCAATTCCAGCGGGCGGTGGCCTTCGCCCGGGCTTGATCGGTGGGTGGAGCCGGGCGGGTCGGTGGCGCGCGAAGCCCTGCCTATACTGGTCGCCAGCAAGCCAAGACTTGCCTCTGTTCCAGGCCACCGTGATCGAGGACCGTTATGCCACCTGCCATTCTCAATCTGGATCAGGCGGACCTTCAGCCGCTGCCTGAAGCCCTGAGCCCCACCGGCGACACCGCCGGCCGTTATGTCCAGCGCATCGCCCGCATCGGCCAGCAACTGGGCGCCCAGAAGCTCGGCTACCGGCTGATTGCCCTGGGCCCGGGGATGCGTGCCAGCCCCTTCCATAACCATCGCGTCAATGAAGAGATGTTCTACATAGTCGCCGGCGAGGGCGAGATCCGCCTCGGCGCCGAGCGTTTTGCCATCCGCGCCGGCGATGTGATCGCTTGCCCGCCGGGCGACATGGACAGCGCGCACCAGATCATCAACACCAGCCAGGGTGAGTTGCGCTACCTGGCGGTCAGCACCCAGGAAGCGCCGGATATCTGCGAATACCCGGACTCCGGCAAATATGTGGTGATGAAGGACTTCAAGATCGACGATGAGGGCAACGCCTCGGGATTCGTCGCGGTGGCGCGGCATGCGGACGGGGTGGATTACTGGGACGGGGAGTAGCGGGAAGTGTTCTGAGGCTTTACCCCGACTGCGTCGGCGATCGCAGCCTGCGGCAGCGGCTACAAGGCGCTGCCGCAGGGGCGGGGATCAGCCTTCGAGTTTCGCCAGGCGTTCTTCGAGGGCGGCGATGCGTGCTTCCAGCTCTTCGATGCGCTCCGCCGATACGCCGCTGGCCGAGCCGCGTTCCACCGGGTTCTGCCGGGCGGCGAGGATCGCCTCGATATCCGCCGGGTCGCCCAGGGCATGCATGTAGCGATCTTCGCGCTGCCCGGCCTGGCGCGGGATCAGCAACGCCAGGCCACGAGCGATCAGGCGTTCCAGTTGGTGCACCACCTGTTCGCTGTCTTCGAAATCGTGCATGCGCCCGCTGCGGGTCAGCAGTTCGTTGACGGTCTGCGGGCCGCGCAAAAACAGCAGGCCGGCCAGGGCCACCTGCGCCGGCACCAGTTCCAGCGCTTTGTCCAGGCGATGCTCCCAGCGGTCGGCGCGGCTGCCCATCACCAGGCGGGCGAAGCCGCGGTTTTCCAGGGCGCGCAGGCTCTGGCCGACCTGGCCCTGGGTGAGGTTCATCACCGGTTCGCGGCTGGTTTTCTGGTTGCAGGCGATGACCAGGGCATTGAGGGTCAGCGGATAGGTTTCCGGGCTGGTCGCCTGCTTCTCGATCAGCGATCCGAGAATGCGCAGTTCGGTGCTGCTCAGTTGCAATTGCTCGCTCAAGGTTTCTTGCTCAATGCTCATCGCGCGTTCCCTATGCTGTCGAAGGCGACTAGCCTAATCCTTGCTGGATAAAAGACAAGCCGCCGGCAGCACCCAAGCAGGTCTATAATCGCGCCAGCTTTGTTTGTGCTTTTTTCCGTCAGCCTGTCGAGATCACCATGACTATTTCCCTGTACGCCGCCTCCGTTCCTGTCTTCAAGCAAATGCTCAACGCCCTGAGCGATGTCCTGAACAAGGCCGAAGCCCACGCCACCGCCAAGAACATCGACCCGAATGCCTTCCTCCAGGCGCGCCTGTACCCGGACATGTTCCCGCTGATCCGCCAGGTGCAGATCGCCGTCGATTTCGCCAAGGGCGTATCCGCTCGCCTGGCCGAAGTCGAACTGCCGAAGTACGACGACAGCGAAACCACCTTTGCCGAGCTGCAGGCGCTGCTGGCCAAGGTCCTGGCCTTTATCGACGGCATCCAGCCAGCGCAGATCGATGGCAAGGAAGGCATCGAGATCGTCACCCGTCCGGGCACCCCGAAAGAGAAGCGCTTCAGTGGCCAGTCGTACTTGCTGAGCTACGGCCTGCCGCAGTTCTTCTTCCACGTCACCACCACCTACGCGATCCTGCGCCACAACGGCGTGGAAATCGGCAAGCGCGACTACATGGGCGCTTTCTGATGTAGTTGGGGGCCTGGCCCATAAAAAAGCCCGGCAAGGTGCGAGCCTTGCCGGGCTTTTTAGTGCGCGCTATTCGTGCAGGATCAGGCGGTCTGGCGGACCTTCTCTTCCTGGGCCATGCACGCGGCGGCGGTGAAGAGCACGTCGGTGGAGGAGTTCAGCGCGGTTTCCGCCGAGTCCTGCAGCACGCCGATGATGAAGCCGACGGCGACCACCTGCATGGCGATTTCGCTGGGGATGCCGAACAGACTGCAGGCCAGCGGAATCAACAGCAGCGAACCGCCGGCCACGCCGGAAGCGCCGCAGGCACAGATGGCGGCGACCACGCTGAGCAGCACGGCGGTGGGCAGGTCGACGGCGATACCCAGGGTATGCACGGCCGCCAGGGTCAGCACGGTGATGGTGATGGCGGCGCCGGCCATGTTGATGGTGGCGCCCAGCGGGATCGACACCGAATAGGTGTCTTCATGCAGGCCCAGGCGCTTGCTCAGTTCCAGGTTGACCGGAATGTTGGCCGCCGAACTGCGGGTGAAGAAGGCGGTGATGCCGCTTTCGCGCAGGCACATGAGCACCAGCGGGAACGGGTTGCGGCGGATCTTCCAGAACACGATCAGCGGGTTCATCACCAACGCGACGAACAGCATGCAGCCGATCAGTACCGCCAACAGGTGCATATAACCGAGCAGGGCGCCGAAGCCGGAGGTGGCCAGGGTCGAGGCCACCAGGCCGAAGATGCCCAGCGGGGCGAAGCGGATCACTACCCGCACGATCAGGGTCACGCCGTTGGACAGGTCGTCCAGCACGGTGCGGGTGGTGTTGCCGGCATGGCGGATGGCCACGCCCATGCCGATGGCCCAGGCCAGGATGCCGATGAAGTTGGCGTTCATCAGCGCGCTGACCGGGTTGTCCACCACGCTCAGCAGCAGGCTTTGCAGGACTTCGCTGATGCCGCCAGGGGCGGAGATGGCGACATCATGGGTGCTCAGCACCAGGGAGGAGGGGAACAGGCTGCTGGCGATCACCGCCACCACCGCCGCGGCGAAAGTGCCCAGCAGGTAGAGCCAGAGGATCGGGCGGATATGGGTTTCCTGGCCGTGCTTGTGGTTGGCGATGGAGGCCATGACCAGCACGAATACCAGGATCGGCGCGACGGCTTTCAGTGCCGAGACAAAGACCTTGCCGATAAAGGCGGTGGATTTCGCCAGTTCGGGGGCCAGCAGCGCCAGGGCGATACCGGCGATCAGGCCAATGACGATCTGCGTGACCAGGCTGGTGCGTTTGAGTTTTTCCAGGAGCGACGGGGGCGAAGCAGTCATAGCGGTATCTCTGATTTTTTTAATATGCCGTGCGTCGACGTGGGACGCCGTGCTGATGAGTTGCTGAAAGTACGGGGTGTTGCGGCAGGGGGCGGACTTTATCACACGAGGTTCGCCCACGGATGTGACGATCTGCCACCTGAGCCTTCCAGAGTAGCCTGCGGTTTTTTCGCCGCTACCCCAGACATGCGCGGACACATTCTGTTAGGTTCTGTACGAAAACCCTTGAAACATCGAAATGGGTAAAATCGCCGCCATCAACGGCAGGAGCCCCTGATGGCCAAGCGATACGAACTCAGCGATGCGTCCTGGGAAATGATTGAAGATCTCATCACCCAGGATCAGAAAACGGGACGCCCAAGAAACGACGACCGCTTGATGCTCAACGGCATCCTATGGGTGCTCTGCTCAGGCGCCGCATGGCGCGATATGCCTGAGCGTTTCGGCCCTTGGTCGACGGTCTATCAACG
>NZ_OBDX01000072.1:0-3530 GCF_900215185.1 Pseudomonas sp. LAMO17WK12:I10 | reverse complement strand
CTTCATCGTGACCGGCGATGGACCCAAGAGCGTGGTGGTGCGCCAGAGCGATGCGGCAGGCAACACCTCGGCCAACTCGGCGACGTTGACCTTTATCGTGGACACCGCTCCAGTACTTCCAACGATCTCAACAGTGGCTACTGATAACACCATTTCGCTGGCCGAGGCGGCGGCCGGAGTAACCTTGAGCGGCACGGCTGAAGCGGGCAGTACGGTGACTGTGACTTACGGCGGTCATGACTACGCTGCTACGACCACACCAGCGGGTACCTGGAGTGTGTTGGTCCCGGTTGCAAACAACCCGGGTTATGGCAACCAGAATGTAACGGTGTGGATGACTGACTTGGCGGGTAATGTCTCGCCGAGTGTGAACAAGTCGGTATTTGTCAGCGAGTCGGTCAATACCTATGTCGCTGGAGATCAAGGACCAGCCAACAACGCCAACTTTGCTCGTGACTCGGTGGTGACGGGGTTGAGTGACGGTGGTTGGGTGATCACCTGGAACAGCGACAACGGGGCTGGGACCGGCAAAGATGTCTATCAGCAGCGCTTTGGTGCGGATGGCCATGCCTTGGGTGCGGAAACTCGCGTCAACACTACGACCATTAATACTCAGGAGGCACCGGAAGTCACGGCATTGGCCGATGGCGGTTGGCTGGTGACCTGGCTTGATAATCAGGGAGGGATCAATTGGTCGATTCGTCAACAGCGTTACAACGCCGATGGATCAGCAAACGGCACCGAGGTTGTGGTCAAGGCGGCGAGTAATCAGGCCGATGGCTATTCCGATACTGCCCAGCTCAATGACGGTGGCTGGGTTACGACCTGGAGTCGCGACCCAGGCGATGGCACTTCTCTCGGTATTATCCAGCAGCGTTTCAATGCTGATGGCACGCCCAGCGGTGGTATGACGACGGTCAATACCACCGCTGCAGGTGTGCAACGCGAATCAAGCATTGCTGCACTTTCGGATGGTGGTTGGGTAGTCACTTGGTGGAGCCAGAATCAGGATGGCAGTGGCTGGGGTGTTTACCAGCGGCGCTATAGCGCTGCCGGGGCCACTGTGGGAGGCGAAGTCCGAGTCAATAGCACGACCGCGAATGATCAGTATCACGCAGAAACCGCTGGTTTTTCGGCGGATCAGGGGGGGGGGTGGATTGTTAGCTGGACTGACGGGGCGGCTGATGGTAGCGGCGCTGGTATTTACTTGCAGCGTTATGACGCGACGGGCGTGGCTGTGGGAGGGGAAACACGGGTCAATGGCTTCACCACGGGTACGCAAGCGCATCCCAGTATCGCCGTTCTGAGCGACGGCGGTTGGGTGGTGACCTGGCACAGCAATAATCAAGTCAGCGGTACGTCGGGTTACGATGTTTACCTGCAACGTTACGATGCGCTGGGCAATAAAAAGGGCAGCGAACAATTAGTCAACAGTTTTACTGCGGGTGATCAGACTCACCCGTCAGTTACCGCGACCGCAGACGAAGGCTTTACGATCAGTTGGACCAGCAATGGTCAGGACGGTAGTGGTGCGGGTGTGTACCAGCGGCACTACGATGCCAGCGGCAGCCCGCTGAGCAAAACGATCACGCTGGCTGCAGTAAGTGACGATGTTCCGGCCATTGTTGATGATATCGCCAATGGCGGTGCAACCAATGACACCACACCGACTTTAAGCGGCACACTGAGTGCGGTGTTGGCAGTGGGCGAATTGGTAGAGGTGCTGCGTAATGGTGTGGTGGTGGCGACGCTGGCCCCATCGGGTACGACATGGAGTTACACCGACAGCACTCTGGCGAACGGTAGTTACGGCTACAGCGTGCGCATCCGCGATGCAGCGTATCGATATTCGGTGGAAACGCCGGTTCATCAGATTGTGGTGGATACCGTGCTCGTGACACCAACGATCGCAACAGTGGCGGGTGATAACACCATTTCACTAGCGGAGGCAGAGAGCTTAACATTAAGCGGCACGGCAGAGGCAGGAAGTGAAATATCCGTTACGTTCGGCAATCAAACTTACACTACCACGGCCACAGCGACTGGCACATGGAGCGCTTCGGTTCCTTCCGGCGATATGCCCGCTTATGGAAATCATTTGATATCCGTTGTGGCATTGGATGCCGCAGGTAATACAGCCAACACCAGCAAGACGGTGTTGGTTAGCGAATCGGTGAATACCACCGTTTCCGGCTCACAAGGTGTGGGTTACAACAACACGGATCGCGCCTCGGTGGTGGCTGCGCTTGCCGATGGGGGGTGGATAGTAGTCTGGGATGGTGATGGCAACGGTATCAATATCTCTCAACAGCGCTTTGATGCCAATGGCAAGCCTGTTGGCGTTGAGATTCAAATAAGTACTGGATCAGCTACTTCACCAGAGGTTATTGGACTTGCTGATGGTGGTTGGCTCGCTACTTGGAATGTCAGTGGCGGCGGCGGGTTTCAATCAAGTGTACAGCAGCGCTACAACGCCGATGGTACGGTGAATGGTCCCCAAATCAGTATTACCAGCGGATATAACATCGAATATTTAGACTCTGCTCAGCTCAGTAATGGCAGCTGGATTGTGAGCTGGTCGGGGGGATTCTCGGGCACTGATATTTTTTATCAGCGCGTGAGCACTAGTGGCACGCACATGGGTAGCGTAACGACGGTCAATACTGCGGCTGGCATGCAGCGTAGCGCGCATGTCGCCGCGCTCGCCGATGGCGGCTGGGTCATTACCTGGGAGAGCTCTGCACAAGATGGTTCTGGTTGGGGAGTTTATCAGCGGCGATATAACGCTTCTGGTGTGGCCCAAGGGGGGGAGATATTGATAAACACTACGACCAGTGGTGATCAAAATAGCTCAGATGTCGCTAGTTTTTCGGCGACACAGGGCGGCGGTTGGGTTGTCGTGTGGACGGATTCTGGAGCCGATGGAAGCGGTAAAGGAATTTTCATGAAGCGTTACAATGCGACGGGTACGGCCGTAGGCGTACAAACACAGGTCAATACCTATACTGCGGGTGTGCAGGAACATTCCAGCGTAGCCATTCTAAGCGATGGTAGCTGGGTGGTTGCGTGGCAAAGCATGAACCAGTTTAGTGGTAGCTCGGGCTACGATATCTACCTGCAACGCTACAATGCGGACGGTACACTTAATGGTACGGAAACGCTGGTTAATAGTTCCTATACAGTGGATGGCCAATATCAGTCCTCCATTACTGCAACGCAGGATGGTGGGTTTACCATTACGTGGACCAGCCTGGGCCAGGATGGTCAATATGGTGGGATCTATCAAAAGCACTATGCGCCGACTCCTTTCCAAGCGCTATTTAACGAGGACAACGGAGGACAGGTCGCCGCCCAGACTGCCGCTGCAGCCGCTTCACCAGAGAGTCCTGTGGTCGCTAGTGCGGCGGGTAATGTTTCGGCTGATAGCAGCCACCTGGTCACGGTGAAAGCATCGCCGGTGATGAGCAGTGATCTGCAGGGTGTCACGAACCTTGATGTGCGTTCGGATCTGGTGCTCAAGTCGAGCTTGC
>NZ_OBDX01000095.1:0-1186 GCF_900215185.1 Pseudomonas sp. LAMO17WK12:I10 | reverse complement strand
CACCGACCACGACCTCCTTGACCGCACCGCCCCAGGTCAATTTCACCGTGCTGCCCGCTTCGGCGGTACCGTTGACGGTGACCCCGGCAGCCTTCTCAGTAGCATTGATCGCATTGTCACCTGATATAGGCGCAATAACAGCCGCAGCCGCAACAGTATCAACCGCAATAGAACTTGTAGCACTTGAGGTGTTGCCCGCCGCATCAGTGATAGTCGCCCTCAAGGTTGTGTTGCCATCAGCCGGCACTTGGTCACTGGTAAAAGTCGCGGCCCACTTGCCATCCATATCAGCCAAGACTTCCTTGACAGTCCCGCCCCAGGTCAACTTCACCGTGCGACCCGCTTCGGCGGTACCGCTGACGGTAACCCCGGCAGCCTTCCCTGCACCATTGACGGCAGCAGGGACACTGCTAATCACCGGCGCGGCAGCTGGATCGGTATCCACCACGATCGCTTGCGCGGTGGGGCTCGATGCGTTGCCCGCCGCATCGGTGACAATCGCGGTCAGAGTCGTGTCGCCATCGACTGGTACTTGATCGCTGGTAAAGGTCGAAGTCCACTTCCCGTCCTTATCCGTCACGACTTCTTTGGCAGTACCTCCCCAGGTCAATTGCACCGTGCTGCCTGCTTCGGCGGTACCGCTGACGGTAACCCCAGCCGCCTTCTCGACAGCATTGATCACATTGTCGCCAGCTACAGGTGCAATTACCGCCGCAGCCGCACCAGAATCAACCGTAATAGAGCTTGTAGTGCTTGAGGTGTTGCCTGCTGCATCGCTAACAGCCGCACTCAAAGTTGTTTTGCCATCGGCCGGCACCTGGTCGCTGGTAAAGGTCGCGGACCACTTGCCATCCATATCAGCTACGACTTCCTTGACAGTAGCACCCCAGGTCAACTTCACAATGCGACCTGCTTCGGCGGTACCGCTGACGGTAACCCCGGCAGCCTTCGCCGCACTATTGACGACAGCAGGAACACTACTAATCACCGGCGCAGCCCCGGCATGGGTATCTACCTCGATAGCACGCTTGGTGGGGCTCGACGCGTTACCCGCTGCATCGGTAACAGTCGCACTCAGGGTTGTATTGCCATCGGCCGGCACCTGGCTGCTGGGAAAGGTCGCGGACCACTTACCATCCGCACCGACCACGACCTCCTTGACCGCACCGCCCCAGGTCAATTTCAC
>NZ_OBDX01000066.1:0-5320 GCF_900215185.1 Pseudomonas sp. LAMO17WK12:I10 | reverse complement strand
TCATCCGCAATAGCTGGGATACCTGGTCGCGGGAAAACCTTGCTCGGCAGGCTGCTGGGCAACTCTTCGATGAACCCCATGTTTAAGGAGGTGCCATGGCCTACATGGAGTCTATGCAGTCGACGCTGTCTTCGTTGATTGCCGCGGGGGAGGCTGGCCGTACCAGCCTTGACGGCATGCTCGGGCCGCTGACCGGTGCTGTCAGCGATATGACGGGGGCTGCTGCCGAGCTGGAGGGCTTGCCGATCATTGGTCCGGCCCTTGGCCAGAAACTGCAGCGCACAATGCGGGCGATCAGCGCAGCTCAATCCACCGTGGGCCGGGTGGCTTCCACCTACAGCCAGGTGGTCAGTGGCGCCGCGGCGGTACAAGACCGAATCGGTTCGCTGAAGGAGCAGGCCGGTAAGGCGTCGGCGGCGATCAATCGGATAGCCGGCCAGGTTAGCCCGTCGTTGGCCAACATCCTGCCAACTAGCGCGCTTGCCTCGCTGGCGACGCCGGTGGCCGAGGCGATCAAGCCCTTCCCGCATTTGCTGATCCTGCAGCCGCTCGATGCCAAGTTGCAGCCGTATTACTTCAATCTGGACACTGCTGCGTTCGACGAGCTGCGGCGGCAGACGGCAGCGCGCTGGGCCGGCCAGGAGCGCCTGACGCGGGATATCGCGCAGCAGGCGGTGGGGCAGGGCGAGGACAAGATGACGTTGAAGGGGGTGATCTATCCCGGCTTCAAGGGGGGGATCAAGCAGCTGGACACCCTTCGCGCTATCGCCCGCCGGTTGCAACCGGTCAGCCTGGTCACCGGTTACGGGGACGTACTCGGCACCTGGTGCCTGCTGAGCGTCGATGAAGAGCAGGGCGCGCTGTTGGCTGGCGGCATCCCACGCAAGCAGGGTTTCTCACTGGAGTTTGTGAAGTATGGCAACGACATGCAGAACGTCTGAGGGGGATTTGCTCGACACCCTGTGCTACCAGCACTACGGGCACCTTAACGGCACTGTCGAGTTGGTGCTGCAGGAGAATCCGGGTCTGGCTGATGAGCCGCAGCCCTACCGCACCGGGGTGGTGATCGTGCTGCCCGACCTTGCTGCGCCATCGATCGAAACCATCGAGCTGTGGGGGTAATCCCCCGGCCCTCAACGAGCCCCGCCCAGTGCGGGGCTCTTTCATTCTGGAGTGTCTATGCAACCTACCTTTCGCATCGTCGCTGATGGCGCGGACATCACGGCGCTGATCAATGACCGGTTGTTGCTGCTGAGAACGACCGACAAGCCTGGGATGGACTCCGACGAGTTCGAGCTGCGGATCGATGACCGTGATGCCGCGGTTGCTTTACCCGCTCGAGGGGCGGGGATTGAGGTCTACCTGGGCTATGCGGGGCAGGCGCTGGCCCGCCTCGGGCGGTACACCGTCGATGAGATCGAAGTCTCCTCGCCGCCCCGCACGATGGTCATCCGGGGCAAGGCCAGCGACATGCGTGGCAGCGGCAAGACTACGCGCAGCGGCAACTGGGAGGGCGTGCCGCTGTCGCAGATCGTCCGCGACATTGCGGCTCGCAATGGCTGGACACCGGCCTGCCCCGTGCAGACCAAGGTCGACCGCGTCGACCAGCGTAACGAGTCGGACTTCAACTTCATCACCCGCCTGGCCAAGCAATACGACTGCACCGCGAAAGTCGCGGACGGCAAGCTGCTGGTCCTGCCCCGTGAAGCCAGCCAGGGGGCCAGCGGCAAGGCCTTTGGCGTGGTCACTATCACGCCTGCGGACGTGAGTCGGTGGCAGTTCCGTCTCGGGGACCGCAGCGCACAGAAGGCCGTGAAGACCCAGCACCAGGACAAAAAGACTGGGAAGTTGACGGTGGTCGAGCTGGGTAATGACGACGCTCCCTCGGGGCTGCCGGGCGTGCACACCGATCGACACATTTACCCGAACAAGTCCGCAGCCGAGCAGGCGGCCAAGGCGAAGCTCGCTGCGTTCAACCGCACCACTGCCAGTGTGCGCTTGCAGATGCCCGGGCGCACCGACCTGTTCGCCGAGCGCTTGATCAATGCCCAGGGTTTCAAGGTGGGTCTGGATGGTCAGTACCTGGTCGATAGCGTCGAGCAGACCTTCGATGCCTCCGGCTGGTCGACCGCGGTGGAGTGCAACGGCGGCAAGAAGGGCAAGGCAAAGGCCAAGGGCAAGAAAAAGAAATCCGACAAGCCACTGAAGGTGGTCGATGTGAAACCGGCCTGAGTGGCCACAGCAGGAGATTCAAGATGACTGTCACTCTCAAGCAACTGCAACAGATCCTCCCCAGCGCCGGCACCCAAGCCGGCGTTTTTCTTCCTGTACTGAACGCGTCGATGGTGAAGTGGGGCATCGTCACCCCGCTGCGCAAGCGTGCTTTCCTGGCTCAGGTCGGCCATGAGTCCGGCCAGCTACGCTACGTCCGCGAGCTGGGCGGCGATCAGTATCTGGCCAAGTACGACACCGGCAAGCTCGCTGCGCAGCTGGGCAACACGCTCGAAGCCGACGGCGACGGCCAAAAGTATCGCGGTCGTGGCCTGATCCAAGTGACCGGTCGTGCCAACTACCAGCGTTGCGGCGAGGCATTGGGCCTCGATCTGCTCAACCATCCGGAGCTCCTCGAGCGTCCGGAGCACGCTGCCGACTCGGCCGGTTGGTTCTGGCACCTGGCCGGCCTCAACTCGCTGGCCGACAAGGGGCCGTCGGCGTTCGAGGCCATCACCCGACGGATCAACGGCGGACTCAACGGGCTGGACGATCGCATGGCGATCTACAAGCGCGCTGAGCAGGTGCTGATCTGATGTCCCTGGGAGCGCGGTGGGTGCTGCTCGCCCTGGTGTTCGGCGCTGCAGCTGGTGCGCGCCTCGCCTGGTGGTGGCAGGCCGAAGAGCTGGAAAGGCAGGCATCCGGGTATGAGCGGCAGCTCGCTGCGAAAGACCTGGCGCATGGGCGCGAGCGTGAACAGGCCGCAGTAGCAGCGCTCGGGCAGACGGCGATGCACCAGGCGCAGCGACTCGATCTGGAGGATCGCCTGCAGGCTCAAGACAAAACACATTGGAAGGAGATGAACGATGCTCAACAAGCCCAGGCTCGCTTGCGTGATCGGCTGGCTACTGCTGATCTGCGGCTGTCAGTCCTACTCGACGCCGGATCCGTTACCGCTTCGAGTTGTGACGGTGGGATGCGAGCGTCCGCCGGCACCGGAGGTCTGGTGGATGGAGCCCTACGTGCCCAGCTTGACCCAGCGCATGCTCGAAGAATTATCGCCATCACCGACGAAGGCGATCGGGGACTGATCGCGTTGAAGGCCTGCCAGGCCTACGTCCGCGAAGTCACTAAGTAGTAAAGAGGTGAGCCGGGTGGATGCGCCAACATCCAGCCCGGCCCGCCGAACCCGCAGACCCTTCCTGCAAGTCCAGCCGCGACCCCTGCCTTGTGCACAAAGCGCGGCGAGCCTAACGCCTGTTTATTCATACAGTAAAGACTTGCAAACAACCTATTATTCCCTGGATGGGTGGCAAACGCCGCCTAGCCGACCGTCTCATTCCGCTCTTCCCCCCTCACGAATGCTATGTGGAAGTCTTCGCCGGCGGTGCTGCGTTGTACTTCATGCGCCCCCAGCCAGCCCCGGTGGAGGTGCTCAACGACCTCAACGGCGACCTGGTCACACTTTGCCGTGTGGTGCAGAACCACCTCGAAGCGCTGTACGAGACCACGATCCTGCGACAGTTTTCTGGGCTGAGCCTGGAACGTATCCCTGACGAAACCACCATCCTCAACTTCCGTCGCTTGCTGGAGAAACATGAGTTGGCGGCAGGCATTCTGGGTCAAACGTTATTTTTGTAGTAGCGTTATTCCCTAAATTGGCTCGACCGTACTCCTTTTCAAATTTTTCATTAACCGCTGCGTAATATTCATCCTTTCCGTCAAAATCCCAAATTTGTAGGGTGGTATCGTCTTCATTTGCTGATGCCATTTTCTCAGCAAGTGTTATATGATCCTCCTCACCAGAAAACCCGTAGTAACCAGGAGCGGCTAAAAAATCCGCTTCAAGTTTAAGGCAGATTTCCATTAGTGAGCCTTTAACTTCTTGCTCGTGCGCTCCGTCTGATATAATTACCGTGTATTTTTCCGTCTGATCATCGCGGTGCTCAGTAAATGTTATTTTACGTCCGTCTATCAGCGTGGCTTGTACCGTGTTTTCTTTGTTGATGATTGCGCTGGCCAGCGCATCATGGATGCCAGGCGCGTTAGCACAGAATTCATGTATTTTTGGTCGAACATTGGAAAACTCTTCAATAAGTCTTATGATGCCGTATCCAATACCAAGCGTTAGTACGCCAACAATTCCCTTGGCTAATTTTGCTGCTACTGAGTTTTCATAATTTCCGGCTGCCCCCTTGATATCGGAGTTGGCGTCGGCGTTAAATGATCTTGCATAACTCTGAAGTGATGTTATTGACATAGCTGCATTTCTCTTGTTAAGTTTTGTTAGTTTGCGCTATTTATACCAGTTGACATCGTATTTCATATTGCTTTGCTTGCTGAAAGACTTAAAGGGTATTATCGTGAGATTTCATCATAAGAAGTTTCCTTTTTAAGTCTGGCGAAACCTCAACGCTCTGCCAATCATCGTTTCGGGGGAGTATTGGACCGTCACGGTTTAGGGAAGGTCTGAAGTGCGCTGCAATTCTTGATCGCTTTCCTGGTCTACTCTTGCAAAAAACGCTGATTTGGTCGAATGGTCAGACCTTTTCCGTTTTTAATTGTGGAGATCAAGCGGCCGATGCGAAAGATGCTGGTGAGGGTTAGAAAAAAGATCCGATCGAGCAGGCCTTAGGGTATCAGGCCATGATAGGCCGCTATAGGCTCATAGAGACGATCCGATACCCAGCACTTCAAGGACTGTAGTGGCCTGAGCGGCAATCGTCATGGGTTCGAATCCGGTCAGTATTGTCTTGATTCTGTCCAGCAAGGAATGGGGCAAAAGTGGGGCAAGCTGTACGCCATTCCATGCCCCCTCCATGCCCCCTCTATGCCGTCTTGTGGTAAATATCTATTTGTCGAAAAAGCCCTGCAGCCCTTATCTATCGGGCTGTAGGGCTTTTTGCATTAATACCGCAGCACTCAGTCCCTTGGATGGGCGGCAAACGCCGTCTAGTCAACCGCCTCATCCGCTCTTCCCGCCACACGATTGCCGTGCCCAGGGCGGTGGTGGGCGTAATGGCAAAAAGACCATCGGCCCTTGACCGGTTCCGTTCGAGACGGGTGACGAGGACGTTGGCATCTGTTCGAGATCGACGCCATGCGTTTC
>NZ_OBDX01000063.1:0-6150 GCF_900215185.1 Pseudomonas sp. LAMO17WK12:I10 | reverse complement strand
CCGGAGCACGCTGCCGACTCGGCCGGTTGGTTCTGGCACCTGGCCGGCCTCAACTCGCTGGCCGACAAGGGGCCGTCGGCGTTCGAGGCCATCACCCGACGGATCAACGGCGGACTCAATGGGCTGGATGATCGTTTGGCGATCTACAAGCGTGCCGAGCAGGTGCTGATGTGATGTCCCTGGGCTGGAAGTGGGGCGTGCTGGCCCTGGTGTTCGGAGCGGCAGTAGGTGCTCGCGTTGCTTGGGTGTGGCAGACCGATGAGCTTGCCAAGCAGGCGACGGCGTATGAGCGACAGCTCGCTGTGAAAGACCTGGCGCATGGACGCGAGCGAGAACAGGCCGCATTGGCAGCACTCAGGCAGTTGGAGTCGCAGCAGGCCCTGCGCCGCGAGCTGGAGGATCGCCTGCAAACCCAAGATCAAACTCACTGGAAGGAGATGAACGATGCTCAACAAGCCCAGGCTCGCTTGCGTGATCGGCTGGCTACTGCTGATCTGCGGCTGTCAGTCCTACTCGACGCCGGAACCGCTGCCGCCCAGGGTGGTGACAGTGGGATGCGAGCGCCCGCCGGCACCGGAGGCCTGGTGGATGGAACCGTACGCGCCCAACTTGACCCAGCGCATGCTCGACGAATTATCGCCATCACCAACGAAGGCGATCGAGGACTGATCGCGTTGAAGGCCTGCCAGGCCTACGTCCGTGAAGTCACCAAGTAGTAAAGAGGTGAGCCGGGTGGATGCGCCAACATCCAGCCCGGCCCGCCGAACTCGCAGACCCTTCCTGCAAGTCCAGCCGCGGCCTCTGCCCCGAGCGGTTTCGTGATGATGCCCAGGCGCTGGCTGGTGGAGCGGACTCATGCCTGGAATGAGAGGGCGCGGCGACTGATCATGCACCACGATCGGTTGCTCACCGTAAGCGAGGCGTGTGTGGCTGGCCGAAGCACGCATACTCGCGCGCTGGCTCCCCACATGATTTTACCTACACTCTCCTAAGCCGGCCGAGGTGGACGCCATAGTAAAACAGATTGCCTGGCTCTGAGCACCAGTGCCCTGTTCTTCTATTATTGTTTGCCCCTTGGATCACCTGAGCCTCGACCGCAAGCGGTTTTCCCTAGGCCCTGTACGAAAAGTACTGCCGTAGGCATCGCAGCGTGCAAGCCAGCGTGACCATCGCGGCAAAACTTCTGGCGAGCTTGTCGTAGCGGGTGCCGATTCTCCGGTTCTCTTTCAGCCAGCCAAACATCCGCTCGATGATGTTCCGTTGCCGGTATTTCGGACGATCAAACAGTCGGGGTAGTCCTGGCTTGGGTTTGCGCTTCATGGTGCGCTGCGGAATCACCGGCTGCATGCGGTAGCGATCGCAGTACTGGCGCAGATGCTCGGCATCGTAACCTTTGTCTGCCAGTAACCAACGGCAGCGCTTACGCGGCCGTCCCGACTTCCCGGGGATACGCACCTGATCCAAGAGCGGCTGAGCATATGCAATATCGCTGGCCTGCCCCGGTGACAGCATGAAGCGAAGAGGTATCCCATTGGCATCGCAGATCAGGTGAATCTTGGTGGTCAGGCCGCCTCGACTACGTCCCAATGCATGGTCTACCCGCTCTTCTGGCCCCCCTTTTTCCCGGCGCCAGAAGAGGCTCGGGTTGCGTGCACCGCAGTGGAGTTGATCATCCACGTATCCAGGTCAATCAGCCCTTCCTGATTCAGCCGGACGTGCAATCGCTCAAGTACTCGGTCAAACGTGCCGTCGTCTCGCCAGTCACGGAACCGTTGATACACCGTCGACCACGGGCCGAAACGTTCCGGCAGATCCCGCCAGGCGGCTCCGGAGCAGAGAATTCAGAAGATGCCGTTGAGCACCAACCGATCATCACTTCGAGGTCGGCCCATCTTCTGTTCCGGAGAAACCAGATCCTTGATCAACTCCCAGCCCGCATCCGGGAATTCGTAGCGCTTTGCCATGTGGGCCTCCAGCCAATCATGGCAGCGATTCTACCTGCACCGACTTTTCGTACAGAACCTAGGCTGAGGGGCCTCGCGCTCATCCACTGCCCGGTCAGACGGACATTGGGAATCTCCCTTCTATTTCGTCTTGGCGGTTGTTTTTCCTTTCGGCGTTTGCGATTCAGTATGTTGAGCATCTTCGCGATTTGACAGGGCATACCACCAGCTACTATTTGTCGTGCCTCGACTCACCATGTAAAGGAAAATGCTGTCACACCACTGCCCCGTTTTTCGGGGCTTCAGTACAGGGGCAATGAGGTCCATGGCCATTTCTCCAGCAGAGCAGGTTAGAGTGACAGCCCTTCACAACCGATGGAGCGGTACAAGTAACGCTCCAGCAGATCACGAGTAAACACCGGCTCTTGGATGTCGCTGCCTTGCAGAAAATGTTTCACGTTACTGCAATCCCACAGATAGGTGTCCTGATAGAGCTGCACCGTGGACTGGCCCCCTGTCATGTTGTCCTTAAACAGGCTGAGCAATGGGTAGAGGGGGGCATCCGCATCCTGTTCCCATTGCGCCAACCAGTCGGTGAAAGGCAGCGGGCTGAAGCGGAAGTCGAAATATTGTTCGAGCAGGTTGAAAAAGGCGTTCAGCGTTAGGTTGTTCTGTTGTTCGTGAATCAGGTTGAATTTGTGGCCCAACGCCTTGGGGTTACGAGTGATATATGCAATGGCGCGGGTCATGTAGTCCACGGTAGTGAGCCCCTCGCGCAGATCTTGCAATGCGGGAACGGTGCCGGTATCTAGACAGGTTTTGACCAGCCGCCCCCACCACTGATAACCAGCGCTGACGCCGGTCATGCTGTGGCTGGTTGCATAACCCAGGCGGAAAGTCATCAGCGGCAAGCCGCGCGCAGCAGCTAGATCCGCGATCTTCTCCATCACCCATTTGCTGCGCACATACCCGATGTCCGTGATCACGGCGGGTAGGTTCTGGTCGATGTCGTCATCCTCACGCATTATCCGTTTTCCTGTATGCAGATGTCCCCAGCTATACACGGAGATGGTGGAGAGCAACATAAGAGGCTTGGTGCGTTCGACGGCAGCGAAACGAATGACCTCTCGCAACCCCTGCACGTTATCTCGCTTCATGTATGAATAGGGTTGAATGAAATTTACCGCACTGGCGGAATGATAAATGATGTCGGTTTCCTGGCTTATACGATGATATTCCTCCTGCTTTAGCCCGAAGTGGGGCTCTGCCAGATCGCCAGCCAGGGGGTGAATGCGGGCAAGGTGCTCATCCGTCAGTGGAATTAGATACCGATCCAGCGTGTCGGTGAGTTTTTGTCGAGCCGTTTCTGTATTTTTACTACGGATCAGACAATAAATGTGTGCGTGAGTGCTTTGTAGCAAGTCTGCCAACAGGTGGGAACCTACAAATCCAGTTGCTCCAGTCAGCAAGATATACCGCGGCGTACTGATTTGCCGCTCGTCAAAATGCGGGTTGATACGAACGTCATCCGGCAGAAAAATATCGTCCTGTAGAATACGCAAGGGTTCGCTGTCGGCAGTCGATGGTGCGGACAGGTTGCGCAACTCCAGCGCGTGGGCCAACGAACGTATCGTCGGGTAGTCGTAGATGTCGCGTACATAAGCTCGGATGCCAGTTTGTTTAGTAATGGCCGATGCCATCCTGGCGGCTAGCAAGGAATGCCCTCCGAGTGCGAAAAAGTTGTCATCAGGGCCGGGAGTAACACCAGTTAATAACGTCTTCCAGACCTCTGTCAGAATGGCCCCTGTTCCGTGTAACGCGGCGGCTGGCGATGCTGCTGGGAGGTCCGGAAAGTAGCCGGCCAGCAGGGCCTGCTTATCCGTTTTTCCGTTAGCCGTCAACGGTAGGCGCGGCAGAATCTGAATCCCGGCAGGCATAAAGTAAGCAGGCAGTGAGTCAGTCAGATGGGCGCGCAAGGTTTCCTTTAGTATTGCGCTATTACCGCATTCAGCGGCGACGAAAGCGAGTATCCGCTTCTCGCTGGCAGACTCCTCTAGTGTAACCAGAACAACAGCGCCCTTCACCCCTTCCGCCTGCAGAAGGATGCTCTCGATTTCGCCGAGCTCCACACGGTTACCGCGAATTTTCACCTGATCGTCAAGACGGCCAAGATATTGTATACGTCCGTCCGGCAACCAGCGGGCGCGATCGCCGCTGCGGTAAAGGTATTTTTCGGGCGCAAACGGCAGCGTCAGAAATTTCTCTTTCGTCAAACCGGGGTTATTAAGGTAACCAGTAGCCAAGCCCGGCCCACCGATGAATAACTCTCCGGGTTGTTCGTTCGTCACAGGATTTAATTGCTCATCGAGAATAAAAACCTCTGCACCGGCAATCGGGAAACCAATACTCGCTAGCGGATTTTGTGTGGCACAAACTACCGTATTGCATGTGGTGAAAATAGTAGCTTCTGTTGGGCCGTAATAATCGATCAACTGGAAGTTTGCCCGGGTGAGATTGACCGGATTCAGTTTTTCGCCCGCAGTGAATAGATAACGTAGCGCAAGATTGTCCGGCTGGGGCTGGTTTACAATTTCGGGAACGAGCACGGTTGGGACAAAGGCATGCGTCATTTTATGGACAGCAAAAAAGCGCAGTAGGGAGTCTGTCTGTAAGCGGGCTTCCTCATTATCTGGCAAAATAAGTGTGGCGCCACATATTAGGGGTGACCAGATTTCCCATTGCGCGACATCAAACCCGATACCCGCCATCAGCGTACTGCGACTATGTTGGTCCATATCAAAATGCGTGTTATGCCAGTTAACCAAGTTACTCAAGGCGGCGTGCGAAATCATGACGCCTTTCGGTATTCCTGTCGTCCCGGATGTGAAAATTACATAGGCTGTATCACCCGGGTACGGTAGGTGGAGTGTGGCGGGCACCTCGATGCCTTCACGAGATTGGTCAATGGCGATCACTTGCTGCGCCGCTGTTCCGGCTATTGCAGAAAATGCCCGATGGCTTATCAGAATGACGGGAGAATCACTTTGTCTGGTGATTTGCACAATGCGTCTTTCCGGATAGTGGATATCAACCGGGATATAAGCAGCACCGGTTTTGGCTATTGCCAAGATACCAATGATGAGCTCCGGCGTACGCTGTGCTATCAAGGGAACTATGTGATTGGAATTGACACCTGCTTGTTGCAATACTCCGCACAACCTGTCGCTTTCCTGGTTCAAATGTTGATAAGTCATCCTGGCATCACCATGAATGACGGCAACGTTATCTGGGATATCGGTGGCTTGTTGGATGAATTGCGACAACACATTACACATTTTCTTCTCCCGCATTCCTGAAGATAAAATCTGTATTGGTTTCGTAACTAAAAAATGAAACATACCTCGCGCATGAAGTACAAGCGCCGAGCGACAACAATCAGGCTATAGACGCCAAGGCTTATACGGTCGATTTCTCTCGGATAAAACGATAGGCGCAAACAAGTTCTGCCATGAGAAAATGATCGATGGCGGGCGGTTATTAATGCGTTTAAGTTTTCATAGGCTGCGAACCACTAGCCCGGACACGGCGACGCTGGCTAGAGGCTATCTAACCTACAAAGAAAATAATTTAAGAACAGACTAGAGTCATAGTTGCACTCCTTTGCAGGATGGGAGCTACAGTTCTGTTAGCTGTTTTATCCTAGCGCAACCAATTTGATTGTTGAAGTTTAATTTCTATAACTTCTTGCGATGACTTGCAAAGTAAAAAATTCTAAGAGGGTGTAGACAAAATCAAGCCGCCAGACGGCGTGCGAGTATACATGCCTCTGCCAGCCACACCTATGCCTCGCTCACAGCGAACAGCCGGTCGTGGTGCATAACGTGAAGTGCGCAGCATTGGCCGGCGCGAACATACGCTTATCCCTAAGCTGAGAGAGGAGGCAAAACGCGATGCCCAGACCATACCTAGAGGGTGTAGACAAAATTATGTAGTGAGTCGGCGCTCGAGTATGCGCGCTTCGGCCAGCCACACCCACGCCTCACTCACAGCGAACAACCGGTCGTGATGCATAATTAGTCGTCGAGCCCTCTCATTCCAGGCATGAGTTCGCTCCACTACCCAGCGCCTGGGCATCACCACGAAACCGCTCGGAGCAGGTGTTACCATGAACAGATCGCCTTGTTCTGAGTGCCATTGTCCTGTTCTT
>NZ_OBDX01000061.1:0-6527 GCF_900215185.1 Pseudomonas sp. LAMO17WK12:I10 | reverse complement strand
GGTCCGCTGGTGGCGCACATCATCGCCACCGGCGAACGCTATGAAATGACCCCGGCGGATTGCGAGCTGCACTTTATGTCCTTCGCCTTCGACGGTTCTCATGAGGGCTGGATGCACCCGCTGATCAACGGCGCCCGGGTGCTGATCCGCGACGACAGCCTGTGGCTGCCGGAACACACCTATGCGCAGATGCATCGTCACGGCGTGACTGTCGGTGTGTTTCCACCGGTGTACCTGCAGCAGCTGGCCGAACACGCCGAACGCGACGGCAACCCGCCTGCGGTGCGGGTGTACTGCTTTGGCGGTGACGCGGTGGCGCAGTCCAGCTACGACCTAGCTTGGCGCGCCTTGCGTCCGACCTACCTGTTCAACGGTTATGGCCCGACCGAAACCGTGGTCACGCCGCTGCTATGGAAGGCGCGTAAGGGCGATCCATGCGGCGCGGCCTATGCACCGATTGGCGAGCTGTTGGGCAACCGCAGCGGTTACGTGCTGGATGCGCAACTGAACCTGCAACCGATTGGCGTGGCCGGTGAGCTGTATCTGGGCGGCGAAGGCGTGGCCCGCGGTTACCTGGAGCGTCCGGCATTGACCGCCGAACGTTTTGTCCCGGCCCCGTTCGGTGCACCGGGCAGCCGCGTGTACCGCAGCGGCGACCTGACCCGTGGCCGGCCGGACGGTGTGGTGGACTACCTGGGTCGAGTCGACCACCAGGTGAAAGTCCGCGGTTTCCGTATCGAGCTGGGCGAGATCGAAGCGCGCCTGCGCGAGCAGGACTCGGTGCGCGAAGCGGTGGTGGTGGCCCAGGACGGGCCGAGCGGCAAGCAGTTGGTGGGTTACATCGTCACCCTGGACCCGACAGTGGCCACGGATGCTGCCGCCCAGGCGACGTGCTGCGAGAACCTGCGCCGGGCGCTGAAGGCTCGTCTGCCGGACTACATGGTGCCGACGCACCTGATGTTCCTGGAACAGATGCCGCTGACCCCCAACGGCAAGCTGGATCGCAAGGGCCTGCCCCAGCCGGACGCCAGCCTGTTGCAACAGGAATACGTGGCCCCCGAGAGCGAGTTGGAGCAGCAGATCGCGGCCATCTGGGCCGAGGTCCTGCGCCTGCCGCGGGTGGGTTTGAACGACCACTTCTTCGAGCTGGGCGGTCATTCCCTGCTGGCGACCCAGATCACCTCGCGGGTGCATGCCGAGCTGGGGCTTGAAGTGCCGTTGGCCGCGCTGTTCCAGACCGAGTCGTTGCAGGCCTATGCCAAGGCTGCCGGCGATTGCCGGTCGGGCAGTACTGCCGATTTTGATGATCTTAGAGATTTCTTGAGCGAACTTGAGGCGATTTGAACAATGCTTTCCAATGAAAATATCGATCTGGTGTCTCGCTTCGTTCGCCTGCCTCTGGAACAACGCAAGCTGTTTTACAAACGGCTGCAAAGCCGTGGCATGAGCTTCGCCCAGCTGCCGATTGCCCCGACCCGTATGGAGGTCGACAGCCTGCCGCTGTCCTATGCCCAGGAACGCCAGTGGTTTCTCTGGCAGCTGGAACCGGACAGCGTCACTTACCACATCCCCAGCGCCCTGCGCCTGAAAGGCCGGCTGGACCAGTCCGCGTTGCAGCGCAGTTTCGATGCCCTGGTGGCGCGCCATGAAAGCCTGCGTACCCGTTTGCAGATGGATGCCGAGCGCACGCTGCAGGTGGTCGATGCCCAGGCCAGCGTCGAGATCGTGCGGGTCGAGGCCGAGGGCGCCGACGACGCGCGGCTCAAGACCCTGGTGGAAGCGGAAATCGCCCGGCCCTTCGACTTGCAGCAGGGCCCGCTGCTGCGGGTCAGGCTGCTGCGCTTGGCCGAGGACGAACATGTGCTGGTGCTGGTGCAGCACCATATCGTTTCCGATGGCTGGTCGATGCAGGTGATGGTGGCCGAGCTGGTGCAGTTGTACGCCGGCTACAGCCAAGGCCAGGACCTGCAATTGCCGGCGCTGCCGATCCAGTACGCCGACTACGCGCTGTGGCAACGCAGCTGGATGGAAGCGGGGGAGAAGGAGCGCCAGCTGGATTACTGGTGCGCCCTGCTGAGGGGTGAGCAGCCGGTGCTGGAGCTGCCCCTGGACCATCCGCGCCCGGCGGTGCAGAGCCAGCGCGGCGCGCGTCTCGACCTGAAGTTGGAGGCGTCGCTGGCGGCGGGCCTCAAAGGCCTGGCGCAGCGCGAAGGCGTGACAATGTTCATGCTCCTGCTGGCCTCGTTCCAGACCCTGCTGTACCGCTACAGCGGCCAGTCGGATATCCGCGTCGGCGTGCCGATCGCTAACCGCAACCGGGTCGAGACCGAGCACCTGATCGGCTTTTTCGTCAACACCCAGGTGCTCAAGGCCGATATCGACGGGCAGATGACCGTCACCCATTTACTGCAACAAACCAAGCAGCGCGCGCTGGAGGCCCAGGCCCACCAGGACTTGCCGTTCGAGCAACTGGTCGAAGCGCTGCAACCCGAGCGCAGCCTGAGCCACAACCCGCTGTTCCAGGTGATGTTCAACCACCAGGCCAACGCCCGTGGTGCCCGCGCCGAACAGCAGTTGCCCGGCCTGCGCGTGGAAGGCCTGGAGTGGGACAGCCACACCACCCACTTCGACCTGAGCCTGGACACCCAGGAGTCCGGCGACGACCTTTGGGCGTCCCTGACCTACGCCACCGACCTGTTCGAGGCGGCCACCGTGGAGCGCCTGGCGCAGCACTGGCAAGGGCTGCTGCGCGGCATGCTTGATAGCTCGCAGAAACTGATCGGCGAGCTGCCGCTGCTGAGCGCGGACGAACAGCGGCGCATGGTCCGGGAATGGAATGCCAGCGCCACCGTCACGGCGCAAGAGCCTGTGCATCGGCTGTTCGAGGCGCAGGCCCGGCAGCGCCCTGATGCCGTGGCCCTGCTGCTGGACGAGCAGCGCATGAGCTATGCCGAACTGAACCGCCAGGCCAACCGCCTGGCGCATTACCTGATCGGCCAGGGTGTTGGCCCGGAAGTGCTGGTGGGGGTCGCGGTCGAGCGTTCCTTCGCCATGGTGGTCAGCCTGCTGGCAGTGCTCAAGGCCGGTGGTGCCTATGTGCCGCTGGACCCGCAATACCCCCGCGAGCGCCTGGTGCATATGCTCGAAGACAGCGCCGTGCGCCTGGTGCTGACCCAGTCTCACCTGCGCCAGCGCCTGCCCTTGCCGGCCGATCTGGCGGCCCTGGATATCGACCTGGCGGACGGGCAATTGGCGCAGTGCGCCGAGAGCGATCCAGGGCTGGCGGTCGATCCGCACAACCTGGCGTATGTGATCTACACCTCGGGTTCCACCGGCAAGCCCAAGGGCGTGGCCATCGATCACGCCGCCCTGAGCGAGTTCGCCGGGATTGCCGCGGATTATTCGCGGTTGTCCCAGGATGACCGCGTCCTGCAATTCGCCACCCTGAACTTCGACGGTTTCGTCGAGCAGCTGTACCCGGCCCTGACCCAGGGCGCCAGCGTGGTCCTGCGCGGTCCCGAGCTGTGGGACAGCGCCCGCCTGTACAGCGAAATCATCCGCCAGGGCATTACCCTGGCCGATTTGCCGACCGCCTACTGGAACCTGTTCCTGCTCGATTGCCTGGCGGCCGGCCCGAGGTCCTATGGCGCCCTGCGGCAGATTCATATCGGTGGCGAAGCCATGCCGCTGGATGGCCCGGCGCAATGGCTGCGCGCCGGCCTGGGGCATGTGCGCCTGCTCAATACCTATGGCCCGACCGAGGCCACGGTGGTGTCCAGCGTGCTGGACTGCTGTGCGGCCGACGCGGTCACGGGCGCCACGGCCAGCCCGATTGGCCGCTCGTTGCCGGGGCGGGCCCTGTATGTGCTGGACCGCGACCTCAACCTGTTGCCGGTGGGAGCGGTGGGCGAACTCTATATCGGCAGTGCCAGCGGCCTGGCACGGGCCTACCTGCAGCGCCCGCTGCTGACGGCCGAGCGCTTCATGCCCGATCCGTTCGGCGCGGCGGGCGAGCGGCTGTACCGCACCGGCGACCTGGCGCGCTACCGCGCCGACGGCGTGATCGAGTACGTCGGCCGGGCCGACCACCAGGTGAAGATTCGTGGTTTCCGTATCGAGCTGGGGGAAATCGAAGCCTTGCTGCTGGCCCGGGCCGAGGTGCGCGAAGCCGTGCTGCTGGCCGCCGACAGCCAGTTGATCGGCTATGTGGTGGCGACGCAGCCGCTGACATCGCCAGAGCAGCAACAGGCCATGGGCGAGCGGCTCAAGGCCGCGCTGCGCGAGCAATTGCCGGACTACATGGTGCCTGCGCACCTGCTGTTCCTGGAGCGCATGCCGCTCAACCCCAACGGCAAGCTGGACCGTCAGGCCCTGCCGCAACCGGACGCCAGCCAGGCGCAGCAGGCCTGGATCGCGCCGGTGAGCGCCGTGGAGCAACAGGTGGCGGCGATCTGGGCGGATATCCTCGGCGCCGAGCGCGTCGGCCTCACCGACCACTTTTTCGAACTGGGCGGTCACTCGCTGCTGGCCATGCAGGTGGTCTCGCGCCTGCGCCATAGCCTGGGGCTGGAAGTGCCGCTCAGGACCCTGTTCGAACAGCCGCGCCTCGATGGTTTTGTCCGTGCCTTGCCGGCCGGCGATGCCAAGGGTGTGCAGGCACCGGCCCTGCTGCCGGTGGAGCGCGGCCAGCCCCTGGCCCTGTCCTATGCCCAGGAGCGCCAGTGGTTCCTCTGGCAGCTGGAACCCGAAAGCGCTGCCTACCACGTGCCCAGTGCCCTGCGCCTGAAAGGCCGCCTGGACCAGGCCGCGTTGCAACGCAGCTTCGACACCCTGGTGGCGCGTCATGAAAGCCTGCGCACCCATCTGCAGCAGGATGGTCAGCGCACGGTGCAGGTGATTCGCGGCGCAGCGTCCGTCGATATCGCATTGGCCGAGGCCGATAAGGCCCAGCTTAAAGCCCTGGTGGAAGCGGAAATCGCCCGGCCGTTCGACCTGGAGCGAGGGCCGCTGTTGCGGGTCAAGCTGCTGCGCTTGAGCGAGGAGGAGCATGTGCTGGTGCTGGTACAGCACCACATCGTTTCCGATGGCTGGTCGATGCAGATCATGGTCGATGAGCTGGTGCAGTTGTACGCCGGCTACAGTCAGGGGCAGAGCCAAGGCCAGGACCTGCAATTGCCGGCCCTGCCAATCCAGTACGCGGACTACGCCGCATGGCAGCGCGGGTGGATGGACGCTGGCGAAAGAGAACGCCAGCTGGACTACTGGATGGGCCAGCTGGGCGGCGAGCAGCCGGTACTGGAATTGCCGTTCGATCATCAGCGCCCGGCGGTGCAAAGCCATCGCGGCGCGCGCCTGGGCATCGCCCTGGACCCGCTGCTGGCCACCCAGCTCAAGGCCATGGCCCAGCAGCAGGGCGTGACCCTGTTCATGCTGTTGCTGGCCTCGTTCCAGACCCTGTTGCACCGCTACAGCGGCCAGGAGGATGTACGTGTCGGTATCCCGATCGCCAACCGCAACCGGGTCGAGACCGAGCGCCTGATCGGCTTCTTCGTCAACACCCAGGTGCTCAAGGCCGATATCGACGGGCAAATGACCGTTACCCAGCTGCTGCAACAGGTCAAGCAGCGCGCGCTGGAGGCCCAGGCCCACCAGGACCTGCCGTTCGAGCAATTGGTGGAGGCCTTGCAACCCGAGCGCAGCCTGAGCCACAACCCGCTGTTCCAGGTGATGTTCAACCACCAGACCGACGCCCGTGGCGCTCGCGCCGAGCAACAGTTGCCCGGCCTGCGGGTCGAGGGCCTGGAGTGGGACAGCCGCACCGCGCACTTCGATCTGGACCTGGATATCCAGGAAGCCGAGGAGGGCATCTGGGCCTCCCTGGGCTATGCCCTGGACCTGTTCGAGCCGGCCACCGTGGAGCGCATGGCCCGGCACTGGCAGAACCTGTTGCAGGCCATGGTCGCCGATCCACGGCAGAGCATCGGCCAGTTGAACCTGCTCGACAGCGCCGAACGGCAGCAGATCCTGACCCTATGGGATCGCACGGATTCCGGCTTCTCGGCCAAGCGTCTGGTGCATGAGCTGGTCGCCGATCAGGCCCGCAACAACCCGGATGCGGTGGCGGTGATCTTTGGTGATCGGCAACTGACCTACGGTGAGCTGGAGCGCAGCGCCAACCGTCTGGCCCGGGCGCTGATGGCCCGTGGCGTCGGCCCGGAAGTACGGGTGGCGATCGCCATGCCGCGCAGCGCGGAAATCATGGTGGCCTTCCTCGCGGTGTTGAAAGCTGGCGGCGTGTACGTGCCGCTGGACGTGGAATACCCGCGCGATCGCCTGCTGTACATGATGCAGGACAGCCGCGCCAAGTTGCTGCTGACCCATACCGCGGTGCAGCAACAGCTGCCGATCCCGGACGGGCTGGACAGCCTGGCGGTGGACCGCAGCGAGGAGTGGGCCGATTACAGCGACACCGCGCCGAACGTGGCGCTGGACGGCGACAACCTGGCCTATGTGATCTACACCTCCGG
>NZ_OBDX01000060.1:0-8008 GCF_900215185.1 Pseudomonas sp. LAMO17WK12:I10 | reverse complement strand
CTACGACAAGCTGGCGAAAAGTTTTGCGGCGATGGTCTCACTGGCTTGCACCATGCGGTGTTTGCGACATTACTTTTCGTACACTGCCTAGGATTCGCCATCCTCTTCTCATCTCCAGTCAGCGGGCCACCAGGCCATCGCTGATGTCGTCGTTTCCGGAGTTTTCCATGCTGTTGCCCATTCTGCTGTTGTCAGCCGCCGGTTTTACCGTGCTGACGACGGAGTTCATCATTGTCGGCCTGCTGCCTTCGATTGCCCGGGACCTTGCGGTCAGCGTGCCCCAGGCCGGCCTGCTGGTGACCTTGTTCGCCTTCACCGTGGCGGCGTTCGGGCCGTTCCTGACGGCCTATTTCGCCCGTTTCCAGCGCAAGCGCCTGTTCATTTCGGTGCTGGTGATGTTCGGCCTGGCCAATACCCTGGCGGCGCTGGCACCGAATATCTGGGTAATGGCGGTGGCCCGGCTGATCCCGGCGCTGGGCTTGCCGGTGTTCTGGGCTTTGGCCAGCGAAACCGCGGTGGACATCGTCGGCCCCGACTACGCCGGGCGGGCCATCGCCAAGATCGGCTTCGGCATCGTCTGCGCCACGGTGTTCGGCATTCCGGTGGGTACGCTGATTTCCGATGCCTTCGGCTGGCGCGCCGCGTTCGGCATCCTGGCGCTGGTGGCCTTTGCCAAGGCGTTGCTGCTGTATGTCTACCTGCCGCAGACCCGCGTGCACAACGAGCAGGCCAGCCTGCGCTCGCAGTTCGGCATCCTGCGCAGCCCCTTGATGCAGGGGCATGTGCTGCTGTCGATCCTGGTGTTCAGCGGCATGTTCACCGCCTACACCTACCTGGCGGATATCCTCGAGCGCCTGGCCGGTTTCAACGGCACGCTGGTGGGTTGGTGCCTGATGGGTTTCGGCGCGGTGGGGCTGATCGGCAACTCGCTGGGCGGCCGTGCGGTGGACCGCCATCCGTTGCTGGCCTCCATGGGCTTCTGCGCCTTGATGATCGGCGGCATGGTGGCGCTGGTGCCAAGCATCCACTCGCCGCTGGGCCTGGCCGCGGCCATGGGCATCTGGGGCGTGACCCAGGCGGCGCTGTTTCTGGTCAGCCATGTCCGCCTGATCAAGGCCGCGCCTCAGGCGCCGGCGTTTGCCGCTTCGCTGAACATCGCCGGAGCCAACCTGGGGATCGGCCTGGGGGCCATGGTCGGCGGCCGGGTGATCGACACCCTGGGGCTGGGCAGCCTGGGGTTCGCCGCCGCCGGTTTTATCCTGGTGTCGATCCTGCTGGCCCTGCTGTTGATGACCCTCAAGCCACAGGCCAGCTGCGCCTGACTCTCCTCAAGCGCCCAGGGCGGTGAACAGCTCGCGGCGGGCGCCTTCGGTGATCGCCACGATGCCGGGGTGCTTGACCTTGCGTTCGACCGAAATGGCGTAGAACGACTCGCTGACCGCATCGGTCTGGCCGATCAGTTGCACACCGTATTGGCGCCGCACTTCGTCGGCGATCACGCTGGGGCTGATAAAGATCCCGCTGCCTGATTGGCCGAATGCCTGCATCAAGGCACTGTCGTCGAACTCACCGATGATCCTGGGCTGTATCTGCTGCTCGGCCAGCCAGCGCAGCAGCCGGCTGCGCACCACGGTTTCCTGCCCGGGAATCAGCAGCGGAGCGCCATGCAGGCTATGGGGAAAGTTCGTTCCATAGCGCTCGGCCAGTTCTTCGGTGGCGAAAAAACTGATACCGCATTCGCCGAGTTTCTGGCTGTAGCCCTTGATGTCCAGGTGCGAAGGCATGGGGCTGTCGGAAATCACCAGGTCCAGGCGCTGGATGGCCAGGTCGGCCAGCAGGCGTTCGAGCTTGTCCTCGCGGCAGGTGATGCGGATCGGTTCGTTCAGCTCCATGGTCGGGGCGATCAGGCGGTAGACGATCGATTTGGGCACCACATCGGCCACGCCGACCCGAAACAGGATTTGCTGTTCGTTGGGCTGGGCCTGGAGCATGGCTTCCAGTTCGCCGCCGAGCTGGAACATCTGCTCGGCGTAGGGCAGGGTCTGGCGCCCGGCTTCGGTCAGTTCCAATTGCCGACCGACCCGGCGAAACAACTCGATGCCGTAGGTTTGTTCGAGGAGGGTGATCTGGCCGCTGATGGTTTGCGGGGTCAGGTTCAGTTGCTCGCAGGCCCGGACGATGCTGCCGGTCTTGGCGACGACCCAGAAGTAGTGCAGTTGGCGATAGTTGAGCATGGCTGGCTTTGATTCGTAAAAATCGAAGTATAGCTGTTAAAAATACGAATTTTCCTGAAGTGTTCGCCTCCATAGAATGCCTCGCTATTGACGGGCCATCGTCTCGGCCCGGTCCGTTCTAACGAGGAAAGCGCAATGACCTATAAATCCATCGCCGCATCGTTGCTGGCGTTGTCGTTGATCACTCTTGCCGGTTGCGAGCAGGCGGAAAAAAGCGCGCAACAGCTGTTGGGTAAGGCCGCGGAAAACGCCAAGCAGGCGATCGACGACACGCACAAGGCCGCCGAACAGGCGATCAGCGACGCGACCCAAGGCTTGATCAGCAAGCAGGAAAAGCCGGCTGACGAGGCCAAAGAAGCCACCTCGTCGTCCCAGGAAATCTGATTCCCCCATACCCCGACTCAGGACTGAGCCATGGAATACCTTTTACAACTCGCCGCCAGCCCCACCGCCTGGGTCGCCCTGGCAACCCTGGTGGTCATGGAAATCGTGCTCGGCATCGATAACCTGATCTTCATTTCGATCCTGACCAACAAGCTGCCCGAGCAACACCGGGCCAAGGCCCGGCGGATCGGTATCGGCATGGCCCTGATCCTGCGTCTGGCACTGCTCAGCACCATCGCCTTCATCGTGCAGCTGACCGAACCGGTGATCGATGTCTTCGGCCAGGTCTTCTCCTGGAAGGACATGATCCTGATTGCCGGCGGCCTGTTCCTGCTGTGGAAGGCCACCACGGAAATCCATCACAGCATGGATCCGGAACCGCAGGACAGCAAAAACGAGACCGCTGGCGTGTCCTTGGGTTTTGCCGCGGCGATCGGCCAGATCCTGATGCTGGACATGGTGTTCTCCATCGACAGCATCATCACCGCGGTCGGCATGACCGAGCATTTGCCGATCATGATCATCGCGGTGGTGGTGTCGGTACTGGTGATGTTGCTGGCGGCCGAGCCTCTGGCCAAGTTCATCAATGACAACCCGACGGTGGTCATGCTGGCCCTGGGCTTCCTGATCATGATCGGCATGACCCTGATCGCCGAAGGTTTCGGCGCCCATGTGCCAAAAGGTTATGTGTACGCGGCCATGGCCTTCTCGGCGGCCATCGAGGGGCTGAACATGCTGGCTCGTCGTGCCCGGCAGAAGCGGGTGGCGGCGGAGGCGGAAGTCGAAGCCTGATTTACGGCAACAACCGACGGCGGCCTGTGTTCAAGGACACAGGCCGCCGTTTTTTATTGGGCAGAAGAAAGTGCCAGTCAGTGCGCGGTGGCGTGATGCCGGGCCGGTTTTGCGGTTTTCGCGGCGGGAGTCGGCAAACGCGGATGATGGTGTCGGCGAACGATCCGCAAGACACCCCAGAGCATGGCAGCGGCAACGGCCAGCCAGCCGCCGATCAGCATCAGGATTGTCGTTGTCAGGCTCATGCATGCCTCCTTGTTGCCCTGTCCAGGGCACACACTCTTCGCAATGGACAGTCTAGTCGCGGATGTGTTTCAAGCCATTGACCAATAGTCGAGTGTCATCGACCGCTTTGCTCTATGGGACGCAAATTACCGCGGCTTAACGCTATACCCCTGCGTCGCGGCGCCCTATGATCAGCGTTTCGGCCGGGGCTCCTGGCTTGGCGTCTGCACAAGAGAGTCATGATGGAACGGATGTTTCTGCGATTTCGAACACTGTTGTTGGCGAGCGCTTGCGCCCTGACGCTGGCCGGTTGCGCCAGCAGCGTGCAGCCGGAGATTCAGCGCCTGCCCGAGCGGGTGGAACTCAACGGCGTGCCGTTTTTCCGTGGCGAAACCTATCAGAGCGGCCCGGGCACCCTGGCCAGCATGCTGTCCCAGCAAGGTATCGCGATCACCCCAGGTCTGCTGGACAAGCCGCTGCATTTGCCAGGCGCCGAGGCGAAGTTGCAGCAGAACATGCTGACCCTGGCGCGTGAGTACGGGATGGTGGTCTATCCGCTGGACGACAATTTATCGGCGCTGCTGACCCAGGTTGCCGCGGGATACCCGGTGATGGTGCGTTACACCGAAGGTTCGGCGTTCTGGGCCGAGCCGCGTTATGCCGTGCTGGCGGGCTATAACCGACACAAGCAGACAGTATTGTTGCGCGCGGGAATGAATCGTCGTCTGTTGATGGACTTTGCCAAGTTCGAGTCGGCCTGGAGCAATGCGGGACACTGGGCGGTGTTGATTCAGGGGCCGACCCAGGTGCCCGCCCAGGTCGATCGCCAGCGTTGGCTGAAAGCGGCCGATGAGTTGGCCCAGGCCGGGCAGGAGAACGCGGCGGCACGGGCGGCCAAGGCGTTGAGCGCCCACTGAGGTTGCAGAAACGCTGACGGCGCCCTTGGGCGCCGTCCTTTGAACTGGCTGCGATCGACGGATCTGCAGCCTTTTTTGTGTCTGCCAGGTTCTATTCGGCAGTCTGGGCGACGCCGCTCTGACGACTTTTCAGGTTTTTGCCGGCCTTGTAGTTCAAGGCGGCATTCGGTACCGAGCCGCTTTTGCCGGTTTCCAGCCACTGGCGAATGCGGCTGGCATCGGCGAAGTGCGTGTATTTGCCAAAGGCGTCGAGAATCACCAGGGCGACCGGGCGGTTGCTCATGCTGGTTACCAGTACCAGGCAGTGGCCTGCTTCATCGGTAAAGCCGGTCTTGGTCAGCTTGATGTCCCAGTTGGCCTTGTTGACCAGGTGATCGGTATTACGAAAACCCAGGGTGTAGTTGGGTTTGCGGAACGCCACGGTCTTTTCCTTGGTGGTGCTCAGTTCGCTCAGCAGCGGGTATTTGCGCGCCGCCAGCAACAGTTTGCTCAGGTCCCGTGCGGTGGACACGTTATGGACCGACAGGCCTGTCGGCTCAACATAGTGCGTGCTGGTCATACCCAGTGCCTTGGCCTTGGCATTCATGGCGGCAATAAAGGCTGCGTACCCGCCCGGGTAGTGGTGGGCGAGGCTGGCGGCGGCACGGTTTTCCGACGACATCAGGGCGATCAGCAGCATCTCTTTGCGCGGGAGTTCGCTCTTGAGCTTGACCCGGGAAAACACGCCTTTCATTTCCGGGGTGTTGCTGATGTCCACGGAAATGTACTCATCCAGTGGTTGTTTGGCGTCGAGTACGATCAGACCGGTCATCAGCTTGGTTACCGACGCGATGGGCACGACCACGTCGGGATTGCTGGAGTAGATGACCTTGTTGGTCTGCAGATCCAGCAGCATGGCGCTGCCGGAGGCGATATGCAGTTGGGAGGGGTCGCGTGGCGCTTCGGTGGTTTCGCGAGCGACGGCGCTCTGCGTGATAAAGGTGCCTGTAAATGCAAAAAATAGGCTCAGGATAGAAAGACGGATTTTCACGCGGGCGGACTCATGAAGTGGATATGCCGTTCTGCAACGGGCTGCTTTCAGAAAAACGTTACATTTTATGAGTATGTGCCAGGAAAGAGCTACACGCCCGTAGGTAAAGGGCTTCAGGTAAATTAAATTTCATTCTGTACCAATTTTGTACCAATCTTGCTTTCGAGTTTCCCCACTTCTGCCCAGTCGGTGGTGGAGTTAAGCCACTTGGCATAAGTTGAAAGCAGGACTTGCACGCTATGACCCAGCTGACCAGCGATAAAAGCTGGGTTCATGCCAGCCATTAGGCACATTGTGGCGTAGGTATGCCGGCAGTTGTATTGGCTTCTGAGCTTTATTTTCAGGGCCTTCAGCGGCTTATCAAAGTGACCTCCAGGAGTGCTGGGGCCCCGCATGAAGTCCGAGCCTCCAGATGGCTGGAAGACAAAGGGGGATGACTTCTTCACTCGCCCTCGATCACCGGCTCGCTGATCTGCAATCTCCTTCGCTCTTGTAAGGGCGTGCATGGCTCGACTGTTAAGCATCACCGTCCTGGCGTACTTGGTTTTTGTGCGCTCCTTGATCTTCCCCTTCACAACGATCCGGCACACATGAGCTGTCCGCTTTTGTAGGTCGATCTCATCCCACCGGAGAGCAAGCAGCTCTCCAGTCCTCATGCCCGTATAGAACGCAAACTCGAAGTAGGCCGCGTAGATCTGCGCAGCCGGTTGGGTGAAGTTCTTGTACAGCCAATCAGTTATTGAGTCCGCTTCAGCAGCAGTGAAGGGGTCAATCACTTTCTTGTTCCTGGCGGGAAGCTGGATTACTGCCGCCGAATTCCTTTTGATTACCTCATCCCGAACAGCTGAACTCATCAGGGCTTTCATCCTTGATATTGCTGTTCGTTTTATCGTTGTGGTTTTCCAGGGAGTTGCGGATATAACCTTGCGCAAGATCATTGTGGTTATGGAGCCCATCGGTATAGCTGACAGGCTAGGCATCCAGTAGATGTTGAGCGTGCTTAGGTAGTTGCTGCGAGTCCCTGGCACCACCTCCAGCCCATCGAGCCAGGTCTGAGCGTACTCGCCAAAGGTCAAGCTGTTGCTGATGCCGATGATTTTCGAGTTCGGGAACAGCTCTGCATATTTTTTCTCGTCGAGCGCGCCGTGCTTGGCCAGGCTGACTACTTGAGCACGGAGATCAGATGCCGCTTTGATGCCTTTTGCGGTTTGTGGATAGGGGAGGGTCTCGCACTTTCGACCTTGCCATGTGAATCGAATCCGGATTGATTGACCAGCAAACTTAACTCCTGCGGGCAGTCCCATTGGCTTTCTTGCCATGCTTCATATCTCCTAATGCTATAAAAAATTCGCTGGTCGATCTTGTTCCACACCCCTTCTGGGATGATTCCGCGCGCCCGCTTGCCCTCAAGGGCTCGTTTTGTCGTACCGAGAAGCATCGCCATGCGCTCCTCCGGGACCTTGTCGAATGGGTACGTTTCGGGGAGTTCGTTTCTTTCGCTCATAGATGGCTCCATGCCGCGCGCCGCGGCAGATGGTGGGTTCAGGGCCTGGCCCGCTGGATGATGTAAACGATGCCGCTGGCGGTAACGGCCAGCCACAGCATCGAGCCGAAACTAGTGGTGATGATTGCGGCTTCAGTCCCGCTCTCCCACATGCTGGGGACGGCGCTGTAAAACCAGAGCAGGGTGATCAGCAGGTAGGCCAGCATGCCGACCAGGATCTCGAAGAGTTTTTTTGCAGACATGGGGATTCCTCGGCCGCCGCCGGCGGCCATTCAGGTTTATTCAGAATTGTGTTCGGGACATGCGGCGCGACCCTGGATAGAGTTGCACCGCCCGACCGGTTCCGCGCGTTCGTAAAGGGGCGAGAGCGCTGGCCGGTACGGGCGCCAATTCAGTTTTGGGTGCAGGTGATTCGGAAAGGTCTGATGGTCGCCGGCAGGCTGTTGAGTCGAGGGAGGGGTTAGGCGTTGTCAGTAACAATTGCAAGAGATTCTTGCCACTCGACGACATCGGCGCCGAAGTCCTTATCTCCGAAAGCCCAGTGATATGCGAATGGGCCTACGCGGTCGCAGCCGGCCAGGACGCTGCCACAAGTGAGCCTGATGTCGAGACGACTTTTCTCTGGGTCTTCGTCAGGGTCTGCCTCAAACCAGCTGCCTTTTCGCTTGTGATGCCGGTTGCGATCTGCACCTAAAACAGCCGCTCGATCTCATTACGAAGTGACGGCGCCCCTGGCGAACGCATCGCTCCCTGGTCTGTCAATTTTTGCATTCATCCTGCAGGTCGCCCCATAAACACCTCGATCAAAGGTGTTGCGACGACCGGTTGAATTCGCCCAATGCGGTAGTCGCCAGTTTCGCCAACGGCTCTAGCGTTACCGCATGCGCCAAAGCATGAGCCGTCGTGGAAACTGTTGGGATAC
>NZ_OBDX01000059.1:0-8279 GCF_900215185.1 Pseudomonas sp. LAMO17WK12:I10 | reverse complement strand
GGCCTGGATGTACGGGTCAAGGAGTCGGGGCGTTACAACGGTCGACGCAAGCTGAGCAAGCAAGGCGACTCGGAAACCCGACGCTTGCTTTACAACGCCGCCATGGCGGCAAGCAGGACCAAGGCTTGGCAATCCCGCTATCAGCAATACCTGCAGCGCGGTCTGAAGCGAACAGAAGCGCTGATCATCCTTGCGCGTAAATTAGCCCGTATTGCCTTCGCTCTGATGAAGACCCAACAGCCGTATCGACCTACGGTCGATACGGTGGGGTAGACATAGAATCTCCTACAGGTACGCAGGAAGCGCTGAAAAACCCGGTTGTATTCTTTTTCTATCCATCTGTAGCAAAAATCTTCAACAGGGGGCTTTTTACCGCTAGTCTGCCGACATCTGTATTGCCGACAACAGCACTTCAATAAGAGTTGGCCATGACTGATCTGTCCCGTATCCAGGGGCCTGCCGGTGCGGCCATTCCCGCGCCGGAAGGGCGCTTCTACCGACCTCCCTTGCCCGACGGCTACGTACTGCGGCCGCGTCTGTGCGAGCGCTTGAGCGCGGGCCTCAATGGCCGGCTGCTGTTGGTCAGCGCACCGGCCGGTTTTGGCAAGAGTTCGCTGGCGGTGGAGTTCTGCCAAAGCCTGCCGCCGCACTGGCGCAGTCTGTGGCTGGGGCTCAGTCGCCGGGACAGCGATCCGGGACGTTTTCTCGAACGCCTGCTTGAGGGGCTGCAACAATATTTCGCCCAACTGGGCAACCAATCCCTCGGGCTGCTGAAGATGCGCCAGCGCCACCAGCCCTTCGCCTTCGAAGAGTGGCTGGACGGGCTGCTCGATGAGTTGGCGGCCCATCTTTCCAGTGCTTCTCCCTTGTTGCTGGTACTGGACGATTACCACCTGGCCCAGGGGCCGGTGCTCGATCGCTGCCTGCAGTTCTTCCTCAATCATTTGCCCGACGGCTTGCTGGTGCTGGTAACCAGCCGCCAGCGCCCGGACTGGCACCTGGCGCGTCTGCGCCTGTCGCGGCAGTTGCTGGAACTGCATGAGCAGGACCTGCGCCTGACCTACGACGAATCCCTGACCCTGCTCGACCGGCACAGCAGTTCGCTGCGCGGCGAGGCGCTGGAAAGTCTGATCCTGCGCAGCGAAGGCTGGGTGGCGGGGCTGCGCTTCTGGCTGTTGGCGGCCTCGGAGGCGGGCAGTGGCGCAACCTTGCCGCAGTCGCTGAATGGCGGCGAAGGCCTGATTCGCGATTATCTGCTGGAAGAAGTCATCGATTGCCTGCCTGCCGAAGTGCAGTCGTTCCTCTACGACACGGCGCCCCAGGAACGTTTCTGCAGCGACCTGTGCGATGCATTGCGCGAGTCCCACGACAGTGCCGAGATCCTGCGTTACCTGTTGGCCCACCAGGTATTCCTGGTGCCGCTGGACGAGCAGGGGCACTGGTACCGTTATCACCACCTGTTCTCCGACCTGCTGCGCACCCGGCCCACCGCCAACGCGATATTGCCGCCGGCCAGCCTGCACCTGCGGGCCTGTCGCTGGTTCAACGCCCAGGGGCTGCTGGATGAAGCGGTGGAGCAGGCGTTGCGCGCCGGGCACCTGGACGTGGCGGCGAACCTGGTACAGAACCTGTCCGAGGAACAACTGCTGGCCGAGCAGAACGTCGGCATGCTGCTGCGCTGGAAAATGGACTTGCCCGACAGCCTGCTGATCAGCACCCCGCGGCTGATCGTGCTGTACAGCTGGGCGCTGGGGCTGGCGTGCCAGCTGGATGCCGCCGAGGAGCTGGCCAGTCATTTGAGCCGCTTCCTGCCGGCTCCCTCGGCCACCGGGCAGAAATCCATGCTGGCGCAATGGCTGGCCTTGAGCGGGATCGTCGCCCGGGGACGGGGGAATCACGAGCTGACCCTGCTGTATTGCACCGAAGCCCTGGAAACCTTGCCCCAGAAGCGTTACGGACAGCGGCTGGTGTGCCTGTCGACCCTCTCCAACCTGGCAATCGCCGATGGCGACCTGTGGCGTGCCCGGGGGCTCAACCGCGAGTCCCTGGAACTGGCGCAGCGGGTCGGCAACCCCTTGTTCGAGGCCCTGGCCCATTATGACCGGGCCCGGGTGCTGCAAGCCCGCGGCGAGATCCTGCGGGCGCTGGATGAAGTCCGCCAGGGCTTGCAACGCTTGTATGGCCTGTCGGCGCAACGCCTGTACGCGATACGGGCGCGGCTGACGCTGTACGAAGGTTACCTGCTGGCGTTGCGCTGCCAGCCCGAGACCGGACTGGCACGCCTGCGGGCGGGGCTGGTCGAGGCGCGGGCCTGTCGCGATATCAGCGTGCTGATCGGCCATTGCGTGATCGCCAACCTGGAAGGTCACAACGGTGAATTTGCCAAGGCCTTTGCCGAGCTGGCCGAGGCCGAACGCCTGATGCACATCTGGGATGTACCGCCGATCTACTACCTGGCGATGATCACCCTGGTCAAATGCGAACTCTGGCTGGCCCAGGGCCGCACCGACCTGGCGCAGGCCTGGCTGGCTCGCCTGGGGCAGACCTACACCGGCGACCAGGCCGCCGCCGCGCCGGAATTTCATCCACAGCTGCCGCTGCATATCGAGTTGCAACAAGCCTTGCTCGACAGCATCCAGGGCGAGCCGGCCCTGGCCGAGCAGCGCCTGGACAAACTGCTGGAGCATGGCCGGCAGACCGGGCGGCAGATGCTCAATGTGATGGCATTGAACCAGAAGGTCGCGCTGTTGCTGGCCCAGGGGCGCGACCCCGAGGCCCGGCAGGCCTTTGCCCAGGCGCTGGAGGCTGCCGTGGGCGGGGCATTGCAACCGTTCGAATGGGCGGTGCGGGCGCATCCGGCCTGGGTTCGCGAGCAACTTCAGCAGGGGATGGCGACGCCATTGCGCCAGACCTTGCTCGAACGCCTGCCGGCCGCCGTGGCACGTGATTCCCTGGAGCAGCATCACGGCGAAGCCCTCAGCTCCCGCGAGCTGGCGGTGCTGCAACTGATCGCGCAGGGCTGTTCCAACCAGGAAATCAGCGATCAGTTGTTTATCTCGCTGCACACCGTGAAGACCCATGCCAGCCATATCAACAGCAAGCTGGGGGTGGAGCGTCGCACCCAGGCCGTGGCCCGGGCCCAGGAGTTGGGATTACTGGGCTGATTGAGCGGTCAGCTGATCTTGCGGGTATCGTCCTCGGCTCGCTCCTGGGGCGAAGCAGGGGGCTCTGCGGTGTTGAAGTCCAGGGTCACGGTGAAGCGCTGTTGTTCGGTGAGGACCTGGATGTGCCAGCCCAGCCTGGCGCACAGCTGGCGCATCAGCTCCAGGCCCAGGCCGTAGCCGAAGTCGCTGGATTCTTCTGACTGGCTGGTATCACGGATACGGTTGACGATGCGCAGTTGCAACTGTTCGAAGGTGATTTCGATGCTGCCTTCCTCAGCATATTGCAGGGCATTGCGCAGAAAGTTACCAACCACGATTCGGCAGGCGGTCAGGGGCAGGCGACAAGGCTCGTTGCTGATGTCTAGGATCAGTTCGATATCCCGCTTGCCTATCAGGTAGCGATGCTCCTGGATCAATTCGTTGAACAATTCGGCCATGTCGATGGCTTCTTCCGGCAAGGGTTCAATGCGCTCGCGGCTCCTCCACAGTAGCGTCTCGGCGATGCGCTGCATGTTCAGCACCGAGCGTTCGATACGTTGCAGAGGCAGGGGCAGGGTGCCCCCGGCCTGCAAGGTCAGCAGTTCCAGGTTGGCCTTGAGCACCGCCAGCGGCGTGCGTAACTCATGGCTGGTGTAGCGCAGCAGGCGCCCTTCGCGCTGGCTGGCGGCCTGCACCTGCTGCACGCTCTGGGCCAGGGAGTCGGCCAGGACATTGAACTCCTTGAAACGGAAATTCGGGCGTTGGCTGGACACCTCCTCCGGATCTTTCAGGGTGGTGGACCACTGGGCCAGCCGGCCGAGGGGGCGCACCAGCCACCAGACCAGCAGGGCGATGATGATCAGTGCCGGGATGAATACCGCCAGACTGATGACATTAATGCTGTTCAGTTCGTGATCGAGATAGGCATCGGACAACGGGGTCTCGACCTCGCCACCTTCTTCATGGTCGTGGTCGACATCGAACATGTAGAGGATTTTGCCGTCACCCAGGGGCTGGGCCAGGATCGCTTTGACTTCATCCTGTCCATCGGCGTCCAGTTCACCGAACACCTGCACGGCGCCGAAGGACAGGGTTGGCGGCGTATCCAGTAACTGGCGAATTTTCGGCGGCAGCGCTTCCTTGCCGATAACGCTGCTGAAGAAGTAGTTCTGCGGCGG
Organism: Pseudomonas sp. LAMO17WK12:I10; assembly: GCF_900215185.1. Lineage (NCBI taxonomy): Bacteria > Pseudomonadati > Pseudomonadota > Gammaproteobacteria > Pseudomonadales > Pseudomonadaceae > Pseudomonas > Pseudomonas sp. LAMO17WK12:I10. The sequence continues at coordinate 3,958 of NZ_OBDX01000059.1, read as the reverse complement.
GGCAAGGCTTGGGTCTTTCTTGTAGTGCCTGACGAAATACAGGGCTTCTTCTTCCATCATGGCGCTGGCGGTATAGAGCAGGCCTCGGATGCTATAGCTCGATAGCAGCTGGCTGTAGATCAGCAGCACCACAGCGATCAACAGCAGGAAACTGCCGCTGATCACCCATTTCAGACTCAGCCCTTTACGCATGGGGTCCTCAACTGCACGCCGACGCCAGAAATAGTGTGGATCAGCGTTTGGCTGAAATCCTTGTCCACCGCCTTGCGCAAGCGGTGCATGTGCACCTTGAGGGTATTGCTATCCGGCGGCTCGTCGCCCCAGACCGTCGCCTCGAGACGTTCGCGCCCCACCGGCTCGGGACTGGCACGCATCAGGCATTCCAGCAGGGTCCAGCAGGGTCCAGCAGGTGGGCGACAGGTGCAGTTCCTGTCCGGCGCGGCTGACCTTGCGGGTGGACAGATCCATGGTCAGGTCGGCCACCTGCAGGCGGTTGGCCTGGCCGCTGCGCCGCAGGCTCAGGGCGCGAATCCTGGCCACCAGTTCGGCCAGTTCGAAGGGCTTGACCAGGTAATCGTCGGCGCCCATGTCAAAGCTGGCGAGCTTGTCCGGCAGGGCATCCAGCGAGGTGAGCATCAGGATCGGTGTCTGTTTGCCCTGTTCGCGCAGCTGTTTGCACAGCTGTTGGCCGTCCAGGCGCGGCAGCATGATGTCCAGCAGGATCACATCATAGTGTTGGCTCAGCGCCAGGTTCAGGCCGGTCTGGCCATTACTGGCGTGATCGCAGACGATCCCGGTGATCTCCAGGTATTCGATGACGGTGTTGGCCAGGTCGAGGTTGTCCTCGACCAGCAGCAGGTGGATATGCACGGGAACGTCCCCTTGGACCTGTGTCGCTCAGTGGCCCAGAGGATAACGGAGCCGGCGCGTTTTTTACCGATGTTTACCTGGCGTTAACCTGTCGGACTCTAGGGTGGCGGCTTTTACACCAAGAGCGCGCCACCATGAACTTGTCTGCTGTCGTCAAAGGCATTCTGCTGGTCTTGATTGTCATCGGCCTGATGGCCTGTGCCTTGTCGCCCGGCACGTCTGTGGCGCGCCTGGGCGGGGGTGGGCCGCTGTCAGGGTTCTTGACCGGGAATGGGGGCGGGCTGGCAGCAGAATCGGGCTCTATTGCCTATGCCTTCTGAAAAGACCTGCGCGGATTACACCGACCAGTTGGTGCTGTGCCTGTTGCTGATTCTTTGCGTGGCGCTTGCGCTGGGCACCTATATCGTCCGGCTCAATGCGCGTATCGATCAACAGCGTGAGCTGTCGCCGGTGCATCTGCTGGAGTGCGGCAACGGGCGCGGGGCTTTTATCGTCGATCCCCACGGCCGGCGCAGCAGCAGTGACAATTGTTATCTGATCGAAGAGGATGAGTGGCCGATGTAGCGGCCCCAGGAAAATCCGGCATTGAGTTCAAGCGCAAGAAACGTAGTTCTTGCGCTTGAAGGTCGATCTACAGTGCAGGCGTACCGAGATGAAGGCCAGGTCCGGGCCTGATCTCCCTGGAAGATAAAGGAGGCTTGCCATGTCCTGCGTATTCAAATTGATCAACTCGCCCGTCGGTCAACTGACCCTGGTTGCCAGAGGCACGAAGCTCGCCGCGATTCTCTGGGAGAGCGAGCGCGAAAACCGGGTGCGTCTCGGCCCGTTGCAGCCTGCCGACGATCATCCGGTCTTGCTGGAAACCGAACGCCAGCTCAAGGAGTACTTTGCCGGCAGCCGCGATCGCTTCGAACTGGAACTGGACTTTGTCGGCACCGAGTTCCAGCGCAAGGTCTGGCAGGCGCTGCTGACCATTCCTTTCGGTGAAACCCGCAGCTACAGCCAGATTGCCGTGCAGGTAGGCAGTCCCAAGGCCGTGCGCGCAGTCGGTGCGGCCAATGGCCGGAACCCGATCTCAATCATCGCGCCTTGCCACCGGGTGATCGGCGCCTCGGGCAGCCTCACCGGTTTTGCCGGCGGCCTGCAGGCCAAGCAGTTTCTGCTGGCGCTGGAAGGCGAGGAAACCCTGCAGTTGGCGTTCTGACTGTGAATGATTGCCGCCCCGGGGCGTGGGCGGCAGTTGTCGTTGCCTGCATTGCGCGGCAAAGCAGCGGCTGCAAGCTGTGCGAGAATGGCCCATCGATTTCTTCAGGAACATCCCATGGAAGCCGCCAAGCCCACTCTTATTCGCGAAACCTTCCCCGTCGGTCCCTTGCAGTGCAACTGCACGATCATGGTACTCGCAATGTAGGAGGGGATGGACAAGTCCTCTAGACCTGACTACACGTGGTATCTGGCATTCTCTTTCAAAGTCCATATGGACATGGCTTCGGTATGGACATAAGAATGACTCTATGTCCACATAGCACCTTCAAATCTGTAGGACGCATGATTGGTAATGGGCAATGCCGTACCCGTGCGCTTGGGCGAAGTCATCAGCTTGAGCCTAAAGCAACACCTTAGGGATGTTGAGGGACAAAATTATGCCTATAGGCAGGCGCGCGCCAAAAGACGCCTTAACGGCCAAAGCGGCTCACCGGAGAACCGCCTCGACGCTTTGCTGGGAAATGATAGCCTGTATGGCCAATCACTTATTCGGTTGAGGGGTCATACGCAGATAAGGCTTGATTGCTCTGTAGCCTTTAGGAAAACGCCGCTTGATTTCACTCTCGTCCTTGAGCGACGGTACGATAACTACGTCATCTCCGTCCTCCCAGTTGCCTGGCGTCGCAACCTTGTAGTTATCCGTCAACTGCAGAGAATCAATGACGCGCAAAATCTCAGTGAAATTGCGACCAGTGCTTGCTGGATATGTAATAGTCAGCCGAACCTTCTTATTCGGGTCGATGACAAACAACGAACGCACAGTAAGGGTATCGTTGGCGTTCGGGTGGATCAGGTCGTACAGCTCCGACACTCTCCAGTCGGCATCAGCAATGATAGGGAAATTGATCAGAGTATTCTGGGTTTCGTTGATATCATTGATCCACTTCAGGTGGGAGTCCACCGGATCGACGGACAAGGCGATTACCTTGACGCCTTTCGCGGCAAACTGGTCTTTCAGCTTGGCTGTCAGGCCTAGCTCCGTGGTGCACACCGGGGTAAAGTCCGCAGGGTGGGAAAACAGAACCCCCCAACTGTTGCCGAGCCAATCATGAAATCGGATGCGCCCTTCGCTGGAGTCCTGTTCGAAATCAGGGGCGGTATCGCCAAGTCGCACACTCATATAACTCTCCTTATTTATTAAACTACAGCTACAACCATGACTTCATATAGCGCCTCTAAGATCTTTAGAGCGAACCAACCATGGAGTTTCGGATACGAAGGACGAGACCTATGGTCACGTCAAGCGGGGAGTCTAATTGACATAGAAGCTAGCATGAAAGTCATCTATTAAAACTGAAAGAATCGACATGGGTTACCGGTATTTACGCTGCATGCTCAATTGAGGCTAAATATGGGTAGCGTGAAAAAACTCTATGTTTCGCCATTCCAACACCGCTTGTTTTTAATAGCAATTATCGCTTGCAAAAATGAAAAGCGCCGGAGCCACCAGAAACCTGATGAGTTCAGCTCTTTGACTACTGAGTTCTATCTTGAAATGAATCCTTGGAGACCCGGACACTGATTGTATCCGGGCCTCGCTGAGTTACTGGTTAACCGCTAATGACCATGCCAGTGTGGCTATTAATGGCCGCAACAACCTCTTCCAAACGACTGTTGGTCACCACTGGGAGGCTGGACTCAAGCAAAATTTCTACCTCGCCATAGCCATCTTTTCCACTCGAGCCGCCTAGATATTTGAGCGGTGAGCCGCCATGCCCGGTACCACTCAGGAATGCCGACTCCTGCAGATTGTTCTGCGGAGCGGTGTTGTCCTGTTGATCGAGATAGAACAGGTCATCCACACCCCACTTGCCGAACTTCA
>NZ_OBDX01000077.1:0-2519 GCF_900215185.1 Pseudomonas sp. LAMO17WK12:I10 | reverse complement strand
AGGCCCGTCACCGTGACGGTCCCGTCCTGGGTAACGCCATCGCTGTTGCTGCTGCCGCTGTCCTGGGCCAGGCTCAGGGTCGGGGCCGCCGGAGCGCTGCTAACCAGTCCGGGTTGATGAGAGTCTCCACCTCTATTCTGCGAGGCGCTTGCTATCCCCGCAACGACAGCTCCCCCTACAACTAAGCCAGCCCCTCCCAGTGCAAGCTGTTCGAACGTCAGACCTGCAAACAGTGACTCATTGGATGAGTTTGCAACCGAGTCAAACAAAATACTGCTCGCTGGGTATTCGGCTATGTTGGCTTCAGAAATAGTAAGAAGCTCATCTCCTGCCACACTCTCAAGTGTAAAACTTGAGACCGTATCAGAAAAATATCCTTCAATGATGGCAATTTTCTTTCCATTCCTCATAATTACCAAATCATTGCCGACACGTTCAACTACCACATGTGAATTTTGCGTAGCGTCATTGAGCTGGGCGCTGTATTTTATATGGCCTTTTGCTTTTTTGATGTGCGTAGGCGCGTCACCTTCCTTCGCTGGAACAGCAATTCTTTCCAATACACCATCATGCCTAACCACGTCAATAATTATCATGACCGCACCTTTAATGTTGACTTTAAGCCTGACAGCATGCTGGAAATTTTTTATCAGCCCCCTATAACCTTCACATGCCACACCAACCTAAAACCCACAACAGCATGACATGCCTCTCACTGCAAGCCCCCCCTAATCATTGACGAAGAGCCCACCTATGTAAAACACTAGCTCGTGATACTTTGAAATTAGCGGCACCCGCAATACTCCCTTCTTTCCAACCACTCTAAAAAATTAAGCTTGCAATAATGAACGCAAACGCTTCTTAAAACTGACGATATCGAGGCGAATTTGGTGGAGACTGACCCTTCCGAAGGTGGAGATTGCTAACCAACTTAAAGTATAACAAGCAGAAATCTTCTAATTCACAAATTAACCTCTTGCCACCTACCTCATACTTTACCGAGCCAGAAATAACGCTCAGCAAACTTCACTCCTCCTGCCCCTCATATATCGCCAAGATTATCTAGAAAACAATCCGATCTCCGCTCGTCATGCGCTTTACTTCCATCAGATTATACTGATCTTCCCAACCGCTCCGCCAAGTTGCAGCATGCGATTGAGCCCCGATCACAGCCTGAGCTCCCATGTCACTCCGAGCCACCCGGAGAGGCTCATTTGCCCATTGACAATTATTACGACCAATGAAAGCAGACATACTTCGCACATCAATCTGTTCGATTTTTTCATCAATGGAACTTTCCCTAGCCAGAAGCCTCCATTGCATAGAACCTAGATTTACAGCGCACACTGCAGTCGCATTTTGCATGGCATTCATCCTCTCTTCGTCCGCAGCAAACGAATGCTCACCGCTCAACGGCTCGCCAGATTGCTGAGGAAGTTTTCTCAACGCTAAACGAAGCTCTACTTCTACCACTTCTAGATCGCTGCGCACCCGTGCCAGGTGAGAATACAGCAAGTCGAATTCCGCCTCAGCAGACAGGACAGAATCCCGAGGTCGCTCTGTTCCAACATCCAGCTCCTCTAACTCAGTTACCTCCCAATACAGAGCATCTAGTTTTCCTAGCGTCGAAATCGCCCCCGTCCACGCAGATGCAACCCGATTAGCTACCTCATATCCCACTTCGCTTGTCGGCATCCTAGCCTCCCCGACATTCGCATTTGTTACTACTAAATCAGAAGCGAGCAGTTGCTCCTGTTCAGCTCCCCCCCATAGCGGATAGGATGGCCGAGAAGCGCCTTGCAATTGATCTAAACTTAGCGTGGAAATCGAAGGCAAATCCCAGCGCCCTCCTTCCATATGCTTACTTATTTTATTCATCGAAACTTTACTAACCCTAACCTGAGGACAAAACTCAAGCAATCGAACAAAATGCTTAGCATAGAATAAAGGACCATTATTCAGATTCGAAACACCCCCCCCTAAAACAAACCCGACCAATACGAATGGAAGCCATGCCCGACTAAAAATCTCTCCCATTAACTTCAGATCTCCGCTAAACATTGTGTCGATGCCCTCCATCACGCATCCAGATAAGCCCCAGAGTGAACTCAGTCCTTTACCAACCAGATGTAGACAACGGTGGCCTTTTCCCACCAATCCCGCAACCAAAAATATCGCCTCAACAAGGCGAAATTTACTAGCCTCCGATGCCTTCTAAAACTATCCATGACACTCAATTCGTACCGAAGCAGTTCCTGAACAGTACGCCCCCACAAGCCTCAAAGACAAAGTCTTCGTCCACTTCCAACCAGATCAAAAAGATATCGCCATCCAACTTCCCAACAGACAGATAAACTCTTCGAGCAACAATCTAGCCCATGGAATATTCAATGGAACAGCGACTAACTTCCTAATAATAAATTAAAAAGCGCCGGAGCCACCAGAAACCTGATGAGTTCAGCTCTTTGACTACTGAGTTCTATCTTGAAATGAATCCTTGGAGACCCGGACACTGATTG
>NZ_OBDX01000087.1:0-1511 GCF_900215185.1 Pseudomonas sp. LAMO17WK12:I10 | reverse complement strand
GGCCCGGCCACCAGTGCACCTGTGCTGTCGAACATTTTCGACTCTGCGCCACCCAGCTTCTCGCCAGTCGGGCTGTAGCCACCCGGCGTGACGGTGGAGAACGACGGGCTGAGGGCGTCATTGGTGCTGCCATCCCCCCCCTTGAACATACCGGCCGGCACCTCCAAGTGGTATTTGTTCGACAGGTCCAGGTCATGCTTGGGGTTGAGAGTGACGCTACGACCGTCCGCACTAAGCTTGAGCTCGCCGCCAGTGGAGCTGGTCACAATACCATTGACAACCGTAAAGATCAGGGTCTGGCTGTTGTCGCTGGTCTCGTCCTTGAAACCCTGCTTCGTTGCGTCGTTGCTGTCGTTGACCAGTTTGATGGTCCAGGTACCGTCAGCAAGCGTCACCGGCGCACTCGACTTCAACACCAGATCCGAACGCACATCCAGGTTCGCCACCCCCTGCAGTTCGCTGCTCAATGCCAGCGTTCCATCCACAGTCACGGGGCGACTACTCTCGGAGACATTACCGGCCGCGTCGGTCACTTTCGCATGCAAGGTGGTCGTGCCATTGGCCGGCATTTGATCGCTGGTAAAGGTCGCAGTCCACTTACCGTCCTTATCCGCCACAACATCCTTGACAACATCGCCCCAGGTCAACTTCACGGTGCTACCGGCTTCGGCAGTGCCATTAACCACTACACCCGCGGCCGACTCGCCTGTATCGACAATATCGTCACCGGCCACCACACCGATGACCGGGGCAGCCACGCTTGTATCCACTGCGATGGAACTGGTGTTAGGGGAAGAGGTGTTGCCCACTGCATCGGTAACAGTTGCGCTCAAGGTTGTATTGCCGTCGGCTGGTACCTGGTCGCTAGTAAAGGTCGCGGACCACTTGCCGTCCGCACCGGCCACAACCTCCTTGACCGCACCTCCCCAAGTCAATTTCACCGTGTTGCCTGCTTCGGCGGTACCGCTGACGGTAACCCCGGCAGCCTTCGCCGCACTATTGACGACAGCAGGAACGCTGCTAATCACCGGTGCAGCCCCGGCATGGGTATCTATTTCGATGGCCTGCTTGGTTGGGCTCGACGCGTTACCCGCCGGATCGGTGACTGTGGCGGTCAGGGTTGTATTACCGTCGGCTGGCACTTGATCGCTGGTAAAGGTCGCGGACCATTTGCCATCCATATCAGCCACGACTTCCTTGGCAGTATCGCCCCAGGTCAATTTCACCGTGCTGCCCGCTTCGGCGGTGCCGCTGACGGTAACCCCGGCAGCCTTCGCCGCACCATTGACGACAGCAGGAGCACTGCTAATCACCGGTGCAGCCCCGGCATGGGTATCTATTTCGATGGCCCGCTTGGTTGGGCTCGACGCGTTACCCGCCGGATCGGTGACTGTGGCGGTCAGGGTTGTGTTGCCGTCGGCCGGCACCTGGCTGCTGGGAAAGGTCGCGGACCACTTACCATCCGCACCGACCACGACCTCCTTGACCGCACCGCCCCAGGTCAATTTCAC
>NZ_OBDX01000058.1:0-9489 GCF_900215185.1 Pseudomonas sp. LAMO17WK12:I10 | reverse complement strand
AGTCAGCGGCAGCAAGATCGACGCCGTCGAAGCGGCGGACGGCACTGTGGTCAAGATCCCGGCCTACGCCAACATGGCGGTGGGTGATGTGATCGCGCTGAACTGGAACGGCCAGGTGATCAACCACACCGTGATCGCGGCCAACCTCGGGCAGCAGATCAGCATCACGGTACCGGCGAGCTCGCTGGGCACCGATGGCAACTTCAACGTCAGCTACAGCATCACCGACGCCCAGGGCGGTGCCTCGGGCAACAGCCCGAGCACGCCGGTGGTCCTGAGTCGCATAGTCCTGAATAGCCCGGTGGTGGATGAACAGGCCAGTGACGGTTGGATCAACGCCAGCGAAGCGGCAGATGGTACCGTGGTCAAAATCCCGGCCTATACCGGTATGGCAGTGGGCGATGTGATCGCGTTGAACTGGAACGGCCAGGTGATCAACCGCACCCTGATTGCCGTCGACATTGGTCAGGAAGTCAGCATTACGGTGCCGGCGGGTTCGATGGGGGCCGATGGTAGCTTCCAAGTTAACTACGTTATCACTGACGCTCAGGGCGCTACCTCAGGTCCCAGCCCTAGCACCTTGGTGGTACTGGATGCAACTCCCCCTCCGGCACCGACGATCATTTCAGTATCCGATTCGGCGGCGCGAAACTTTAGCAGCTCCGCCTCTGGTAATTGCATTGTGTCGGGGCGTGCAGAAGCTCTCGCTCAGGTAGAAGTTCGAATCGGTGGGGTAGTGGTTGCCACTGTGCAAGCCGATGCCAAGGGCGTGTGGCAAGCTCCGATTAATCTGTCCACGGTTGCTATCGGTGGCAGTGTAAATCTGACGATCACTGCCAAGGACCCTCTTACTGGTAATACCAGTGCTGCGGTGACTCAAGCGATTACACATGGGCCCTCCGGCGTGGTCGTGAATCTCCTCATCCAGGGTGATGGAGCAGGCGACTGGGCGGGCTTCTCCGTCTCCAACGCGGGCGATGTTAACGGTGATGGCATCGCCGATCTGATCGTCGGCGCCCCGCGTGGGGATGACGGCGGAAGCAATGCAGGCGAGGCCTACGTGATCTTTGGTCGAACCGACGGCAATTGGGGCAGCGTGGATGGAACGGGCCGTCGCGTGCTAAACCTGGCCAACTTGACCCCAAGCGAGGGCTTTGTCATCCAGGGCGATAGCGCAGTCGATCAGATGGGGCATTCCGTCTCCAGTGCAGGCGACGTTAACGGCGATGGAATCGCCGACCTGATTGTTGGAGCGAACCAAGGGGGCGATGGCGGAGCTCAGGCCGGGGAGGCCTATGTGATCTTTGGTCGCGCTGATGGCAATTGGGGGGGAGTAGATGGCACTGGCCGTCGGGTGCTGGATCTGACCAGCCTGGCTCCGAGTCGGGGTTTTATCATCCAAGGCGATGGCGCAGGCGATCAGGCGGGCTTCTCCGTTTCTGGTGCGGGTGACGTGAATGGCGATGGCATTGCCGACTTGATCATTGGCGCCGTGGCCGGGGATGACGGTGGACTCAACACGGGCGAAGCCTATGTAGTCTTCGGCCGTGCGGATGGCAATTGGGGGGGGGTAGATGGCACGGGGCGCCGTGTATTGGATCTGACCAATTTGGCTCCGGGACAAGGTTTTATCATCCAAGGCGATGACCTTAGTACTTCCACCGGCATGTCCGTCTCCAATGCAGGTGACGTTAACGGCGACGGGATCGATGATCTGATCATCGGTGCGCCGTGGAAGGACAACGGCCAAGCTGACGTAGGTTATGCTTATGTGGTTTTTGGCCGCGCTGATGGCAATTGGGGCAGCGTGGATGGAACGGGCCGTCGGACGCTAAACGTAGGCACCCTTCCGCCAAGCCAGGGTTTTATCATCCAAGGCGATGGCATAGGCAACGACGAGTTGGGGCGCGTTGTCTCCAATGCAGGTGACGTCAATGGTGATGGTATCGATGATTTGATCGTTGGGGCATCTAACGCGGGCGAAGCCTATGTGGTCTTCGGCCGCTCCGATGGCAATTGGGGTGGAGTAGATGGTGCGGGTCGCCAGGTGCTGGGGGTGGGCAATTTGACCCCTAACCAAGGTTTTATTATCCGGGGCAGTGACGTTAACAGGTCTGTTTCCAGTGCGGGTGACGTGAATGGCGATGGCATTGCTGACATTGTTGTCCATGCGTCAGCCCAATCCTATCTAATATTTGGTCGCGCTGATGGCAATTGGGGGGGAGTGGATGGCACGGGGCGTCGGGTGCTGGATTTGAGCAATTTGGCCCAAAATCAAGGCGCTGTCATCCAGGGCGATATAGGTTCTGTCTCCGGTGCAGGTGACGTCAACGGCGATGGTATCGACGACTTGATCGTTGGCCTACCTTTCAACGGGGCAGGCGAGGCCCATGTAATCTTTGGCCGTTCTGATCTCAATGGCTTGGTACACATTGGCAGCGCGGGTGCGGATTGGCTGGCCGGTTCGCAATTTGGCGATCAACTCATCGGCGGCGGAGGCGCGGACGTACTGCTGGGCCATGGGGGGAATGACTTCCTGACGGCTAGCGGCACGAACTTCGAACGTATCGACGGTGGAGCGGGTACCGACACCTTGGTACTGGCCGGCGCAGGTCTGCATCTGAACCTCGCTGCGCTGGGAGCGCAGGTGCTTACGGGGCTGGAAGCTATCGACTTGACCGGTACGGGGGCGAATACCCTCAGTGTGACCGAACAGAGTCTGCAGGCGCTCTCCGATGCGACTGACACGTTGATCGTAAGTACCGATGCCGGTGACGTGGTCAATGCCACAGGCTTCTCGAAGACCGGTACCCAAATGCAGGGCAATACTACCTACGATATCTATATCTCGGGCGGCGCCACCCTGTGGGTTGATCAAGCGGCAACTGTGGTGATTTAACGTCCTCCCTTAACAGGCTGCCCCGTACCGTTTCGGTTGGGGCAGCCCAGGAGGGACAGACCTGTATCGGTACTCACCCATTTGGTCCGTCACCCATGCCGGAGTGGTACGTCGACTGCTGCCTTCCGGTATTTCTTGCAGAGCTGTATATGACTCGCTTGTATCTAATAATTACAACCGCTTATTTTGCTTTACCAATGATCGACATCGGATTTCCGTCTCATTGGGCTCAAATTCTCGCCGCTATGCGTTTGTACTTCTGAAGGAAAGTGTGTTGTTGAAATAACGAATGGATTTGAGTAGGCGTGGAATGAGTTAATGACTAGGAAGAGTATGTTTTCACAGTTAAATAGTATGCATGGCGTATTGATCTTAGCTATCGAGCTACCCCCCTACGGATTTTAATGATTGAATACTCACAGCATCTGATGAAGTGCGTATCCGAATCTGACGCCTGTTAATAGTAGTCCGATGTCTGTTAAAAATTATAAGTTCTATCCAAGCAGATACGCTAATTGTAAAGCGGGCTATCTCTATTTAGCATTCTCGGTGCTGGCGTTTATGTTGAGTAGGAATGCTTGATGCACTATTGAGCGGCATGCACTCTAACTTTAAAAAAATAACGTTGTTAAGGAAAACGCAAGATGAAACAAGGTTTTCATTTGACTCTGGCGGGGGGGCTTCTGGCTCTGCCTACCCAGTTATTGGCGGGTGGGCTACTGCTCTATGAGATTGGCACCGACAATACTGGGCTGGCCAACGCCGGCTCCGCTGCTCGAGCCCAAGGTCCTTCGACCATCGCCATCAACCCCGCCGGCATGAGCTATCTAGCCGGCACTCAAGTGAGCGCCGGCGCCCAGATTCTTTTCGGCGATTTGACATTCAATCGGGACTCGGCAACGAGCGCACCGGGCTCCGAGAGCGGTAATGTGTTGGATCCCATACCTGGCGGCAGTCTCTTCATATCTCATCAGTTAAACGACCAATGGTCCGTTGGCTTCGGTTCATATGGCGATTTCGGCCTCGCGCTGGACTACGACAACGACTGGTCCGGACGTTACTTCGTGCAGAGCGCGAGTATCGCGGGTTTATCACTGGTGCCCAGCGTGGCGTACCGTTTCAACGAGCAGTGGTCCGTGGGCGTTGGGTTCAAGGTCATGTACGGCCTTCTGCAATCCGAAGCTGCGATTGATCAATCGCCCTTGGGCCTGACGGCGCGCGCGGACGGTCAATATAAATTCAAGGACGGTGCTTGGGGATACGGTGCCAATGTGGGCGTGATCTATGCACCACAAGCAGGCACCCGCATCGGCCTAGCTTATACCAGCCAAATCAGTCTTGACTTCGAGGACCGTCTGGATGTCAACGCCGGCAACCCGATAGTAGGCCGGCTTGATGGCCTCAACAGCAAACTCGGTCTAAGCGTTCCGCAAACAGCCACGCTCAGTGTGTACCAGCAACTGGATTCACAATGGGCGTTACTGGCCTCGATTAACTGGCAGGATTGGTCGAAATTTGGCGATATCGGCCTGGAGGTAGACCCGTCCGCGGCGGGCTCTCGGTCTACAACCCTCGATGCGCATTACAACGACACCTATCAGTTGGCTGTTGGCGCGCAATATCAAATGAAGCCGGATTTGCTCTGGAACTTCGGTATTGCCTACGACACCTCGGCCGTATCGGACAGCAACCGAACTCTGACGGTTCCTATGGGCGCTGCTTGGCGGTTTGCAACTGGTCTCACTTATTCGCTCAACAAAGAGACAGATCTGAATTTCAGCTGGGTTGCTGTTTGGATGGGCGATATGCCTATCGACCAGCAAAAGACGCTATCTGGGGAGCATACGTCCGGTGAGTTCAGCAATGCCTGGATTCAAGCCTTGACGGGCAACATGACGTGGCGGTTTTGAATAGTAGCGTTTCGTATCACTTCAACGTAAGGAGTAGCGCAACATGAATCAGTCTAATAAATGGGTTGTAAGTGTAGTCCTAAATGGTCTGCTGCTGACTGGGTGTGTGTCGAAGATTACAGAAAAAGAGCAGTATTCTGGCTTCCTTCCCAACTATGGAGGGCTACAGGAGGTCGCTTCGCCGACTGGGGTGAAGGTGTTGCGTTGGCAAGCTCCAGGGTTCAAGCCGGCGAGCTATTCGACGGTTGTCTTCGAAAAACTCGAACTGTACCCGGCGCCCAAGCCGAATGAGCGAGTCAACTTGAAGACGTTGCAGGAGCTGCAGGCTTATACAAGTAATAGTGCTAGAGAGGCATTGTCGCAAAATTACCAAGTCGTTTCGAGTATCAAGGACGTTCGTGATGGAGCGCGCGCTCTGGTTTTGCGTGCCGCAATCACTGGTGTGACAGCCACCAATGAAGGTATGAAATGGTACGAAGTGGTTCCGGTTGCGGCAGTTGTTGGCGCAACTCAAGCCGCCACTGGGCATCGTGACCAGAATACCGAACTCTACATTGAGGCTGACCTTGTCGACGTCTCTACCGGGATGCCGATTGCAAAAGCCGTACGCAAGGTTTTTGGCAAAGAGCTTAAAAATGCCAGTCAGCCAATTACGGCTAATGACTTCAAAGCTGCTATCCAGGGCATGACCCACGATATGAAGATGATACTTCGCTAGCGCCAGGGCGACTCACGCCATATCCGATACAAGGTAAAATGGAGTTACACAATGATGCCATGGCCCGAAAAACTTAGAACCCGCATGTTGGCGCTCGCATTCCTTCTGTTGCAATTACCGATGCAGGTACACGCTCAGACTGCCGATGCGCTTTCCGCCCAGGAGATAAAAGAAATCGCCGAGGAGGGCTACATTTATGGCCTGCCCATTGTGATGAATTACGCAATTATGTACGACTATGCGGTAGACAAAAAGTCCAGTCAATTCAAGGCTCCTTTCAATCACATATACAACATGCACCATGTCGCTACCCCCAAGGACACGGCCGTCATCTCACCGAATAGCGACACGCCGTATTCTATGCTGTACATGGACTTGCTCGCCGAACCGATGGTGATTTCGGTGCCCGCGGTGGAGACATCGCGCTACTACTCGGTGCAGCTTATCGATAGCAACACCTACAATTTTGGCTACATCGGTAGTCGCACCACGGGCAATGAAGCCGGCACTTTCATGGTGGTCGGCCCCAATTGGCAGGGGGTGACTCCGCCAGGTATTGGAAAATTGTTTCGTTCTCGTTCGCAAATCGCTTTTGCGCTCTTTCGGACCCAACTCATCAATCCGGCGGACATGCCGAACGTCTTGAAGATTCAATCGGATTATAAGGCGCAGCCGCTGTCGGCCTATCTTAAGCAACCCGCGATATGTGTCACGCCAACGATCGACTTCCCGAAGGTGACTCAAGACCTTGTGAAGGCCGATTTTTTCAAGTACCTGAGCTTTATGTTGCAGTTCGACCCGGGCGCCCCGGACGAAGTGGCAATCCGAGCAAAGCTGGCTCGTTTGGGTATTGGGCCTGGCAAGAATTTCAACTTGGACGATTTAACTCCCGAGCAGCAGGCCGCCGTGCTGGAAGGTATGCAGCTTGGACATGCGAAGGTCCAGGATGCGGCTAATCATCTCGGTACAAAGATTAACGGATGGAGCATCACCGATAGTGGTGGCGATGCTACGTTCTATCGTGGTGATTGGCTAAAACGCGCCGCCATCGCACAAGCGGGCATCTATGGCAACGATGCCGAAGAGGCCTCCTATCCGCTGACCAGAACCCTGCCAAACGGCGAGCCGCTCGACGGGGGCAAACACGATTACACAATAACCTTCCCGAAGGGTGGACTCCCACCTGTCAACGCTTTCTGGTCGGTGACCATGTATGACGGAAAGACTCAACTGTTGGTCAAAAACCCGATCGATCGCTATTTGATCAACTCGCCGATGCTTCCGCATATGAAAAAAAATGCGGACGGCTCACTTACGTTGTACATTCAAAAAAAATCTCCCGGTGCCGACAAAGAAAGTAATTGGTTACCTGCTCCTGATGGCCCCATTTACTTGGTAATGCGCCTGTATTGGCCGAGAATAGAGGCCCCTTCCATCTTACCTCCCGGAAACGGCACATGGGCTCCGCCTGCAATCGCGAAGGCTAATTGACCAACTAGCCGTGACCGCCGCGACATAGGTATTGGGTCTACAGAAAAAAGCTTTGTAAGTTCATCCCTATTTATCTAGGTCTTCATTATGGGCGCTTGTATCAAGTCTAACGGTACAGGCTAGCTTTAAGACTGCTTATCGGCCAGCTGATATAATCCTAGGTTACTGGTGAATTTCAGATAACGCGGTATCGGTACGCCTTTCAGTCATGCCTTCAGCTAGGAATGGTATTTCCTTAGGTGTGCAGATACCGCTGTTTTGGGCTGCTATTTGCAGCATTGAATAACGAAGAGAGACATATGATGATGTGTAACAGAAGAAACTTTGTTGTGGCATTTGCCCTGACTCTGGCCCTATTGACACCGCTCTCATGGGCGCAAAACACACCAGGCTATAACAATAATATTCCGCCTGAAGTCATGACGCCTGCCCGCGTTCAGACTCGTCTCGGAACGCTGAGTTTTGCTGATGGATTTCCCTCGAAGGAAACAAGTCAGAAGTTGTATGACAACTTGGACTTCATGCGTGGTGTAGAAACTTTTCTCAACTTTATACCCGCTGCCTCCTTAGAAGCCATGCGCAGGGGTATGGCTGAAGTGGGCGCGGCGAAATCCAATCAAGTGCTCATTATGGATAAGTTGCTGGACTCCAACCCGCTGCTTTTGACTGGTAACACTGATACGGTTTACGCCGCGGTGACGATGGACTTGGAGAAGGATGGTCCGACGGTAGTGGAGGTGCCAGCGGGCACAGGGCCAGGGACCGTCAATGATGCATTTTTTCGCTTTGTCGTAGATATGGGTAAACCTGGGCCCGACAACGGGAAAGGCGGCAAATATCTGATTGTTCCCCCAAACTACAAGGATCCGCTGCCTTCGGGTTATATTGTTGCTTATTCGCCATCTTACATAAACTGGCTCGTCCTGCGAGGCTTTCTGGTCGATGGAAAACCTGATGCAGCAACGAAGCAGTTTAAGGAAGGGTTGAAAGTTTACCCGCTGGCCGCCGCTAATAACCCCCCACCTATGGAGTTCATTAGTGGTTCGATGAGACCGTACAATACGATTCATGCCAACGACTTCAAATTCTACGAAGAGCTTGCCCAAGTTATAGCCAAAGAGCCGATCGATTTTATTGACCCCGAATTGCGAGGGCTCGCAGCGAGCATTGGTATTCGTAAGGGCAAACCTTTTGCTCCGGATTCGCGGATGAAGGCGATTCTTACGGAGGCAGTAGCGGTCGGCAATGCAACAGCCCGAGCGCTGGTCTTCCAATCCCGCGATCCGTCAAGCTATTTTTACGAGAGGAGTTACTGGAAAAGCGCGTTTGTAGGCGGCGATTACCGGTGGCTGACAGATGGTGGCGAAGGCGGGCGTAACCTTGATGCACGAACGCTCTTCTTTTATCAGGCTACGGTCAACACGCCTGCTATGGTGTTGGAAATTCCTGGGGTCGGCTCGCAGTACGCTTATGTCAATCAGGACGCCAGCGGCAACTATCTGGATGGGGCGAAAAGCTACCGTATTAAGATCCCGGCCAATGTGCCGGCTAAGGACTTCTGGTCAGTGGTGTTGTACGACCCACAAACTCGTTCTGAACTTCAAACCTCTCAGCTTTTCCCCAGTAAGAACAGTAAGCGAGATGCGCTTGTTCCGAATGCAGATGGCTCGGTTGAGCTCTTCATCGGGCCGGTTCCGCAGTCTGGTAAAGAGCAAAACTGGATTCAGACGGTACCAGGCAAGAACTGGTATGCGGTTCTACGACTTTACGGTCCGCTCACACCTTGGTTCGATAAAAGCTGGCGGCCGGGGGATGTTGAGCTCGTAAAATGAGGGCGCTTAGGCTTTGTACGAAAAGTGCCCGCGCGGCGATCATGCTGCGTTGAAAACAGGCTCGTGCGCGAGTCCGATCGGAATGCTCATTTACAACCAGTAAACTCCGCTTCCTCGCCTGTTTTCGCCTGGCCTGATCGTCGCTCGGCGACTTTTCGTACAAACCCTAGTGTGGAGTTTCAGAAGTACCGCTAAAAAAATCACTTGCCCAGCGCTCGTGCGGCACGAGCGACTGAGGCGAGAATATCCTCGGTCTTCTTGTGCCACCGAAACGGCTTCGGATTCTGCTTGTAAGTTTCTAGATAGTGCTCAATCGAGGCCTCAAGATCTTTGACGCTGACATGTGCCTGTCGCTTGATCCACTTCTCGCTCAGTGTTGAGAAAAACGCTCGACCAGATTGAGCCAGGAGGCCGAAGTCGGTGTGAGACGTTTCAACCGGCCGATGACCTCACCGGTTGCCACATCCAGAGCGGCGAACAGAGAGGTCGTTCCATGCCGTTTGTAATCGTGCGTGCGGGTTGCGGGATTGCCTGGCGATAGCGGTAATCCAGGCTGCGTGCGGTTCAACGCCTGAATCTGGCTCTTCTCATCAATGCACAGCACCAGTGCTCTCTTGGGCGGATTCAGGTACAGCCCAA
>NZ_OBDX01000005.1:70176-256025 GCF_900215185.1 Pseudomonas sp. LAMO17WK12:I10 | reverse complement strand
TCAACGGATAAGCCGGACGACCACCTCACCCTTCGGGTAGTGCGGCTCAATCAGGGTGATCAACCCTTTCCATGCGAGTTTGTTTGCGCTTGCCGGCGTACTCGGCGTCGGCAAAGGTCATCTGCTTCATCGGAAAACTCGGTGACGGGTGTCCGTGGATTTTGCCAAATCAGGAAGTCTTTTTCAGAGTTTTATTAGCGCGCCACATTGACAAATTCAAATTTTTTAGCTCGATATATTATAAGTCAATTCTCAATCTAATACTAAGCTTCAAGCCGTTGAGTATTTCCAGCCTGAGTCCATTCAAGGTTATGAAATTCTTAATTTTGGCTATGCTCATGTTTTTTAGAAAATTCCAAACCTAACCATATCCACTGCTGTAAGGAGCTCATTATGGCTACCGTCGTCGAGGCGTATCTAGGAATATTTGGCCCCCCTACGGACAAGAAAGGGCTATGTATTTGGAGGGGGGAAAAAGTAGTAAATACTATCGGCCAGATTCTTTGGCAACCCATTTATCAAGCTTTCGTGATCGATGAGGTTATGAACAATCCACCCGCTATTACGATCACTGGAAACACAATTTATGCGTTCTATCCAAGCTCATCAAACCAGACCAGCTATCTTTATTACAATACAGGAAATGCCACTACTTTGGAATGGTCTGATCAGCAGATCGTAACTTTCTACGATCCATTAGTATCAAAGGACATCCCTGTGGAAACATCAACGGGGGCCGGAGCAGCAACCTTCAATGGACAAGTATATGTATTTTGGCAAGGGGTAAGTTCCTCTGGCACGGGTAACAGCTCCAATGAAACTTTGTTCTATCGGACAATGAGTAACACGGCCTGCTATCAAATCAACCCGCAACAGAGCGTCGATGGAAGCAGTGCTGGTGCCGTAATGACCAATTGCCCGTCGGCCGTTGTATTCAACAATTTGCTATATGTTTTCTACCGCGGCCCTTCAAGCATCTCGAATGCAGGTCCGTGGTACACCTACTCGAGTGATGGTAGTACCTGGTCATCAAGTACGGCAGTGCCAAATGTCGCAATGGCTAGTTCTCCCTCGACGGTCGTCTTTACTGATCCATCCAGCGGCGAAGAGAAACTCTATGTTTTCCATGAGGGAGAAGGGGGAGGTAGTCCCGATCACGAGCTTTTTTATTTTGTAATGGATACGTCGGGAAATTGCTCCGGCGACACGCAAGTTCCCAACGTCAGCATGTCCGCAGTCCCATCAGCAGGGATCTATGACGGCATGATTTACGTTTTCTACCAAGGCAGCAATACATCGACATTCTGGTACGTCTACTCCTCTGATGGAAGCACTTGGAGCGAGCCATATCAGGTTGCCACTCTCAAGATTTCTTATGCGCCTAGCATCGTGGAGTTCAATTCAAAAATTTATCTTTTGATGCAAGGCCCCGGAAATGACAAAATTCTCTGGTTCGCCACTTTAGTTCCTGGATCAACACCCGCAGTCGTTCCCATGACTGCTTTGCCGAATGGTGCAAATTCCACGCAGCGCGGCCCATCAACAATAGTATTCAATGGAAATTTATGTTGCTTTGTTGAAAGTCCAAGCATAGGTGGAGCCCTGCTAGTTTCCTCCCTTGGTGACGCAGGATGGAGTGGGCAAGACCAAATTTTTGGCGGTGGAACGATGTCATCAGCGCCATCTGCAGTGGTGTTTGGACCATATGCCTATGTTTTCTTTCAAGGAAGTAATAACAGCCTGCAATCCTACATCTGGAAGGAGTGGGACAGCCCGGTACAGGTGCCCAATGCCAATATGACGTCCTCGCCGTCGGCTGTCGTGTTCAATGAGCAATTATATGTATTTTACAACACAACAGCCAATACCGTGGCTTATAGCATCTCGAACGTACAAGGTGGCCAGGGGAGTAGCTGGTCCAATGTGAATACGGTCCCGATCAATACTGAGAACAGTGGCATAAACAATAGCGTGGCGCCTTTTGCCGTTGTTTTTAATGATGAGTTGTATATCTTCTACATGGGTGCCCCACCCAGCGATGCTTCGTATCATAACGCCTTGTCTTATTACAAACTATCTGCCTCTGGTGAGTGGAGCGATTGGTGTGGCGTTCCTGATTCAACCGGTTGGTCAGAGCAGAATGGGGGTAATTTCAGTCCGGGACCGGCGGCTGGTGCCTTCGTTTCTACTGATAATGTACTCTATATCGTTTATCAAAACGGAAGCGGAGAACTTTACTACGTATCCACAACCAGCGGAGACAGTATTAGTGGTTGGACGGCGCCAGTGGAACTCAGCAACCAGGTTCCGCAAGCCACTCCCCCTACGGACGGCCAGGTGACGGACTGGACTATTAATCTGGGGTTTTTCCTGGCTTCGTGATTTTGATGAGCGCAGTGGATGTAGCTACCCTGCCGGGATTAGCTCTTTTGGCTCAGTGAAATGATAGTTAGGGACACCCTGAAAAAGACTTCCTGATTTTGGCAAAATACCCAGACTCCACCCGCCGAGTTTCCCGATGAAGCAAATGAACTGGCGCACAAACTCTTCAAGGTGATTCTGCACGACGCGATAAAGCGTCACCAGGTCGCCATTGATGTCGTTAAGCACCTCGACGGGAGCCGGCTGGGGACGCATGAAGTACAACGCGGCACCACCGGCAAAGACTTCAACGTAGCATTCGTGTGGCGGGAAGAGCGGAATGAGACGGTCGGCTAGGCGGCGTTTGCCACCCATCCAAGGGATGATAGGAGTAGACATTAAGAGCAAGACCTTTACTGTATATATAGGTGCTAAGCTCGCCGCGCTTTGTGCACGGAGCAGGAGCCTTGGCTGGACTTGCTGGGGCAATCTGCAGGGACGGCGGCCGGGGTGGATGTTGACGCATCCAGACCGGCCGCTCCTTTTCACTTCGGTGTAGATACTTTTCTGGCGTACGCCTGACAGGCTGCCAGGGCGATCAGTCCTTGATCGCCGTCGTTGGTGATTCCGATAATTCGTTGAGCATGCGCTGGGTCAAGTCGGGCGCGTGCGGCTCCATGAACCACGCCGCTGGCGGTGGTGGTGGCCGGCACTGCACATCCGCTGCCGGAATCGGTAGCCTCGAGGAGGACTGACAGGCGCAGATCAGCAGTGGCAAGACGGTCACGCAGGCGACCTTGATCACGTTGTGCATCGCTTAAAACTCGGTAATGGGTTTGATCACTGGCCTGCAGCTGCTGCTCCAGGGCCAGGCGTTTGTCTTGTTCTTCACGCTGCCGAGCGGCCAGATTCAGCTGATTGAAGCTTTCCACCTGCAGCCGGGCTTGTTGCTCCAGCTGCTTGCCGTAACGCCAGTCCTGCAGGATCCAGCCCCCCCGGCCACCCAAGGCCAATCCCAACAACAACATCAAGCCAGCAAGCCGCCAGTTCAGCGCCTTCACATCAGCACCTGCTCGGCTCGCCTGTAGATCGCCAGACGATCATACAGACCGTTGAGTCCACCGTTGATCCGTCGGGTGATGGCCTCGAACGCCGAGGGCCCCTTGTCGGCCAGCGAATTGAGGCCGGCCAGGTGCCAGAACCAGCCGGCCGAGTCGGCAGCGTGCTCTGGCCGCTCAGACCGGTTTCACGTCGACCACCTTCAGTGGCTTGTCGGATTTCTTTTTCTTGCCCTTGGCCTTTGCCTTGCCCTTCTTGCCGCCGTTGCACTCCAGCGCTGTTGACCAGCCGGAGGCGTCGACCGTCTGCTCGACGCTGTCGACCAGGTAGCCGGAACACACGTGGTACGCCACAGGCGAACCCAGCCCATCGAACTCGACACCTTCCACCAGGTCCACACGATCCATGCTGCCGTTCGGGTTGCCGACACGGTCGGACTCGATCAGCTGCAGCCGCGTACTGAAGATGCAACCGGGACGCTCCTGGTCCGGGCTGGCCACGAACACGTCTCCCGCCACCATTGACGACACCAGCACCAGGGCTTGCAGCTGGTAATGGTTGAGCGTCGCTTCGGCGTCGCACTCCCTCGGGTCATCGGCGTACACCAGGCCAAGCCGCACCACTGCTGAACACTCTGGTTCTAAGCAATGTCCGCGAGCCGAATTGGTACTTCAAGGGGCGCGTCCTGACCTTCGATCAGGCTATGCAACTGGTCAACCAGTCGGGGCTCCCGAGCAGTGCAGCGTCACAGCCAGCCGAGCAGCACCTGGGCGAACTGGGCACACGGTTTGGCGCAACCCCGGGCTGCAAGCAGTGCGAGGAAGCCCAAAACATCGGGCTGCCTTTCTGCCCGGTATGCGATGCGAAATTCTACGAAGCCCCTGATAAGCCGAGTGCGACGGCTGAGCATGATGAGCCCGCCAAGCTAGTGAAAATATCGCGCATTCGGGAATCTATGCCGTCATGGCGCAACGAGCGGGTGACCTTACAACCCGTAACGGCCAGGTCCACGCTTACCTCCCAATGCTCGCAAAGCCACAGGACGGCTATTGGCCGGCCGGTGAATTGAAAGAAGGCGATAGCACGACCGGCAAGTGGCAGGAGCTGACGCCAACGCTCAGCCAATCCTGCGCGGTATTCCCAAATAACGGCCCCCAGGTTCAAGCGGCAGATGGTGGATACGGGCCATCCCGAGCGCGCTTGTTCATGCGGCAACCTGACTTAGGGTCATCCGCAAGTACATCTGAAACTCTCAAGGACCTGAACTGGATTGGTTCCCACTTTTTTCTGAACACCTCCGGCTACTACAACACCGATTACTCCAAGACTCCACGCACCTCATGGCCATACAACGCCAGTCGTGATGCAGGCCTTCCAGAGGTGTCTGGCGGCGGTGGTTATCCGACTTGCAAACAATGGTGGTCTGACGGAGGCATCGGGTTGAAAGACCGCCTGCAAGCCCAAGTTGATCCGGATCTGATGACCAAGTTCCTCGGATGGGCTAAGTGGTTGTCGTCGGATGAGGTCAATGAGGCGGTGATCAGGCAGCTGGTATCCCCTTCTAGCCAAATCCAGGGAGACGTCTACTCGGACTACGGAGGACAGATTGGGGGAACCGTGTGGAACGGTATGGCGCGTACAGGAGGCACGTTCGGTATCGCTTTAGGATCGTTGGCTTACTTCCCGGCAATGGACATGGTTAGACAAGCGCTACCAATGATCATGGCCTTTTTGAAGATGGCAATGGTGATATGCATACCAATGGTTTTAGTAGTCGGGGCATACCCAGTGCAAACATGAAGAGCACTACAGCTACACCCAACACTGCTCTCGCAAGCCAGAGCACGGGCGAGGCTCCACTGGCAAATAGGACGGATACAGCTCGACCAAGGCCAAAGCCAACGCGATGTGCAAGTCCTGAGGATGTATGTGCGGTCATTGTTCGCGCCCCTTTTGAGCCTCAAAGATGAGGCACCTTGCTATCAGATATAAACTGAAAATTATGCTTTCGCAAGTGCGTTGGCATAATATGCCATTTCCATCACCACCCTTCCCAATCGGCTGGAGCAGAACATGGCCACTCGAAATGTTGTACTGACGCCCCATCACGAGGATGTCATCAAGGACCTGGTTAAGTCTGGTCGCTACCAGAACGCCAGTGAAGTCATGCGCGAAGCGCTGCGTCTCTTGGAGCAGCGAGAATCCGAGGAGGCGGCGAAACTTGAAGCTCTGCGAAACGCCACCTCTATTGGCCTGATGGACCTGGAGCAAGGTCGTTTCATCGAGGTCACGGGTTCCGGCGATCTGGGCCAGCTATTGGCAAACATCGGTGAGCAGGCCGCCCAATCAGTTGCCGAGAAACACTGAGCATGACGCAATACCGGATAACTAACACAGCCCTTTCTGATATCGCGGACATTCTCAAACACACACAAGTACATTTCGGTACCGGCGCCAGGGTTAGGTATCAGGAACTGATCCGCACCGCGATCGAGGATCTGGCCCTCGTACCAACGCGGATTGGCAGCAGCATGAGGGACGAGGTTGCGTTCGGATTAAGAAGCTTTCACCTGGTCCACTCTAGAAAGAGAGCTGCCACTGCAAATGGCATGGTCCAGAGCCCTCGCCATATCGTCTTCTATCGGCTTGCCGAGGACGAAATCATCGAGATCGTCAGGATACTGCACGACGCAATGGAGGCCAGGTTGCATCTCCCCCAGGACTGAGCCTGCAAATGGACCAAAAGGAAAATGGCTCCTAAAAGCGAATGGAATGGTTCACAAGGGTAAAAGCCCTACCTGAAAGGGCCGGCTTTAGCCGGTGAAATGGCCATTGGTACCCTCCCCTGAATAGAACTGAGCTACACGTCACTCTTGGCCGGTTGGAATGAACAAGCCGGGAATCAAAATTTGCGCTGCCATGTACAGCACAAATCCAATTAGCGGGATGGCTACAGCCCCTAATAGGAGAAGCTCAATCTTGGTTGGTCTCATGCTTACTCCATTGGTGGATTATCCCCATAGATTAAAACCTGCGAGACATTCTCGCCTGGCCATCATCGAACCACCTCAAAGAAAAGCAAATTCATAGCAGGAGTCATTTTCCAGGCGAAGGCAACACTCAGGAACTGAATGATGTCATATCGCCTTTGAAATGCGTTAAGGCTCGGATGTTGTTTTTCCATTGAACGGGACTCTCCAGATAGTGGAAAAGCCCGCCCCATGAATCTTTCATGGAGCAGGAAATGTTCTCTCTCTTCCGCCGCGGAAAATCACCAGCTTTACCGCAGCAATCCCCCCAGGGCTTCATCCGCCCATGTAACCAGTCCAGCGCCATTGGAAGGCTCACTTCCACAGAAAGCTCAAAGCGATACAACCGAGATTGCCGCTTTGCTGAATCTGCTTGATAACATCACTTCGCCACTACAGCCAGAAAGTGACCTAGAACAATCCTCTGCGGCAAAGACCGTGCCTTCTGGCCTGGAAGACGCCCAGCCAGTACCACCTTCTGACACTGGAAGTGAAATGGTAGCTATCCGAGACCTCAGTCCTGTTCACATTGATGATCAATAGGGTCGGCATCAAGTCATATAACTGGAGCTGAACCAGTTCAAC
Organism: Pseudomonas sp. LAMO17WK12:I10; assembly: GCF_900215185.1. Classification (NCBI taxonomy): domain Bacteria; kingdom Pseudomonadati; phylum Pseudomonadota; class Gammaproteobacteria; order Pseudomonadales; family Pseudomonadaceae; genus Pseudomonas; species Pseudomonas sp. LAMO17WK12:I10. The sequence continues at coordinate 248,991 of NZ_OBDX01000005.1, read as the reverse complement.
CCAGACCTGGAAGCTGGGACAGGTCAACGAGTATGCAGACTAAATCACTATCTGGATTGGGTTACATAGACCCAGATCTGGAGGAGCTCGCTCAACCTAAATTCCGCTAGATGCCTACAGGGTCACGCATTCTAAGCAGGGCCCAGTTGACAAAGTTGCACAGGCTCGCTCCCGAGCCTCGCAATATTCCATATTGACATCACGTCGGCTCGAAACTATGGTTCGCCACAGACGGCTGCATGTCTGTAAGTATGTTTTGTGCCTTAAACACCTTCCAGCCCCGCACCTACACGTTTCTGCAGGCAAAAAAAAACCCGAAAATCCTCACTTTCGTGGGCCTTTCGGATTTTAAATACTGCTAGAAAATGGTGGGTCGTGTGGGATTCGAACCTACGACCAATTGGTTAAAAGCCAACTGCTCTACCAACTGAGCTAACGACCCGCTGTGTGGTGGCGCGTATAATACTGATTTATAAAAAGAATTCAACACCCAATATGAAAAAATCAAAAATAAGGTGTTGGGTCGCTGACACCGGCCGCGGCAAAACCTTCCGCGCGCAGACGGCAGCTGTCGCACTTGCCGCAAGCACGCCCTTGATCATCGGCCTGGTAGCAGGACACGGTCAGGCCGTAATCAACCCCGAGCTTGACGCCCGCCTTGACGATATCGGCCTTGCTCAGGTTCTGCAGCGGTGCCTGGATACGGAACCCCTGCCCCTCTACCCCGGCCTTGGTCGCCAGGTTGGCCATGCGCTCGAAGGCCTCAACGAACTCCGGACGGCAATCCGGATACCCCGAATAGTCCACGGCGTTGACGCCAATGAAGATGTCCCGCGCGCCCAGCACTTCCGCCCAGCCCAGTGCCAGGGACAGGAACACGGTGTTACGCGCCGGCACGTAGGTGACGGGGATCCCTTCGCTCGGAGCCTCGGGCACATCGATGGAGCTGTCAGTCAGCGCGGAACCGCCGATACCGTTGAGGTTGAGGCCGATCACCTTGTGCTCGACCACGCCCAGGTCGCGAGCGACACGTTCAGCCGCCTGCAACTCGGCGCGATGACGCTGGCCGTAATCGAAGCTCATGGTATAGCAGCGATAGCCTTCGGCGCGGGCCATGGCCACCACGGTGGCCGAGTCCAGACCGCCGGACAGCAGGATTACTGCACGCTTTTCAGTGGCAACTTGTTCATTCATATCAGCGCCCCGGCTCGTCATTCCAAAGATATTTATGCAGCTGCAATTGCAGGCGCACCGGCAGGTTGTCCGCAACGATCCAGTCCGCCAGATCGCGCGCATTGAGGTCGTGATGGCTCGGCGAGAACAGCACCTCGCCCGCCCGCCGCTCCAGACCATACTGGATCAGCTTGGAAACCGCCCAGTCATAGTCCTCGCGGGAACAGATGACAAACTTGACCTGGTCGTTCGGCGTCAGCAGTTCGATGTTTTCGTAACGATTGCGCTGAGCTTCCTGCGACCCCGGCGTCTTCAGGTCGAGCACACGACTGACCCGCGGATCGACCGCGGAAATATCCAGGGCTCCGCTGGTTTCCAGCGAGACTTCGTAACCGGCGTCACACAGCTGCTTGAGCAAGGGAATGGCATTAGGCTGCGCCAGGGGCTCGCCGCCGGTCACACAGACGTAACGCGGGCGGAAACCGGCGACCTGCTCGAGAATGCTCTCGAGGGTGCGGATGCTGCCACCGCTGAAGGCGTAGGCACTGTCGCAGTATTGGCAACGCAGCGGACAACCGGTCAGGCGCACAAATACGGTGGGCAGGCCGGCAGTCCGAGTTTCACCCTGCAACGAGTAGAAAACTTCGGTAATTCTCAATGTGTCTTGCATAGTCGCCACGGGCGTAACAGCTAAACAGGCTGTCCGCCTCCGTCAGGCACCTCGAGGAATCCCGCAAACACGGTAATCCCAGGAAGCGTGTTTCATAAAAAGGGTATGGATTCTAACGAAAAAACCCGCGGCAAGCGCGGGTTTCTTCAAAACAGCTCAAACTCGATTACATGCGTTGCAGATCGCGCTGAGCCAGCTGGGCGGCGGAAGTACCCGGATATTGGGCCACCACCTGCTGCAGAATGCCCTTGACCTTGTCAGTGTGGCCCAGGCGGCGCTCTACGTCAGCCAGCTTGTACAGCGAGTCCGGCACCTTGGCATGCTTCGGATACAGCTGGGAGACTTTGGCAAATGCCTGGCCGGCACCTTGCAGGTCGCCTTTGGCCAGGTTCACTTCGCCCAACCAGTACTGGGCATTACCCGCGTACTGGCTATTCGGGTATTTACGCAGGAATGCGGCGAAAGCCTGGCTGGCCTTGTCGAAATCCTTGGCCTTAATCAGGTCGAAGGCAGCTTCGTAATACAGCTTTTCCTTCGCCGGATCGCCCGGTTCACTGCTTGCCGCTGGAGCTTGCGAGGCAGCCCCGGCAGCTGCACCGGCGGCACTGGCATCGCCACCGGCAGAAGAATTATCAGGAGTCGCGGCAGGTGCACCGCCCGCTCCAATGCGTCGATCAAGATCCTGGTAACGCTCCAGGCTTTCCTGCTTCATACGCGCAATATCGTTTTGCAGTACTTCAATCACACCTTGTTGCCGTGCGATTTGATCCTGCATTTGCTGCAGTTGCTGGAACAGCTCGCCCTGTGCCGAGACAGGGGTCGAAACCCCTCCCCCGGCATAGGCGCCGTTCGTGCCATAACCCGCTGGCGGATAACTGCCTCCGCTATTGTTATAGCCCGAGTTGTTATCGACCACAGGAACCGCAGCCCACACCGAAAGCGGCGCGAGGCTGAGAGCCAAGACAGTTAGAGCACGACGGCACGTTCGCATGACGAATTACTTACGCAGTTCGACGCGACGGTTTTGAGCCCAGGACTGCTCGTCGTTGCCGGTAGCAACTGGACGCTCTTCGCCGTAGGAAACCAGTTCCAGCTGAGCTGGGGAAACGCCTTGCAGCACCAGGTAGCGCTGAACGGCTTTCGCACGACGCTCGCCCAGAGCCATGTTGTACTCACGAGTACCACGCTCGTCGGTGTTGCCTTCCAGAACAACGCGAGCGCCGTTTGCTTTCAGGTCCTTGGCGTGAACGTCCAGAGCGCGCATGGCTTCTGGCTTCAGGTCCGAGCTGTCGTATTCGAAGTAGAAGGTGGTGATTGCGCGCAGAGCAGCTTCTTCGCTCAGGGAGCCGTCAACTGCACCGGTGTTAGCGCCGTAACCAGCGTTTGGATCAACAGCGCCTTCACCAGCGTTGTCGCCGCCTTTGGAGGAGCAACCTACAGCTACAGCCATGGCCAGAGCCAGCGCAGCAAACTTACCAAACTTCAGCATTTCCATCGTGAAACTCCTAATGAACCCCAGTGTGTTAAGTAAAACGTAAAGCGCCGCGTCAGTTCAGGTAAGGGGACCAGGACGGTTCTCTGACTTCGCCTTGAGCGGTAGGAAGCGGGAGCCTCACGCGTCCATTAATGGACACGAGCATCAAGACTCCCCGGCCCTGCTGGCGGGTGGCGTAGATTACCATGGTGCCGTTGGGCGCAACAGTAGGCGACTCATCAAGTGTGCTGTCGGTAAGGATTTTTACGTTGCCACGCTGCAAATCCTGAGCAGCTACCTTGAAGTTTGTGAAGCCGTCCTGCCGGTGAATCATGACCAGGGTTTTTTCGTCCGCGGACAGTTTCGGGTTGGCGTTGTAGTTGCCCACGAAAGTCACCCGTTCCGCACCGCCACCACCGGCACTGGTCTTGTAGATCTGTGGCTTGCCGCCACGGTCCGAGGTGAAGTAGATGGTCGAGCCATCCTTGCCCCAGAACGGTTCGGTGTTGATGCCAGGCCCCGCAGTCACACGCGAGATCTGACGCGAACCCAGGTTCATCACATAGATGTCCGGGTTGCCGTCCTTGGACAGCACGAACGCCAGGCGCTGGCCGTCCGGCGACCAGGCAGGCGCGCCGTTCAGGCCTTCGAAGTTGGTGATCTGCTCGCGACGGCCAGTGTCGATGTGCTGAACGAAGATGCGCGGACGCTTCTGTTCGAACGACACATAGGCAATGCGCTTGCCATCCGGAGCGAAGCGCGGCGACAGGATCGGCTCACGGGATTGCAGCAGGGTCACCGCGCGAGCGCCGTCATAGTCGGAGCGTTGCAGGGTGTAGCGCGTGTTCTTCTCGGAGAAACGCTCTGCCGTGACGTACAGCATGCGGGTCGAGAAGGCGCCCTTGATACCGGTGAGCTTTTCGAACGACTGGTCGGAGATGTAGTGAGCCATGTCGCGCAACTGGTCGACGCTGCCCGAGACGCTGCCGGTCAGCACTTGCTGTTCGGTGGCGACGTTGAACAGGGCGTATTGCACCTGCAGGCGACCGCCCGCCGGGACAATGCTGCCGACCATGATGTACTGGGCGCCCAGGGCCTTCCAGTCACGGTAGATGACTTCGCTGGCCTGGGTCGGCAGGCTGATCATGTTCTGCTTTGGAATCGGCGAGTAGTAACCCGAGTTGCGCAGGTCGTTGCCGATGATTTCCGCCATGTCGTCGGGCAGCACGCTGCCCCCTTGCCAACCGAATGGCACTACGGCGATGGGCGTGGCCCGGTCACTGCCACTGGTGACCAGAATGTTCTTTTCATCCGCTGTCGCTATCCCTGCCATACAGCAAATAACGACAAGCAATCCTCGAAGAAGGTTTCTCACAAGGCTAGATCCTCAGGTGTGAATGTCATCTTGAATGAACGATACGGAGCGAAATCGCTCGGCTTCATTCCCTGCATTTCTGTCAAACGTCCAATGTTCTTGACCGCAGCTACCGCCGAGGCATCGAACGGACCATCGCCGCTGGACTTGGCCACCGACACGGAAGTCACCGTACCGTCCGGCAACATGCCGATTTGCAGCACGACAGTCATGTTGTTGCGCGCCGAAGGAGGACGAGCCCAGCCTTCCGCCGCACGAGCACGAATCAGATCGTCGAAACTGCCCGCGACTTCGTCGCCCTGCTCGTCCGCCAAGGCCTGCTGACGCTGCGGCGTATCGGAAAGCAAATCAGCCAGGGCCTGGGCCTTTTTATCTTCGGCGGATTTACGCGCTGCTTCCTGGGCCTTTTTCTTGGCTGCGTCGGAGGCGGCTTTCTTCTTCGCGTCCTCGGCGACCTTCTTCTTCGCCTCGTCTGCTTCAGCTTTCTTCTTGGCGTCTTCCGCGGCTTTCTTCTTCGCGTCTTCGACTATCTTTTTCTTCGCCTCTTCAGCGGCCTTTTTCTTGGCCTCTTCTTCGGCGGCTTTCTTGGCTTCTTCTTCGGCTTTCTTCTTGGCTATATCAGCCAACTGTTTCTCTTCAGCCTTTTTCGCTTCCGCAGCCTTCTTCGCGTCGTCGGCTTTCTTGGCTTCATCAGCCTTCTTCGCCTCATCCGCTTTCTTGGCTTCGTCGGCCTTTTTCGCTTCCTCGGCTTTTTGAGCAGCCTCTTCTTTCTTTTGTTCCGCAGCCTTGACCGCTTCCTGCTCGACCTTTTTCTGCTCCATCTGCTCGACTTCGGTCTGGCGCGCGGCGGATTTCTTCGCCTCACCCGCAATCTTCTGATTGGTCTGGGTGGTCGCCTGACTTTTCGATTTCAGCTGATACAGGGTCGCCTGGACGATCGGCTTGGACGGCGGCAATTCCGGCGTCATGGCAAAACTGACGAACAGCATACCGAACACCAGAACGTGCAGGGCAATTGCCCACACGCTAGGCCAGAAGTAGCTTTCCGAGGCGGACGGCTCTCGCTGTTGCTGCATCAGGGCGCCTCGGTAATCAAGCCAACGTTACCGACGCCGGCCTTCTGCAGTCCGCCCATGGCGCCCATGACGGCGCCGTAATCGACGGACTTGTCGCCGCGAATGAACACCTGGGTATGCTTGCCGCCTTCATTGCCGGCGCGAATGATCTTGGTCACGGCGTCGGTCATCTGCGGCAAGGTCATGGCCTTGTCCATCTGCTTGTCGGTGTCGACTTCGCTGCCAAGGTTCCAGTAGTAGGTCTTGTCAGCCTTGATCGAAATGGTCAGGACCTGGGTGTTGTTGTCCTGCGGCAAGGCTTCGCTGGAAACCTTGGGCAGATCGACTTTCACGCCCTGATTGAGCATCGGCGCGGTCACCATGAAGATAACCAGCAGTACCAACATCACGTCGATGTAGGGCACCACGTTCATCTCGGCAACCGGCTTGCGTTTGTGGCGAACTCGGGCCATGGGGATTTACCTGCTCACTCTTCGCTGGTGTGCACTTTACGGTGCAGGATCGCCTGGAACTCGTCGGCGAAGGTGTAGTAACGGCTGATCAGGGTTTCGCCACGGGCCGCAAAGCGGTTGTAGGCGATAACGGCCGGGATCGCGGCAAACAGGCCAATCGCGGTGGCGATCAGGGCTTCGGCGATACCCGGTGCAACGGTCGCCAGGGTCGCCTGCTGGGCGCTGGCCAGGCCGCGGAAGGAGTTCATGATCCCCCAGACGGTACCGAACAGGCCGATGTAAGGGCTGACCGAGCCGACGGTGGCGAGGAATGGCAGGCTCTGCTCGAGCTTCTCTTCTTCGCGGGAGATGGCGACACGCATGGCACGCGCGACACCTTCCATGACCGCCTCGGGATCAACGCCCGACTGCTGGCGCAGGCGCGAGAATTCCTTGAAGCCGGCACGGAAGATCTGCTCCACGCCCGAATCAGGGTCCGGGTTGCTGCCCGCCTGACGGTACAGCTTGGACAGGTCGATACCCGACCAGAAGCGCTCTTCGAAGCTCTCCAGGGCGCGTCGACCGGCACGCAGCAGGTTGCTGCGCTGAAAGATCATGATCCATGAGGTCACCGATGCGGCTACCAGGGTCAGCATTACCAACTGCACAACGATGCTGGCATTGCTGACCAGGCTCCACATGGAGGAATGGTCGACGACGTTAGCTTCCACGCTTTATCTCCTGCTCTGAGTGTGTACCCGCGCCGCTCACGTCGGCGAAGGCCGCACGTAGAGCTTCGGGAATGGCCCGGGGTTTCAAATTGTCGGTGCGCACACAGGCCACCAGAAACTGCCCTTCGCAGAGCAGTGCATTATCCGTGGCTCGCCTGACCTGCTGTTTGAAGCGCAGGCTGGCCCGGTTCAATTCGATGACTTCTGCACTTACCAGAAGCTCGTCGTCCAGTCGCGCCGGCGCGTGGTAGCGCGCTTCGCTGGAATGCACGACGAACAACAGGTTCTCCCCTGCCAGCTGCGATTGGGCAAAACCCAGATCTCGTAGCCGCTCGGTTCGAGCCCGTTCCATAAACTTAAGGTAATTAACGTAATACACGATGCCGCCGGCATCGGTGTCTTCGTAATAAACGCGACAACGATGTGCGAACGACTCAAGCCCGTTTTGCGCGCGCATACTCTAGTGCTTACTCCTCAGGTTGCCAATCCGGCCGGGCAACTGTTTTTCATTCTCGAACGCCTTTCTGGCGAAATAACGGCAATGCCAGCCCCCTAGGACCGCACAAGCTGCGAATAAATCGCTGCCCAAGCGGTTATTAATCGTCCACGGCATCGAGGAATTCGTCTACCACAGGCATCTCCCCCAATCGTGACGGGATGTTTAGACCGAAATGCAGATAGGCATGCCGGGTCACCACACGCCCCCGCGGCGTACGCATGATATAGCCTTGCTGGATCAGATAGGGCTCGAGCACATCCTCGATGGTATGCCGCTCCTCGCTGATGGCGGCCGCCAGGCTGTCGACCCCCACCGGCCCGCCGTCGAACTTCTCGATCATGGTCAGCAGCAGGCGCCGGTCCTGGTGGTCGAAGCCACGTTCGTCGACATCCAGAAGGTTCAGCGCCAGGTCGGCGATGGGCTTGGTGATGTGGCCCTTGGCGCGAACCTCGGCAAAGTCCCTTACCCGGCGCAACAAACGGTTGGCGATACGCGGCGTCCCGCGGGCGCGCCGGGCGATTTCAAAGGCGCCATCCGGGTCCAGCGGCAAGCCGAGAATGCCGGCGGAGCGCCCGACAATGGTCGCCAGGTCCGCGGTGCTGTAGAACTCCAGGCGCTGGACGATACCGAAGCGATCGCGCAGCGGGTTGGTCAGCATGCCCGCGCGGGTCGTCGCCCCCACCAGGGTGAACGGCGGCAAGTCGAGCTTGATCGAACGGGCCGCCGGCCCTTCGCCGATCATGATGTCCAGCTGGAAATCTTCCATGGCCGGGTACAGCACTTCCTCGACAATCGGCGACAAGCGATGGATTTCATCGATAAACAGCACGTCGTGCGGTTCGAGATTGGTCAGCAGCGCCGCCAGGTCCCCTGGGCGCTCCAGCACCGGCCCCGAGGTGCTCTTGATCGACACCCCCATTTCCTGGGCGATGATGTTGGCCAGCGTGGTCTTACCCAGGCCCGGCGGGCCGAAGATCAGGGTGTGGTCCAGCGACTCGCTGCGCCCGCGGGCAGCCTGGATGAACAGCTCCATTTGCTCGCGCACCGTCGGCTGGCCGATGTATTCGGCCAGGCTGACGGGGCGAATCGCACGGTCCTGGACTTCCTCGCGCTCACGGGGGCCCGTGGCGGCGATCAGACGATCTGCTTCTATCACTTAAATCATTCCCTTCAGGGCGCGGCGAATCATGTCTTCACTGCTCAGGCCTTTTTCCTTGATCGCGGAAACGGCCTTGCTGGCTTCCTGCGGCTTGTAGCCCAGGGAGATCAGGGCGCTGACCGCATCGGTCTCGGCACTGGCCACCGGCATCGGCGCATCCGGCTGGTTCGGTACCAGGGCAAACATGCTCGGTACGGTTTCCCAGGCCTTGAAGCGGTCCTTGAGTTCGACCAGCAGGCGCTCCGCGGTCTTTTTACCGACCCCCGGCACCTTGGTCAGCGCCGAGGTGTCCTGCGCTTGCACGCAACGCACCAGCTCGTCGACCTCCAGGCTGGACATCAGCGCCAGTGCCAGTTTCGGCCCCACGCCATTGAGGCGAATCAGTTCGCGAAAGAAGTCCCGCTCGCGCTTGCTGGCAAAGCCATAGAGTAACTGGGCATCTTCACGCACGACCAAATGGGTGTGCAGGGTGAGCGGTTCACCGACCGACGGCAGGCGGTAGAGGGTGGTCATGGGGACTTCCACCTCGTAACCCAGGCCGTTTACATCGAGAATCAGGTACGGCGGCTGTTTTTCAGCCAAGGTGCCGCGCAAGCGTCCAATCACGTTTCAGATCCTTAGCTCAGGCCAGAACAGGGGCCGGCGAGTCATAGAGCGAAGATCCGGGCCGGGCAGACAGGCGCGGGACACTCCACTCATCAAATGTTTGCGCAGATGCTATCAGAGACGCAGGCGGCCGCCACGACTGCGTGCGGTACCCAGGCCGTGGGGCAGCAGACTGGAACGGGTGTGGGCATGACAGATGGCAATCGCCAGGGCGTCCGAGGCGTCGATCTGCGGCTTGCTGGTCAACTTGAGCAAGTGCATGACCATCATTTGCACTTGTTCCTTGTTGGCCCCACCGGTACCCGCCACGGCCTGCTTAACCTGAGTGGCGGTGTATTCGGCGATTTCCAGGCTCTCCTCGGCTCCCGCCACGATCGCCGCGCCACGGGCCTGGCCCAGTTTCAAGGCCGAATCGGCATTACGCGCCATGAACACCTTTTCAATGCCCATGGTCACCGGACCGTAGGTCTGAATGACCTCGCGAACCCCGCGATAGACGATTTGCAGCCGCTCATGCAGCTCGCCGGCGCCCGTGCGAATACAGCCCGAAGCCACGTACACGCAGCCACGCCCGGTATCACGTACCACGCCGTAACCGGTGATGCGCGAACCCGGGTCGATACCAAGAATAAGAGTCATAACGCCTGCAAAGAGAAAATTCGGTTGCCTAAGGTAACGCCGGGAGAAGCCGGAAAAACAAAAAATCGCAGCCTTCGACAGCTCCCCTACAGGTACAGCGTAACCCTGTGTGTAAAGGGGGGGAAACCGCCGAAGGCTGCGATCTTTTATCGCGCTATCAGCCGAGCTGCTCGGCAACCGACTGGGGAATATCCGCGTTGGAGTAGACGTTCTGCACATCGTCGAGATCTTCGAGCATGTCGATCAGCTTGAGGATCTTCTCGGCGCCTTCCAGATCCAGCTCGGCACTGGTGGTCGGCTGCATGACGATTTCCGCGTCATCGCCCTTGAAACCGGCCTCTTCGAGCGCGTTGCGTACCGCATAGAAGCCAGTGAACGAGGTAAACACATCGATCGAGCCGTCTTCGTGAACGACCACGTCATCGGCGTCGGCTTCCAGCGCCGCATCGGTCAGTGCGTCCTCATCGACGCCCGGCGCGAAGCTGATCTGCCCCTTGCGTTCGAACAGATACGCCACCGAACCGTCGGTGCCAAGATTGCCGCCACATTTACTGAACGCATGGCGCACGGCCGCGGCGGTACGGTTGCGGTTGTCGGTCATGCATTCGACCATCACCGCCACGCCGCCCGGGCCGTAACCCTCATAGGTCAACTCTTCAACGTTGTCGGCCTCGGTCGCACCCGCACCACGGGCGATGGCGCGATCGATGATGTCGCGGCTCATGTTGGCGCCCAGGGCCTTGTCCAGGGCCAGGCGCAGACGCGGGTTGGAACCCGGCTCGCCACCGCCCTGACGAGCGGCGACCGTCAGCTCACGGATCCACTTGGTGAAGATCTTGCCTCTCTTGGCATCCTGACGCTCTTTGCGGTGCTTGATGTTCGCCCACTTGGAATGACCTGCCATAACGCGCTCCAAATTCTCTTTGAAACATTGCCCGCAACGCCTTTAACAGCGGGCGGGCAACAAATATCTCGACCCAATAGAAAAAGGCGCATCCGAAGATGCGCCTTCAGGTCGGCCTTACTCAGCCTTTGGCTGTTCGCGCAAACGGATGTGCAGTTCGCGCAGCGCCTTGGCGTCGACCAGGCCAGGAGCCTGGGTCATCACGCAAGCGGCGCTCTGGGTTTTCGGGAAGGCGATCACTTCACGGATCGACTGGGCGCCGGTCATCAGCATCACCAGGCGATCCAGGCCGAACGCCAGGCCACCGTGCGGCGGCGCGCCGTACTTCAGGGCGTCCAGCAGGAAGCCGAACTTCTCTTCCTGCTCCGCTTCATCGATACCCAGCAGACGGAAGACCGCCTGTTGCATTTCCTTGCGGTGGATACGGATCGAACCGCCACCCAGCTCGGTGCCGTTGAGCACCATGTCGTAGGCACGCGACAGGGCGGTCGCCGGGTTGGCTTCCAGTTCTTCCGGCGAGCATTTCGGCGCGGTGAACGGGTGGTGCAAGGCGGTGAAGCTGCCGTCGTCGTTCTCTTCGAACATCGGGAAATCGACAACCCACATCGGCGCCCATTCGCAGGTCAGCAGGTTCAGGTCGTGACCGAGCTTGATCCGCAGCGCGCCCAGGGCCTCGCTGACGATCTTGGCCTTGTCGGCGCCGAAGAACACGATGTCGCCGTCGACCGCGCCCACGCGATCGAGGATCACATTCAGGTTGGCTTCCGGGATGTTCTTGACGATTGGTGACTGCAGACCGTCAACGCCATTGGCGCGCTCGTTGACCTTGATGTACGCCAGGCCCTTGGCACCGTAGATGCCGACGAACTTGGTGTAATCGTCGATCTGTTTGCGCGGCATGCTCGCCCCGCCAGGAACGCGCAAGGCGGCGATACGGCATTTTGGATCGTTGGCCGGACCGCTGAACACCTTGAATTCCACGTCCTTGAGCTGGTCGGCAACGTCCACCAGTTCCAGCGGGTTACGCAGGTCCGGCTTGTCGGAACCGTAGCGACGCATGGCTTCTTCAAAGGTCATGTGGGGGAATTCGCCGAATTCCAGATCCAGCACTTCCTTGAACAGGTTGCGGATCATGCCTTCGGTCAGGCCCATGATGTCTTTTTCATCGAGGAAGCTGGTTTCGATGTCGATCTGAGTGAACTCAGGCTGACGATCGGCACGCAGGTCTTCGTCGCGGAAGCATTTGGCGATCTGGTAGTAGCGGTCGAAGCCGGCGACCATCAGCAGCTGCTTGAACAGCTGTGGCGACTGCGGCAGGGCGAAGAAGCTGCCGGCGTGGGTACGGCTCGGCACCAGATAGTCACGCGCGCCTTCAGGGGTGGCACGGGTCAGGATCGGGGTTTCGACATCGAGGAAACCGTTCTCGTCCAGGTAGCGACGGATGCTGGTGGTCATGCGCGAGCGCAGACGCAGCTTCTCGGCCATTTCCGGACGGCGCAGGTCGATGAAGCGATAGCGCAGGCGGGTTTCTTCGCCCACGTCGGAGTATTCGTTGAGCGGGAACGGTGGGGTTTCCGCTTCGTTCAGCACTTCCAGCTCGTAACCCAGGACTTCGATCATGCCCGAAGCCATGTTGGCGTTGCCGGCACCGGCCGGACGCAGGCGCACCTTGCCGGTGATCTTGACCACGTATTCGCTGCGCACGCGGTCGGCGGCGGCGAAGGTTTCAGCGCGGTCCGGGTCGAACACCACCTGGGCCAGACCTTCACGATCACGGATATCGAGGAAGATCACCCCGCCATGGTCGCGACGACGGTGGACCCATCCGCAAAGGGTAACTTCCTGACCTTCCAGGCTTTCGTTCAGTTGGCCGCAATAATGGCTGCGCATCATGGTAGTGGTTTCACTTCTCGTAATTCGAAATTCGATGGGAGGCCTTGCGCACCTCGGGGTACCGGATAATGCAAGAGCTCGCGCGTGTCGTTCAACTTAATCAGCTTTGTCGCCACCGGCCAGGTTCTTCTTGGCGCCGGTTTTGAAGTCGGTCTCATACCAGCCCGAACCGCTGAGGCGGAAACCTGGCATGGACAGCATTTTTTTCAGCTCGGGCGCCTGGCAGGCAGGGCAATCGACCAACGCAGGCGCGCTGATCTTTTGAATGGCTTCCAGCTGATGACCACAGGAAGCACATTGGTAGTCGTACATGGGCATGAGAGCGTCTCGGCGTACTTAACGTCTGGCTTAACCCGTGCCGAGGCCCGGGTTATATAGCAAAGGGCGGGATTATATCCATTAAATCGACCCTGTGCAGCCGTATGACGGCGCCGATAGACCACCGCCCGCCGAAACAAAGCCAGCGCCCCGCTGCCATACCCCACTCATCGGGCCTGAGGACGAACAGCCATGATCGGACGACAAGTCACGCCCATAAAAGCAAATGGCGCCGATAACGGCGCCATTCGGTCTGCGGGACTATTGCTCGCTCAGCAGCGAGCGCAGCATCCACGCGGTTTTCTCATGCACCTGCATCCGCTGGGTCAGCAAGTCTGCGGTGGGTTCGTCGCTGACCTTGTCGATGATCGGGAAAATGCCACGGGCAGTGCGGGTCACAGCTTCCTGCCCCGCCACCAGTTGCTTGATCATCTCATCGGCGCTTGGCACACCCTCTTCTTCCTTGATCGAAGAAAGACGTGCGTAGATGGAATAGGCACCTGGCGCCGGGAACCCCAGGGCGCGGATACGCTCGGCAATCAGGTCCACCGCCAGCGCCAGTTCGTTGTACTGCTCCTCGAACATCAGATGCAGCGTGCGGAACTGCGGCCCCGTGACGTTCCAGTGGAAATTATGGGTCTTCAGATAAAGCACATAAGTATCTGAAAGCAGGCGAGAGAGCCCCTCCACGATGGATTTGCGATCTTCTGCGCTGATACCGATATCGATTGCCATGTCTATCTCCGTTAGTACATTGAATTCAACAGGTCAGGTACCGGACCACTCTAGCAAGACTGCCCTGCACCCGCAGCCCGGGATTGCCCGAGGCACTGCGACAAATTGCCCACCAAGCGGGCGGCCAGTACCTGCAAGAAGGTCCACGCCGGTTGTGACCCGCCTGGAAAGCCGCCGTTCCACTTTTTTGGGCGCTGGCTCTCTAGAACAAGGCTTTGCCCGATAGTCCGGTATTCCCTTAGGACAACCAGGGTTTTCTCCCTCCTCCCGGCCACAGCGCCTGATTTGAGAAGGCCTGGGCTTTGCTGTTAAATAGAGGCCGTGTCGTTGTTGCCTATTTCTCGGCCTCAGCGCATAGGCTGATCCCGCGCACGTGCTCACCGCCTCCCATTGTTCAGAAGCGAACCGTGCACGCTCAGCTCTTCCTTGTGATCCGTCTTAACGTGAGTTCATTAAAATGTTGAAAATCGTCCACCTGCTAACGGGCGCAGCAGCCTTGCTGCTGTCCTTTATCCCTAGCCTGCGATCTGAAGCCGTTCCCTTCCTGCAACAACCCGATGCTCTTTACCTGGCCTTTTTCGGCCTGCTCAACCTGACACTGGCTCCGGTTATCCCCTACTGGAACAAAGGCCCGCGTCACCAACTGCAAAACCTGGTCAGCGCGCTCCTGGTGCTGGCGGTGGTCTTGCAGACCTTGACCCTGCTGGCACCAATGCCGGTTATCGCAGGTCAACCGGCTGTGCTGTTCAGCCTGCTGACCGCGGCGATCGCCGTTCTTCTGCACCTGGCCGTCAGCTTCTATAAATCGTCCCCCTCGACCAATACGTCGCAAACCTACGACATGAGCAATCGCGATACCGGCACCGTCAAGTGGTTCAACACTTCGAAGGGTTTCGGCTTCATCTCTCGCGACTCCGGCGATGATATCTTCGTGCACTTCCGCGCCATCCGTGGCGAAGGTCACCGCGTCCTGGTGGAAGGCCAGCGCGTGGAGTTCTCCGTCATGAATCGTGACAAGGGCCTGCAAGCCGAAGACGTGATTGCGGCGTTGCCGCGGCGCTGATTCACGCTCCAAAAAAAACCGCGACGCAGCCATGCTGCTCGCGGTTTTTTATTGCCTGAACGTCCGGTCGCCCGATGCTCAGTAATGTGGCGGCGGAGCCTCTTCTTCGAATGATTCGAACTGCCCCACCATTTCCTCTTGTCGCTTGAGCAAGGCGGCCATTTGCAATTGCAGACGTTCGACCACCCGCTGCTGCCCTACCAGCACGTCGTTCAGGGCTTGAATGGTGTCATCCTGAAAAGCCAATCGGCTTTCCAGATCGGTTACCCGCTCTTCCAGGTTCATGACTCAGCCCTCCAGAAACTTGAAATCATCGGTCAGGACCAGTCGTAACCGCTCACGAATCGCAGCCACCTGTTCGGCGGCATAGGGCTTGGCAGGCAGCTTGCCCCATACCGGAGCAGGCCAGGCCGCATCGTCGCGCTTGCGAACGATAACGTGCATGTGCAACTGGCTGACGACATTACCCAGAGTCGCCACATTCAACTTGTCCGCATCGAACGAGTCTTTAAGCAACTCCGCCAGCGCCGTGGTTTCTCGCCATAGTTGCTGCTGGTCCGCGTCATCCAATTGAAACAACTCACTGATATCTTCCCGGCGCGGAACCAGGATGAACCACGGGTAATTGGAATCGTTGGACAACAGCAGCCGACAAAGGGGGAAATCCCCAATGGGCAGTGTGTCTTGTTGAAGTCGTGGATCTAAAGCGAACACCGCGCGTACTCCCGCTCAGCTCATCAAGTTTCAGCTTAGCGAACGCCATGACCGGCTGCCCGCCAAGCGACAGAACGGCAGCATACCTGCGAAAGCTCTTGCGTTCATTGCTCTGCTGCGCAGATCCCGCCTCAACATCCATCCTCGATGCCACGCGTCAGAGCGCCCCAGCCTGGAACATTTTCCAGCGGGCTGCACCATGACAGAACGAAGCTCATAAAAAACAGGGAGAAAACCGCGAAATAGCCCCTTCCCTGCGCATTCTTCCAGTGCCCGACGCCGGATTATGATTGAGCTGCATCAAGAAACTTTTGCACCAAAACCTCACAGTGCGTCTACGCTCAGTGCGTTAACCATCCGCCATCTACTCACTCAGCAGGGTGAACCGGTAACGTTTTGGAATGACATGCGTTTTTTTCAGGGATCAACACCAGGAGAACAGGGAACGTCAAGCCCAAACAAAACGACCTTAAAACCACTGTTTTATGCGGTTTTTACAGCCAGAAGGGCTATCACCGAAAAAAACTCGGTGCCTTTGCGTTTTGTGCACGCTTGTTGCATTCACACCCACATTGTCCCAGGAGAAGCCACCGGAAAAAGGCCTCTCCTGTGACTAATAACAATAGTGGCAAGGCTGCCCCATGGAGATTTGACTGCTTGACCAAAGTTCTTTTTGTTCCAGGTTCAAGCCTTCGAAAACAGCGCTGAAGTTGTCAGTCCGGGTACATGCGGACTGCGGATTTGCGACATTGATCGAGCATTTTGCGACAGGGTCGTAAAGAAGCTGAAAGGACTGATACGCAAGTATCGCCAACATTGTCGGCGTGATATAAGTTTGCGCCGACACAAAAAGAAAGAGCCGCCCAGATAATAAAACAGGTGGGACGGCAGTACTCTTCTAAAAACCAAAGGAGCAAATCACGATGCGCGTGATGAAGTGGAGCATGATCGCACTGGCAGTTGCAGCAGCCGCCAGTACTCAAGTGGCTACGGCCGCACCTTTTGTAAGTGACCAATCTGAAGCCAAGGGCTTTGTTGAAGACGCTAAGTTCGACGTACTGCTGCGTAACTATTACTTCAACCGTGACAACAAAGACCACAGCAACGATCAGAAAGACTGGACCCAGGGTATCTGGGGTAACTTCAGTTCTGGTTACACCCAGGGCACCGTAGGCGTCGGCGTCGATGCGTTCGGTTACCTGGCGATCAAACTGGACGGCGGCGACGGCACTGGCGGGACCGGCAACATGAGCCGCGACTCCGATGGCGACGTCAACAACAGCCAGGGCAAAGCAGGCGCTGCGGTCAAATTCCGCATATCCAAAACCGAGTTGAAAGCTGGCGACATGCAGCCAAGCACCTCCCCGGTCTTCGCGGTCGGCGGTTCCCGGATCCTTCCTCAAACTGCCAGCGGTTTCCAACTGCAGAGCAGCGAGATCAAAAACCTTGATCTGGAAGGTGGTCACTTCTATTCGGCCACCAGCCAGGACTCCAACGCCCGTAACGGCAACTTGTATGCTAACTATGCCGGCGTAGCATCCAACAGCATCGACTACTTCGGTGGCAAGTACGGCATCACCGACAACCTGAGTGCATCGCTCTACGGTGCCAAGCTGGAAGACATCTGGAACCAGTACTACGCCAACCTGAACTACACCATCCCGATGGGTGGCGATCAGTCGCTGAACCTGGACGGTAACATCTACCGCACCACCGATGCTGGCAGCGCCAAGGCTGGTGACATCAGCAACACCACGTTCTCCCTGGCAGCTGCTTTCTCGTTCCTGAAAGCACACACCATTACCGTCGCTTTCCAGAAGGTCAATGGTGATACTCCATTCGACTACATCGGTGTAGGTGGTCACGACTCCTCCCGGCGCGGTGCCAACCGTGGCGGCGACTCGATCTTCCTCGCCAACTCCATCCAGTACTCTGACTTCAACGGCCCGAACGAGAAGTCCGCACAGATCCGTTACGATCTGAAAATGGCCGAGTACGGCGTTCCTGGTCTGAGCTTCATGACCCGTTATGTCAAAGGCTGGGACATCGACGGCACCGGTCTGGCTGACAACAGCGTGTACCGTAAAAGCAACGGCGATCCGATTTACGGTGCCGATGGCAAACACAACGAGACCAACTTCGAAGCCAAGTACGTTGTTCAGTCTGGCCCGGCAAAAGATCTCTCCTTCCGCGTGCGCCAAGCTTGGCACTTCGCTAACAGCGACCAGGGTGAAGGCGATATCAAAGAGTTCCGCCTGATCGTCGACTACCCACTGTCGATCTTGTAATAGCGGTTACTTCGCAAGTAATAAAAAAGGCCCATCATTCGATGGGCCTTTTTATTAGGGCTGGCGGCTCGCTGAAGCTCCGGTTGTCGACAGCTTATTGTTACAGCCAGGTTTCAAATACCCTCCAGCGAGCACCGCGTTAAAAGCCTGACCACTCGATCAGACTTTTAATCCCTATCCCCGTTACTTACTCAAACAGCCGCTTCCTGAACCACACGAATCACTCGTTGTGGAAACGGAATATCAATACCCGCTTCCTTCAAGCGATCACGGGACAACTCGTTGAAGCGGAACATCACATCCCAGTAGTCCGCGGTTTTCACCCAGACTCGCAAGGAAAGAGTAATGGCGCTGTCACCCAGCATGGAAACCACCGCCACCGGCTCCGGATCGGCCAGCACACGCTCGTCCTTGGCCAGGTCCAGCAGAACCTCACGGGCCTTTTGCAGGTCAGCCTCGTAGTTCACGCCGACATCGAAGATCACTTTGCGGGTCAGCTGGCGGTTGTGGTTGGTGATGATGCCGTTGGACAGGTTGCCGTTAGGTACGATGACGGTCTTGTTGTCACCGGTACGCAGCACCGTATGGAAGATCTGGATGCTGTCGACCGTGCCGCTGATGCCTTGGGCTTCGATCACGTCGCCGATGCGGAAAGGACGGAACAGCAGGATCAGCACGCCACCGGCGAAGTTGGCCAGGCTGCCTTGCAAGGCCAGGCCGATGGCCAGGCCCGCCGCACCGATCGCGGCAACGAACGAAGTGGTTTCGACACCGATCATCGAGGCCACGCTGACAACCAGCAGCACCTTGAGAATGACGTTCGCCAGGCTGCTGATAAAACCCTGCAGGGCCTGGTCGGCATTACGCAGCGCCAGCAGCTTGCCGACTTTTTGCGTCAGGCTGTTGATCAGCCACCAGCCGATGGCCAGCGTGATGACGGCCAGCAGTACCCGACTGCCGTATTCCATGATCATCGGAATCCAGGCTTGGGAAGCCTTGACCAGGTTGTCCACTTCAGCATTCAAATCCATCTATCTCTCCTGATTCCCGGCTGCCGGGCACACAAAAAACAAGGGCAGAACGAGTAGCTTTCTTTATAAAGGCTTAATCGTTTCTGCCCACTACTCGGGCCTCGGACGCCAATAAACTCGCGAGGTTCCCGAAAAATCCCATCAGTCGCGGAAGTTGTTGAACTGCAGCGGCATGCCGAACTCTTTCGCCCGCAGGGCGGCGATGGCTTCCTGCAGATCGTCGCGCTTCTTGCCGGTCACCCGTACCTGCTCGCCCTGGATCGCAGCCTGGACCTTCAGCTTGGCGTCCTTGATGTGGGCAACGATCTTTTTCGCCAGCTCTTTGTCGATGCCTTCCTTGAGGGTGGCTTCCTGCTTCATCACCTTGCCCGAAGCGTAAGCGTCCTTGACCTCAAGGCACTGCACATCGATCTTGCGCTTGACCAGGGCCAGCTTGAGGATCTCGATCATCGCTTCCAGCTGGAATTCGGCTTCAGCGGTCAGGTTGACGGTGAGTTCCTTTTCCTTGAACTCGAAGCTGCCCTTGCCCTTCAAGTCATAGCGGCGGTCCAGCTCCTTGACGGCGTTTTCCACGGCGTTGGTGACTTCGTGTTTGTCCAGTTCGGATACCACGTCGAACGACGGCATGTCATTTCTCCAATAAAAAAAGGGGCGCAGCTCGATAAAGATGGAGCACGCCCGGTTTGCGGTTAAAATCCGGGCTCATTATAACGGGTCTTTCCCCTCCTTCACTGCGAGCCTCGCATGCGCCTGCCAAACCGAGCACCACGCTGATGTCGACTACCTGGCACATTCTGGGCGCGGGCAGCCTCGGCACCCTGTGGGCGACACGCCTGGCCCGGGCCGGCTTGCCGGTACGCCTGATCCTGCGTGATCAGTCCCGCCTGCAGGCCTACCAGGCCGCGGGTGGGCTGACGCTGGTGGAACAAGGGCAGACCAGTTTTCATGCCATTCCCGGCGAGACGGTCGACAGCCCTGAGCCCATCACTCGTCTGCTGGTAGCCTGCAAGGCCTATGACGCGCAACAGGCCGTCAGCCAGCTGGTCTCGCGCCTGACGCCGGATGCCGAACTGGTCCTGCTGCAGAACGGCCTGGGCAGCCAGGACGCCGTGGCCGCCCAAGTGCCGCAGGCCCGCTGCATTTATGCCTCGAGCACCGAAGGCGCCTTTCGCGATGGCGACTGGCGCGTGGTGTTCGCCGGTCATGGCTACACCTGGCTGGGGGACGCCAGCCACCCCACCGCGCCCTTCTGGCTCGACGACCTGAGCGCCAGCGGCATCCCCCATGAATGGAGCGCGGATATCCTGACCCGCCTCTGGCGCAAGCTGGCGCTCAACTGCGCGATCAACCCCCTGACGGTCCTGCACGACTGCCGCAACGGCGGCCTGCTGCAGCACCATTGCGAAGTGGCGATGCTGTGCGTCGAGCTGAGCGAACTGCTGGAACGTTGCGGCCAGCCCGCCGCGGCCGAGAACCTGCAGCAGGAAGTGGAGCGGGTGATCCAGGCGACCGCCGCCAACTACTCCTCCATGTACCAGGACGTCGCCAGCCGGCGCAGGACCGAAATCAGCTACTTATTGGGGCATGCCTGCGACGTTGCCGCCAGGCACCAGCTGCATCTGCCCAACCTCGGCCGCCTGCGCCGGCTATTGGTGGAACACCTGCAACAGCGCGGATTGCCCAGCGACTGAGCAGCGGCTACGCTGCCCACGTGTTCCTCTCTAGCGACGTCCCCGATGCCATTGCGCCAGCGCCTTGAAAACCTGCCGGTCGGCCAAAAACTGCTGGCCGCCTTGCTCGTCCTGCTGATTACCGTACTGCTGGTCGCCAACCTGACCTTTATCAGCGCCGCCTACTGGATCTCTCAGGAAAGCATGGCGCCGCAAGCCTTGCAGACCATCGGCCGACTGGTATCCAACCCGACCCTGGCCGCACAGGCGCTGGACTCGCCACAAAACGCCGAGAAGCTGCTCAACGAACTCAACAGCTACTCTCCCCTGCGCGCCGCAGCGATCTATGACGGCAAGGGCACTCGCCTGGCCCAGTTGCAACATGGCGAACGCCTGAACCTGCCGGAACGCTATCGGCATATCGAAGCCTGGCAACTGACCGAATTTCGCAGCAACCAGATCATCACCCTGCCCCGCGCCGGCCAGCCCCCCGGCCACCTGTTGCTGGTGGCCAGCAGTGAGCTGCCGATGGCCTTCTACACCGGCACCCTGACCGCGAGCCTGGGCATCCTGATCTTCAGCGTACTGCTGTGGCTGATCATTGCCCGACAGATCAAACGGCTGATCACCCAACCCATCCATCAGCTGGAAGAACTGTCCCGGCAGGTGACACGCGAGGAAAACTATTCCCTGCGCGCCGCCCGTGGCAACCACGATGAAATCGGCAGCCTGGCCGAGGCCTTCAACACCATGCTGTCGCGCATCGAAGCGCGAGAACAGCAACTCAAGCGGGCCCGCGACGACTCCCAGGCGGCCTATGACCAGGCCCAGGGGTTGGCCGAGGAAACCCGCCATACCAACCGCAAGCTGGAGCTGGAAGTCCAGGTGCGCAGCAAGATCGAAAAGAAACTCACCGGCTTTCAGAACTACCTCAACAGCATCATCGACTCGATGCCCTCGGCGCTGATCGCCCTCGACGAGCAGCTCTATGTCACCCAATGGAACCAGGAGGCCAGCGCCCTCTCCGGCACCCGCCTGGACGAAGCGTTGAATCAGCCGATCTTCCTCGCCTTCGAACCGCTCAAGCCGTTCCTGCCGCAACTCAAGGAAACCGTGGAGCAACATACGGTCACCAAGGTCGAGCGGGTCACCTGGGTCAAGGACGACGAAGCCCGGCATTACGCCCTGACCTTCTACCCGCTGATGGGCGGTGCCGGGCGCGGCGTGGTGATCCGGATCGACGACATCACCCAGCGCCTGTCCCTGGAAGAAATGATGGTGCAGTCGGAAAAAATGCTCTCCGTGGGCGGCCTGGCCGCCGGCATGGCTCACGAAATCAACAACCCGCTGGGGGCCATCCTGCACAACGTGCAGAACATTCGTCGGCGCCTGTCCCCCGAGCTGGCGAAGAATCAGGAACATGCCGAGCAGATCGGCATCGAGCTGGAAACCGTCAACCGTTACCTGCAGAGCCGCGAAGTGCCGCAACTGCTCGATGGCATTCAGCAGGCCGGAGCCCGGGCGGCGAAGATCGTGACCCATATGCTCAGCTTCAGCCGACGCAGCAACCGGCAGATGGCGCCTTGTGACCTGCCGGCGTTGATCGACCAGGCCGTGGAGATTGCCGGCAACGACTTCGACCTGGCCATAGGCTTCGACTTCAAGGGCCAGGCCATCATCCGCCAGTTCGACCCACAACTGGGGCCGGTGCCCGGTACCGCCAACGAACTGGAGCAAGTCCTGCTCAACCTGCTGAAAAACGCCGCCCAGGCCATTCACCAGCGCGTGGATGACAGCGAACCCGGGCGCATTATCCTGCGCACCCGGCTGAACCCGCCCTGGGCGGAAATCCAGGTCGAGGACAACGGCATCGGCATGAGCGAAAACGTGCGCAAACGCACCTTCGAGCCGTTCTTCACCACCAAGGAAATCGGCCAGGGCACCGGCCTTGGGCTTTCGGTCTCTTACTTCATCATCACCAACAATCACAAAGGCCAGATGGAAGTGCAGTCGACGCAGGGCCAGGGCACTTGCTTCACCTTGCGTTTGCCATTGGCGGGCAGTCAGCCGCCACCACTGGAACATCCCCCACTGGAGAGGTAAGCATGGGCTTTCGCTTGTCGAAGATTTACACCCGCACCGGCGACAAAGGCGAAACCGGGCTGGGTGACGGGCGCCGGGTTCCCAAGGACCATCCGCGGGTCGAGGCCATCGGCGAAGTCGATACGCTGAATAGCCAGCTGGGGCTGCTCTTGGCCGGGCTGGCGGAACAGCGTCTAGAGCATCCCGGCTTGCAAGAGCTGATCGACGTCCTGGCGCCTTGCCAGCACCGCCTCTTCGACCTGGGTGGCGAGTTGGCCATGCCGGTTTATCAGGCACTCAATACCGCGGAAGTCGAACGCCTGGAAGCGGCCATCGATGCCTGGAACGAAGAGTTGGGGCCACTGGAGAATTTCATCTTGCCGGGCGGTTCGGCCTTGATTGCCCAAGCCCATGTCTGTCGCAGCCTGGCGCGCAGTGCCGAGCGACGCTGCCAGCATCTGAATGCCATGGAACCGCTGGAGGGGGTCGGCCTGGCCTACATCAATCGCCTGTCCGACCTGCTGTTCGTGGCGGCGCGCCTGATTGCCAAGCGCCAGGGGATTGCCGAGATTCTCTGGCAGGCGGCGGCCAAACCCGAATAGCGGGCGTTTTTCTCCGCCGGTCGCGAGCAAGCCCGCTCCTGCAACTTATGCAGGAGCGAACTGGCGGGTGAATGGCCTCAGGGCCAGAACGCGCGAATCCCCGCCACCCCTTGCGCACCGGCCTGCCAGGCCTGCTCGCGCTGATCCGGACCGACACCGCCCAGCAGGTACACCGGCTTGTTGAAACCGCTGATCAGTCGGGCGGCCTGCTCCCAACCCAGTGGCTGCGCCTCAGGGTGGGTCTGGGTCGGCTGGACCGGCGACAGCGTCACGAAGTCCACATCCATCTGCTGCGCCAAGGACAACTCTTCAGCATTATGGCAAGACGCTGCCAGCCAACGCTCCTTGCCAAAGGGACGCCCGGCGCTGGCGTATTTGCGCAGCTGCGCCGAGGTGATATGCCAGCCCGCCGAGGGGAAATCCCCCAGCCATTCGAACGGCCCCTTGAGCATCAATTGCGCCTTGCCCGCACACAGGCCGACCGCATCCACCGCCAGGTCGCGGTATTGCGGGTCGTAGCCGTTGGGCGCGCGTAGCTGGATCAACTTGCTGCCACCGGCAATGGCCTTCTGCATGCCCCGCAACAGCGCCGGTGTTTCCAGGCCTTCCGGGGTGATCAGGTAGTCACTCGGCAAGCGCGCCGCCGCCACGATCGGCTGGTTGGCCGCCGGGAACTCGTAGTCCTCCAGCTCACGGGCCGTGATCCAGACCAAAGGCTGGCCCTCGGCGCCATGGGGTTCGCCGGTAAAGGCGCACACCTCCCAGACATCCAGCAACACCTGCTTGTCCGGATAATCGTGCTGCACCTTGATCAAAGGCCGCGCCTGGGACACCACAATGCCCAGTTCCTCCTGCAGCTCACGGGTCAACGCCGCTTCCACCGCCTCGTCCGCTTCAACCTTGCCGCCGGGAAACTCCCAGAGGCCACCCTGATGCTGGGTATCGGCACGTCGGGCAATCAGGATCCTGCCGTCGGCATCACGGATAACGGCCGCCGCCACATGTACTCGTTTCACCGCACTGCTTCCTCTAAACCGGCTTTCTGCCAGGCCTTGAAGGCTGGCCATTGATAGATCGTTTCAACATAGGCGGCATCGACAGCCGGCAGCGCCACCCGATAGGTACGCAGGCGCACGGCGACTGGCGCAAAAAAGGCGTCCGCCAGGCTGACCCGGCCAAACAGGAAAGGCCCTGGCTCGGTCGCGACCGCGCGACATTCCGCCCATAAAGCCAGCATCCGCTCGATATCGGCCTGGGCCTCGGGCGGCATGGGTGAAAGCGCGGCATCGCGGCTCAGGTCGAACGGCAGATTACCGCGCAAGCCGAAAAAGCCACTGTGCATCTGCGCGCAGGCGGAGCGGGCCTGGGCACGGGCGGCCACATCCCGCGGCCAGAGCTCGGCTTCGGGAAAACGCTCGACCAGGTATTCGGCAATCGCCAGGGAGTCGGCAATGGTGCCGTGCTCGGTCTTCAGCAAAGGGACTTTGCCGGTCGGCGAATGCTTGAGAATCAGCTCGCGGGTATCGGGCTGGTTCAGCTTGATCAGTTCTTCGGTGTAAGTCGCGCCGGCCAGCTCAAGCGCCAGGGCGGCGCGCAGCGACCAGGAGGAATAGAGTTTGTCGCCGATGATCAGGTGAAGATTCATGTCGGGCACCTTTCAGAGGAGATGGAGGCCCGGGGCCTCCATCGCGAGCAGGCTCGCTCCTACACGTGATGCGTCGCGTCCATGTAGAAGCGAGTAGCGGTGTATCAGGTACGGTATTCCGCGTTGATTTTCACGTACTCGTGGGACAGGTCGGTGGTCCAGATGGTTTCGCTGCAATCACCGCGTCCCAGCTCGATGCGGATGGTGATTTCTTCCTCCTGCATCACCGCCGCGCCCTGGGCTTCGGTGTAGGTGGCGGCACGCGCGCCACGGCTGGCGATACACACCTCACCGAGGAAAACGTCGATCTTGCTCACATCCAGGTCCGGCACGCCGGCACGACCGACGGCGGCCAGGATACGCCCCCAGTTCGGGTCGGACGCGAACAGCGCAGTCTTGATCAGCGGCGAGTGGGCCACGGTGTAGCCGACATCCAGGCACTCCTGGTGATTGCCGCCGCCGTTGACTTCGACCGTCACGAACTTGGTCGCGCCTTCACCGTCACGCACGATGGCCTGGGCCACTTCCATGCACACGTCGAACACCGCCTGCTTCAGCGCGGCGAACAGCGGGCCGCTGGCCTCGGTGATTTCCGGCAGGGCTGCCTGGCCGGTGGCGATCAGCATGCAGCAGTCGTTGGTGGAGGTATCGCCGTCGATGGTGATGCGGTTGAACGACTTGTTGGCGCCATCCAGCAGCAGGTTCTGCAGCACTTCACGGGAGACTTTGGCGTCGGTGGCAATGTAGCCGAGCATGGTCGCCATGTTCGGACGAATCATGCCCGCGCCCTTGCTGATGCCAGTGACGGTGATGGTCACGCCATCGTGCTGGAACTGACGGCTGGCACCCTTGGGCAGGGTGTCGGTGGTCATGATGCCCTTGGCGGCGGCGGCCCAGTTGTCCACGGACAGGTCATCCAGTGCGGCCTGCAGCGCGCCTTCGATCTTCTCGACCGGCAGCGGCTCGCCGATGACCCCGGTGGAGTACGGCAGTACGGCGCGGGCATCGACGCCAGCCAGCTCGGCCAGCTTGGCACAAGTGCGGGTCGCGGCGGCCAGGCCTGGCTCACCGGTACCGGCGTTGGCGTTGCCGGTGTTGGTCAGCAGGTAACGCACAGGGCCTTGCACGCGCTGCTTGGCCAGGATCACCGGAGCGGCACAGAACGCGTTCAAGGTGAACACACCGGCCACCGTAGAGCCCTCGGCACAGCGCATGACCACAACATCCTTGCGCCCCGGGCGCTTGATGCCCGCCGAAGCGATACCAAGTTCAAAACCGGCAACCGGGTGCAACGTTGGCAAAGGACCAAGACCAACAGCCATGAATGCGCTCCTCTTTAACCTGATGTGTGCACCGCCATCGCAAAAGGCAGTGCGGCGAATGGAAAAACGCCGCGACGGCTGATGCCGGTCGCGGCGCGGGTATTTCAGTGTCTGGCGAAAATCTTAGTTGATCTGGCCGTGACAGTGTTTGTACTTCTTGCCCGAACCGCAGTAGCACAGTTCGTTGCGGCCCAGTTTCTGCTCGTTGCGTACCGGAGCCGAAGCCAGGGCCACGTCGACATCGACGCCCTCTTCCAGCGCTTCCGGCTGTTCCAGGCCCGGGGCTTCGGCATGCTCGAACTGCATGCGCTGGGCCAGCGCCTCGGCTTCCTGGCGCAGGCGCGCCTCTTCCTCGACCGGATCCTCGCGGCGAACCTGAACGTGCGACAGCACACGGATCGAGTCGCGCTTGATGGAATCCAGCAGCTCGGAGAACAGGGTGAAGGACTCGCGCTTGTATTCCTGTTTCGGGTTCTTCTGCGCATAACCACGTAGGTGAATACCGTGACGCAGATGATCCATGGTCGACAGGTGGTCTTTCCACAGGTCATCCAGTACGCGCAGAACGATTTGTTTCTCGAAGGTGCGCAGTGCTTCGGCACCGGCCTGGTCTTCTTTCTCGTTGTACGCCGCCACCAGCTCGTTGAGCAGCTTCTCGCGCAGGGTTTCTTCGTACAGGTGATCGTCTTCGTCGAGCCATTGCTGGATCGGCAGGGACACACCGAAGTCGCTTTGCAGCGCAGCTTCCAGACCGGCCACGTCCCACTGCTCAGGCAGCGATTGTGGAGGGATGTGCGCGCTGACGGTGGCGTTGAGCACGTCCTGGCGGAAGTCGGAGATGGTCTCGCCGATGTTGTCCGCGGCCAGCAACGTGTTACGCATGTGATAGATCACTTTACGCTGTTCGTTGTTGACGTCGTCGAACTCGAGCAGTTGCTTGCGAATGTCGAAGTTGCGGCCTTCTACCTTGCGCTGGGCCTTTTCAATCGCGTTGGTCACCATGCGGTGCTCGATCGCTTCGCCGGACTGCATGCCCAGAGCCTTCATGAAGTTCTTCACCCGGTCGGAGGCGAAGATGCGCATCAGGCTGTCTTCCAGGGACAGGTAGAAACGGCTGGAACCGGCGTCGCCCTGACGACCGGCGCGACCACGCAGCTGGTTGTCGATGCGGCGCGATTCATGACGCTCGGACGCGATCACCTGCAAGCCGCCGGACTCCAGCACTCGCTGGTGGCGCTTCTGCCAGTCGGCCTTGATCTGGGCAATCTGCTCGGGGGTCGGGTTTTCCAGGGAGGCGACTTCGACTTCCCAGTTACCGCCCAACAGGATGTCGGTACCACGACCGGCCATGTTGGTGGCGATGGTCAGGGCGCCCGGACGACCGGCCTGGGCAATGATTTCCGCTTCTTTTTCGTGGAACTTGGCGTTCAGGACCTTGTGCTCGATGCCTTCCTTCTGGAGCAGGTTCGACATGTGCTCGGAAGTTTCGATGGTCGCGGTACCCACCAGAACCGGACGGCCCTGGGTCATGCATTCCTTGATGTCATTGATGATCGCGGCATATTTCTCGTCCGCGGTCAGGAACACCAGGTCGTTGTAGTCTTTACGAGCCAGCGGCTTGTTCGGTGGAATCACCATCACCTGCAGGCCGTAGATCTGATGGAACTCGAACGCTTCGGTGTCCGCGGTACCGGTCATGCCGGACAGCTTGGTGTACAGACGGAAGTAGTTCTGGAAGGTGGTCGACGCCAGGGTCTGGCTTTCGGCCTGGATGTTGAGGTTCTCCTTGGCTTCGATGGCCTGGTGCAGGCCTTCGGACAGACGGCGACCCGGCATGGTACGACCGGTGTGTTCGTCCACCAGGACCACCTGGCCATCCTGGACGATGTATTCGACGTTGCGATTGAACAGTTTGTGCGCGCGCAGACCGGCATAGACGTGGGTCAGCAGGCCCAGGTTGTGCGCCGAGTACAGGCTCTCGCCTTCCGCCAGCAGGCCGACCTGGGTCAGCATCTCTTCGATGAACTGGTGACCGGCTTCGTTGAGTTCGACCTGACGGGTCTTCTCGTCGACGGTGAAGTGACCGGCCTTGGTGACCTCGCCTTCCACTTCCTCGATGTGCTGCTCAAGGCGCGGGATCAGCTTGTTGATCTCGGTGTAGAGCTTGGAGCTGTCTTCGGCCTGGCCGGAGATGATCAGCGGGGTACGGGCCTCGTCGATCAGGATCGAGTCGACTTCGTCGATCACGGCAAAATTGAGCTCGCGCTGGAACTTGTCTTCCATGCTGAAAGCCATGTTGTCGCGCAGGTAGTCGAAACCGAATTCGTTGTTGGTGCCGTAGGTGATGTCGGCGGCGTAGGCGGCGCGCTTCTCTTCCGGCGGCTGGAACGGCGTGACCACGCCGACCGTCAGGCCGAGGAATTCATACAGCGGGCGCATCCAGTTGGCGTCGCGGCGGGCCAGATAGTCGTTCACCGTGACCACGTGCACGCCCTTGCCGGACAGCGCGTTGAGGTAAACGCCCAGTGTTGCTACCAGGGTCTTGCCTTCACCGGTACGCATTTCGGCGATCTTGCCTTCATGCAAGGTCATGCCGCCGATCAACTGTACGTCGAAGTGGCGCATACCCATGACCCGCTTGCCGGCTTCGCGGGCGACCGCAAAGGCTTCGGGAAGCAGTTTGTCGAGGTTTTCACCTTTGGCTATGCGGGCCTTGAACTCTGCAGTCTTGGCGCGCAACTGATCGTCCGAAAGGGCCACCATTTGCTCTTCGAAGGCATTGACGATCTGTACCGTCTTGAGCATGCGTTTGACTTCACGCTCGTTCTTGCTTCCAAAAAGTTTCTTTAACAAAGGCGCAAACATATCGGCAGGATCTTCCACACATAGGGATGGAGGGCGGCCCCGTGAGTCGCCCGTGCAGCCCTCATGGCCGCATGCGAACGAGTATTCTACCCGGAAACGATGGTGAGGAAAGTGGCGTTATTCCACGATGCTGGTACAGCGCTGTGACGGGGCTCACTTACAATAAGGCCTTTTGCGCCAGTTTCAACCCGGACGAGTACGAAGTTAACCATTGATTTAATGGATAAAGCCTCGTCGCAGCGATGAGCGAGGTCCGGCCAGCGCTTTCTGCTACCATGGCGGCTCTGTAACTTCAGGTGTCTGATCATGGCATTTCGCCCTCTTACGGCCAGAGCACCCGCCGTACTCCTTCGCGAAGCCAAGCCTCTCAAAGCCATACTCGGCCACGCCCAGCGCCTGGCGCATCTGCAGCGCCTGCTGGAAAGCCAGCTGCAACCGGCCGCGCGCGAACACTGCCACGTTGCCTCCTGGCGCGAAGGCAGCCTGCTGCTGATCGTCACCGACGGCCACTGGGCGACGCGCCTGCGTTATCAGCAAAAACGCCTGCAACGTCAGCTTTTGGAGTTCAATGAGTTCAACAATCTGACGCGGATTCTGTTCAAAGTGCAGCCTCCCACTGTGCAACGAGGCGCCGCCGGCCACACCATGGACCTGTCGAGCAACGCCGCCGAGACCATTCAGGCCACCGCCGACGGCATCACCGATCCCAACCTGCGCGCCGCCCTGGAGCGCCTGGCCAGCCACGCCAAACCACGGGCGTGACCGACCAGCCGCCGATCAGCGGCGCTTGCTGCCCCCCAGCAGAGACCCCATCAGCCCGCGCACCAGTTGCCGTCCCAGTTGATTGGCAGCCTGACGCATGGCGGACTTCAGGGCCTGACCGGCGGCAGTACCGAGGAACTCGCCGGCCCGATCGGTAAAGCTCGGCTCCTCGGCGGCCGGTTTGCCCGGCGCAGCCTCGGCCTCCGGCGCCAGGCCCTTGCGTCCCATCAGCACTTCATAGGCCGACTCGCGGTCGACCGGTTTGTCATAGCGGCCGACCAACGGCGAACTGTTGATCAGCGCTGCACGCTCGGCCTCGGTCAGCGGCCCGATGCGCGATTGCGGCGGTGCCACCAGCACTCGCTGGACCATCTCCGGCGTGCCTTTTTCCTGCAGGGTACCGACCAGCGCCTCGCCAATCCCCAGCTCGGTCAACACCGACAGCGCATCGAACGCCGGGTTCGGCCGGAAGCCGTCCGCCACGGCGCGCAAGGACTTCTGTTCCTTGGCGGTGAAGGCCCGCAAGCCGTGCTGGACGCGCAGCCCCAGTTGCGCCAGCACGTCGTCCGGCAAGTCGCCTGGCGACTGGGTGACGAAGTACACGCCCACGCCCTTGGAGCGAATCAGCCGCACCACCTGTTCCAGCTGGTCCTGCAACGCCTTGGGCGTGCCGGCGAACAGCAGGTGGGCCTCGTCGAAAAACAGCGCCAGCAGCGGCTTTTCCGCATCGCCGCGCTCCGGCAGTTGCTCGAACAGCTCGGCCAGCAGCCACAACAGGAAGGTCGCATAGACCTTGGGCGCTTCGTGCACCAGGCGGCTAGCGTCGAGCAGGTGGATCCGCCCGCGCCCGTCACTGGCCGGCTGCAGGATGTCTTCCAGTTGCAGGGCCGGCTCGCCGAACAGGGCCTCGGCGCCCTGCTGTTCCAGAGTCGCCAGGCGCCGCAACAAGGCCTGGCTGGAGCCGGTGGTCATCAGCGCCGCGTCATCCCCCAGCAACTGCGGGTTGTCCTTGAGGTGGTTGAGCAACGCCTTGAGGTCTTTCAGGTCGAGCAGCAACAGCCCTTCGCGGTCGGCCACTTTGAATGCCGCGTACAACGCCGATTGCTGGCTGTCGGTCAGCTCCAGCAGGCTGCCCAGCAGCAGCGGGCCCATTTCACTCAGGGTAGTGCGCAGCGGGTGCCCGGACTGCCCGTGAATGTCCCACAACGTGACCGGATAAGCCTGGGGCTTGTGGTTCAGCCACGGCATCCCGGCAATACGTTCGGCGACCTTGCCCTGGGGATTGCCCGCGGCGCCCAAGCCACACAGGTCACCCTTGATGTCCGCGGCGAACACCGCGACACCGGCATCGCTGAACGCTTCCGCCAGTCGCTGCAAGGTGACGGTTTTCCCTGTCCCGGTAGCGCCTGCCACCAGCCCGTGACGATTTGCCAGGCGCATGGCCTGGGCAATCGGTTGCCCCGCGAGGTCGGCACCGATAACGAGTTGCGATGAATCCGGCATTTTGTCACCCATGGTTAATCTTTAGCCTTGACCGGCCGATAGATCAGAAAAGACTGAAAAATAGTTCAGATAATTCCCCAAGGAGAGGTGGAAATATCAACTTACTTTCAACCCCGCCCATTTTGCGCGCTTTTATAAGAGCACGCTCGTGACATTAAGACCTAGCGGACACCACAAGCCATGAACAAAAACCTGCGCTTCAGCCATAAAATCCTGCTTGCCGCCGCCCTCATCGTTATTGCCGCCTTCGCTTCCTTCACGCTGTACAACGACTATTTACAGCGCAATGCGATCCGCGAAGACCTGGACAATTACCTGCATGAAATGGGCGATGTGACCGCCAGCAACATCCAGACCTGGCTCACCGGGCGCATCCTGCTGATCGAAAACCTGGCGCAAAACCTGGCGATCGACCCGCAATCGACCAAGGTGGCCAGCCTGCTCGAACAGAAGGCCCTGACCTCGACCTTCATGGCCTCCTACCTGGGCGATGCCAGCGGCAGCTTCACCATCCGCCCGGACGCGAAGATGCCCGACGGCTTCGATCCGCGCGTTCGCCCCTGGTACAAGGGCGCCGAAAGCAGCAGCGGCTCGACCCTCACCGAACCCTATATAGATGCAGCCACCGGCCAGTTGATCATTTCCGTCGCCACCGCCTCGCGTAACGGCGGGCAGAGCATCGGCGTGGTGGGCGGCGACCTGAGCCTGCAAACCCTGATCGAAACCCTCAACGCCCTGGATTTCGACGGCATGGGCTATGCCTTCCTGGTCAGCGCCGACGGCAAGATCCTGGTGCACCCGGACAAGGCGCTGGTGATGAAGAGCCTGAGCGAGGCCTACCCGCAGAACACGCCACGCATCAGTGGCGATTTCAGCGAAATCGAAGTCGAGGGCAAGACCCGCATCGTCACCTTCACCCCGATCAAGGGCCTGCCGTCGGTGAACTGGTACATCGGCCTGTCCGTGGACAAGGACAAGGCGTTCTCGATGCTCAGCGAGTTCCGCGCTTCGGCCATCATCGCCACCGTCATCGCCGTGGCCATCATTATCGCCCTGCTCGGCATGCTGATCCGGGTGCTGATGCAACCCTTGCATGTCATGACCCGCGCCATGCAGGACATCGCCGACGGCGAAGGCGACCTGACCCGCCGCCTGACCATCCAGAACCAGGATGAATTCGGCATCCTCGGCACCGCGTTCAACCGCTTCGTGGAACGCATCCACGGTTCGATCCGCGAAGTGTCGTCGGCCACCGAGCACGTCAACGAAGTAGCCCTGCGCGTGGTCAGCGCCTCCAATTCGTCGATGCTCAACTCCGACGAGCAGGCCAGCCGCACCAACAGCGTGGCCGCGGCGATCAATCAGCTCGGCGCCGCCGCCCAGGAAATCGCCCGCAACGCCGCCCAGGCCTCGCAACAAGCCAGCGACGCGCGCAGCCTGGCCGAGGACGGCCAGCAAGTGGTGGACCGCAGCATCCTGGCGATGAACCAGCTGTCGGACATGATCAGCGCCTCCAGCAGCAACATCGAAACCCTCAACAGCAAGACCGTGAACATCGGGCAGATCCTCGAAGTCATCACCAGCATCTCCCAGCAGACCAACCTGCTGGCCCTCAACGCGGCCATCGAGGCGGCGCGGGCGGGCGAGGCCGGGCGCGGCTTCGCCGTGGTTGCCGACGAGGTGCGCAACCTGGCCCACCGCACCCAGGAATCGGCGCAACAGGTGCAGACCATGATCGAGGAGTTGCAGGTCGGCGCCCGCGAGTCGGTCAGCACCATGAGCAACAGCCAGCGCCACAGCCAGGACAGCGTGGAGATCGCCAACCAGGCCGGCGAACGCCTGAACAGCGTGACCCAGCGCATCGGCGAGATCGACGGCATGAACCAGTCCGTGGCTACCGCGACCGAGGAACAGACCTCGGTGGTGGAGTCGATCAACATGGACATCACCGAGATCAACACCCTGAACCAGGAAGGGGTGGAAAACCTGCAGTCGACCCTGCGCGCCTGTTCCGACCTCGAGCAGCAGGCCGCACGCCTGAAGCAACTGGTCGGCAGTTTCCGTATCTGATCCCTTCAGCCATCCGGTGCCTGGGCAACACCCAGGCACCGGACTGCCAACAATCCCTCCCGCATCCGCAGCAAACCGTTCATCCAGACGCATCGCCAACCGCCACGGCATCCCGACCGAACATCTATCCTTGATAAGGGTCAACCCTAGGGAGAACACCGGATCGGAGGGATGATCATCGTGCATATCGCTGACATAACCATGTTCTACGCCCCTGCCAGCGGTGGCGTGCGCACTTATCTGGACGCCAAGCATCGTCGCCTGGGACGCCAACCAGGAATCCGCCACAGTTTGTTGATCCCCGGGGCCCACTTCAGCGAACGCGACGGCATCTATGAAGTCCCCGCTCCCGCCCTGCCCTTTGGCAAGGGCTACCGTTTTCCCCTGCGCCTGGGGCCCTGGCGCAATATTCTCCATGGCCTGCAACCGGACCTGATCGAAGTCGGCGACCCTTACCTCACCGCCTGGGCGGCCCTGGATGCGCGGCGCCAGTTGGATGTACCTGTGATCGGCTTTTATCACTCGGACCTGCCGCTACTGGTCAGCAACCGCATGGGCCCCTGGTTCACCCCGAATGTCGAGGCCTACGTGCGCAAGCTGTACGGCAACTTCGACCGGGTCCTGGCCCCCAGCCAGATCATGGCCGACAAACTGATCGGCCTGGGCGTGCGCAACGTCCATGTGCAGCCGCTGGGCGTCGACCTGCAGACCTTCCACCCGAGCCATCGCGACCCCGACCTGCGCACCGAACTGGGGGTTGCCGAAGACAGCCGCCTGCTGATCTTTGCCGGTCGCGGCTCCAAGGAAAAGAACCTACCGGTGCTGCTCAACTGCATGCAACGCCTGGGCAAGCGCTACCACCTGCTGCTGGTGGGCTCGGCCATGCCGACGGCGGTGCCGGAGAATGTCACGGTGATCGACGAGTTCTGCCCGGCCCCTCAGGTCGCCCGCCTGATGGCCAGCTCCGATGCCCTGGTCCACGCCGGGGACCAGGAAACCTTTGGCCTGGTGATCCTCGAAGCCATGGCCAGCGGCATTCCCGTGGTGGCGGTGGCCGCCGGGGCCTTCCAGGAAATCGTCACCGCGGAAGGCGGCTTGCTCTGTGCGCCGAACAATCCGCTGGCGATGGCCCATGCCGTGCAGGAGCTGTTCGCCCAAGGCTGCGCCGAGCGAGGCCAACGGGCGCGTCGCCATGTCGAACGTTATTACGCCTGGGATACGGTGGTCGCCAGCCTGCTGGAGCACTATCGAGCCGTGCTCGGCACCCAGCAGCCGATGCTGGCCCATGGTTGAGTCCGCCGGGGTGCCCAGCGTGCTGCTGGTATTGCACGATGTCGCGCCACAAACCTGGATCGACTACCAACCCTTCGTCGAAGCCGTCGACGCCATGGGCAACGTGCCGATGACTTGGCTGGTGGTACCGGATTTTCACCGGCACAACCCGCTCGATGCTCATCCCGGCTTTCGCCGGCTGCTCAGCGCGCGCCTGGAACGCGGCGACGAACTGGTGCTGCACGGTTACTTCCATTGCGACGAGGGTCCGCCACCGCGCACCCCGTATGACTGGTTCATGCGTCGTGTGTACACCCATGAGGGTGAGTTCTACAGCCTCTCGGAAAACGCCGCCCTGGCACGCCTGCATGCCGGGCTGGAACTGTTCCAGCGTTACAACTGGCCCTTGCAGGGGTTCGTCGCCCCCGCCTGGCTGATGAGCCCGGGTACGCGCCAGGCCCTGCGCCAACTGCCCCTGCGCTACACCAGCGGCCCGCAGCACCTGTACCGGCTGCCGGACTTCTCGCCGATCGCCGCCCCCGGCCTGGTGTGGAGCGCCCGCAGCGCCTGGCGCCGCAAAGCCTCCCGGCTGGTCAGCCTGCAACGCGAACGACGCTGGCAGCAGGCATCGGTGATTCGCCTCGACCTGCACCCGGTGGACATGCGTCACCCCGACTCGCGCCAGTACTGGCTGGACACCCTCGAACGCCTGCTGGAGCAAGGACGCCAGCCACTGACCAAGGCCGACTGGCTCGACACCCAGCCGCCAAGGGCACGCGGTACCCCGTGAGCCGGGCGATCTGGCTGGCCACGGCCTTGCTGGCGGCAATCCTGGTGCCGCTGCTGCTGGGCGGCGGCGAACTGTGGGGGCGGGTCCAGCGTTTTTCCCTGCCGTTGCTGCTGGGCATGCTGAGCATGATTCTGCTGTGCTGGATCATCAATTCGCTGCGCCTGAGCCTGCTGCTGGGTCGACACCGCGGCCGTCTGGGACGCTGGAAGAGTCTGGCGGTAGTGATGTCCACCGAGTTCGCCATGTGCGCCACGCCCGGCGGCAGTGGCGGCCCCCTGACCTTGATGGCCCTGCTGGCGCGTAACGGCGTGCGCCCGGCTCACGGCAGCGCGGTGTTTGCCATGGATCAATTGAGCGACCTGCTGTTCTTCCTCTGCGCGCTGCTGGGGATCCTGTTCTACGCGCTGTTCCAGAACCTCAGCCAGCGCCTGGAATGGCTGCTGGCCCTCAGCAGTCTTTCGCTGTTCGGCGGGTTATGCATCTGCCTGGCGGTAGTCCGCTACCACCGTCGCCTGATCCTGCTCAGCGGCCATCTGCTTGCGCCCTTCAAGATTCGCCCCGCGACCCGTCGGCGCCGGGCACGCAAATGGCTGCATTTCCTCAAGGCCTTCGGCGATAGCCTGAAACTGCCCTGGCAGACCCTGACGGGGGTCTTTGCCCTGACCTGCATGCATTGGGCGCTGCGCTACAGCGTGCTGTACCTGGCGTTGCGCGGGCTAGGGGTGGACCTGCAATGGGCCTGGACCTTTCTGATCCAGATGCTCGCCCTGAGCGCAGGGCAATTCAGCCTGCTGCCCGGCGGCGCGGGAGCGGCGGAGCTGACATCGGCGGCGCTGCTGGCGCCCATGGTGGGGAAGTCGACGGCGGCCGCGGCCATCCTGATCTGGCGGGCCGTTACCTACTATTTCTATCTGCTGGCCGGCGGGCCGGTATTCCTGATGATGGTCGGGCGCCCCTTGCTGCGCACCCTGATGAAGCTCAAGCAGGCTTAGGCGGCTCTGTATCCAGGGCATCCTGCCGCAACTGCTGCCACAACTCGGCGGCGCCGGGAAACTCGGTACCGTCCTCGACGCTCATGTCGTCCGGGTCGTAACGGCTCAGGCAGCCCTCGCCGAGGGTGGCGGGTGCCTTGGATGTGGCTTTGTCCAGTGGATCACTCATCGGTCGATCCTCATGAAAAATCGCCGGACCGGGGCTTGGATGCCCGAGTCCGGCGGATTCGATCAGAGCGCTATTTGTCAGAGCACTCTGGATCAGAACACGACAGTCTTGTTGCCGTGCACCAGCACGCGGTCTTCCAGGTGGTAGCGCAGGCCGCGGGCCAGGACCATTTTCTCGACGTCACGGCCGAAACGCACCATGTCTTCGATGCTGTCGCTGTGGCTGACACGGACCACGTCCTGCTCGATGATCGGGCCGGCATCCAGCTCTTCGGTCACGTAGTGGCAGGTCGCGCCGATCAGCTTCACACCACGCAGGGAAGCCTGGTGGTAAGGCTTGGCGCCGACGAACGACGGCAGGAAGCTGTGGTGAATGTTGATCACCTTGTGCGCGTATTCGCGGCACAGCTCTGGCGGCAGGATCTGCATGTAGCGCGCCAACACCACCACTTCGGCGTCGTGCTGCTTGACCAGGCGCGAGACCTCGGCGAACGCCGGCTCCTTGTCCTGAGGGTCGACCGGCACGTGGTAATAAGGAATGCCATGCCACTCGACCATGCTGCGCAAGTCGTCGTGGTTGGAAATCACACAGGAGATCTCGCAGTCGAGTTCGTCGCTGTGCCAGCGGTGCAACAGGTCCGCCAGGCAGTGGGACTCGCGACTGGCCATCAACACCACGCGTTTCTTCTGCGCGGTATCGGTGATGCGCCAGTCCATCGAGAACTCTTCGGCAATCGGCGCAAAGGCTTCGCGAAAGGCTTCAAGGCCGAACGGCAAAGAGTCGGCACGTATTTCGTGACGCATGAAGAACCAGCCACTCAGGTCATCAGAGTGGTGACTGGCTTCGGTGATCCAGCCGTTGTGGGACGCCAGAAAGTTACTGACTTTGGCAACGATGCCAACGCGGTCCGGGCAGGAAATCACCAACCGAAAAGTGCGCATGAGGGGGAAACTCCAGAACTTCGCAAAGGCCGCCATTCTAGCGATTGCGCGACAAAACTGCAGTATTCGTGATGTCGGAATCCGATTCCTCTGAGCAGCCTGTAGGGCTCATGCCCGATGCGGGAGGGAAATCAGTCACACTTGGAAATAGTCCTATAACTTTGTGGGAAATAGTCGTGCGGACTCGTTCACAATATTTAACTCATCAATCAGGGTCTTTGCCAAACACTCTAATCAAATTAAATAAAAGCCGGCTTTATTGTTTACTTGAGGAAACTGCCTGACTATTATTACACCACTATCACCTGCCACTCAGCACTCAACATAAGGCAATTCTCATGTCCCTGATCAACGAATACCGCGCCACAGAAGAAGCTATCAAAGAGCTGCAAGCCCGTTTGAAGAACCTGTCGCAAGACGACAAACTGCAAGCCGAGCTGGAATTCGAAGGCAAACTGCGCGCCCTGATGGGTGAATACTCCAAGTCCCTGCGCGACATCATCGCGCTGCTGGATCCGGACTCGAAAGTTAAGGCGCCACGTGTTGCCGCCAAAGCGACCAGCACCAAGCGCGCACGCAAGGTCAAACAATACAAGAACCCGCATAACGGCGAAGTCATCGAAACCAAGGGCGGCAACCACAAAACCCTGAAAGAGTGGAAAGCCAAGTGGGGCGGCGACGTGGTAGAAGGCTGGGCAACCCTGCTGGGTTAAGCCGTACACCCGTCACAGAGGGATTTGCGACCTTATGAAAAAACGCCAGCTTGCTGGCGTTTTTTTATTTCCGGCAAATGCCCGAAATGTACTAAGCCGAACAATCAAAGCCCGAAACGCAGGGCCAGCGACCGGCTGTAATCCTGCCATTCATCCAGCACCTGGCGCTGAATCGTTGTAGCACTCACCCGTAGTTCGGCAGCCGCCCGATTGAAACTTTCCAGGGTATTGGGCGCTCCCCACTGCGGGTCGCACAGGCGCTGCTGACAGAATGACTTCCAGCGTTCTTGCTCCTCCCCGTTCAAGGTTTCAGGAAAGTTACGGGCGCGATAACGAAATAATAATTCGGGCAAACGTTCATCATCGAACGGCCATTGCTCTTGCCCTAAATGAAGCGGCTCGGCATTGCGCACTTGTTCGCATAAGCGTCGGTCGCGATCGCCGATAAAACCGTCGTACAACTGCTGCTCGGGATCGACGCTAGGGGCAAAGTCCTCGCTGGCATAAATAGCCGCAAGTTTATCCCGCCAAACTTCTTGTGCGTCACTTAGCCGCAGCGCCCGGGCCTTATATTCCGCCATGTCCAGTTGCAAACGCTGCTGATCTTCGCCACGCAACACATTCAGCGGCGCGACGACCGGACAGCGGTTGATATGGATCAGCTTCAACGGCACCGGCAACTCGCCTTCGGCCAGGTCTTCGCGGCGGGTATACAAACGCTGGCGCAGCGTCTCGGCGTCCAGCTCGAGCAATCCCTGCGGGTCCAGGTGTAGGTCACAGACAATCAGGGCGTTGCGGTTGCGCGGATGCCAGGCCAGCGGCAGGACCACGCCGACATAACTGCGCGCTGCGGAAAAGCGTCCGGAAATATGCACCAGCGGTTGCAGCAGACGAACTTGGTCCATGACTTTCTGCTTGCTGCGCAACTGGAACAGCCATTCATACAACTTCGGCTGTTTGTCCCGAATCAACCTGGCCAGGGCAATAGTGGCGCGCACATCGGACAGCGCTTCGTGGGCATGCCCGTGATCGATGCCATTGGCGGCGGTCAGGCGCTCCAGCTTCAGGGTCACCCGCCCCTCCTCGTCCCGCGGCCAGACAATCCCTTCCGGGCGCAAGGCATAGGCGGTGCGCACCACATCGATCAGGTCCCAGCGGCTGTTGCCGCCTTGCCACTCGCGGGCATAAGGGTCGAAGAAATTCCGGTACAGGCTGTAGCGGGTCATCTCGTCGTCGAAGCGCAGGGTGTTGTAGCCGGCGCCACAGGTGCCCGGTGCCGCCAGCTGGGCGTGCACCCGGGTCATGAAATCGGCTTCGCTCAATCCCTGTTCGGCCAGCCGGCCCGGGGTAATGCCGGTGATCATGCAGGCCGCTGGATGGGGCAGGATGTCGTCGCTGGGCTGACAGTAAAGATTGACCGGCTCGCCGATCTCGTTGAGTTCGAAGTCGGTGCGAATCCCCGCCACCTGCAACGGCCGATCGCAGCGCGGGTTGATGCCGGTGGTTTCGTAGTCGTACCAGAAGATGGAAGTCACGGGCTGTTCCTGAGCAAAAGACCGGCAAAGTCTAGGCGCTTGGCACCGGCCGCGGCCAGCCTTGTGATGATTCAAGGGTAACGGCGCACGTCACGCGACACAGTAAATGATGTCGTTCGCCCCTCCGACACTGCTAGCATCAGGCGGTCATCCATCGCCACCAGGCCAGCCTCAAGTTGCCTATGCTCGAGACGACAGCACTGCCAGGGAAAGCATTGCCCCCGCCACTGGACACCCGCTACCAGGTCGAAACGCCAGAAGGCATCGACCTGCCGCTGCGGCCGGCGGGGCTGATGTCGCGTGCCCTGGCCTTTGCCATCGACCTGGGCTTTCGTGGCCTGATCCTCGGCGTGCTGTTTATTGTCCTGGGGTTTCTCGGCCAGCTCGGCATGGGGCTGGGCTCGATCCTGCTGTTTCTGGTCAGCTGGTGGTACATGGTGCTGTTCGAGGTGTTGAACCAGGGCTGCTCGCCAGGCAAGCAACTGATGGGCCTGCGGGTCGTGCAGGACGATGGCACGCCCATCGGCTGGGGCCCTTCCCTGACCCGCAACCTGCTGCGTTTTGTCGACATGCTGCCGTTCGGTTATTGCCTCGGCGCCATCAGTTGCCTGCAGCACCCAACCTTCAAGCGCCTCGGCGACCTGG
The DNA here is from genome assembly GCF_900215185.1 of Pseudomonas sp. LAMO17WK12:I10. Lineage (NCBI taxonomy): Bacteria > Pseudomonadati > Pseudomonadota > Gammaproteobacteria > Pseudomonadales > Pseudomonadaceae > Pseudomonas > Pseudomonas sp. LAMO17WK12:I10. Next base: position 208,634 of record NZ_OBDX01000005.1, on the reverse strand, counting down.
CGGCCGGCACCATGGTGATCTACCGCGAGCAGCCGGTGGTTCGCCCGACCTTGCCGGCAGTGCCCGCCAGGACCGCCGCCTTCGCCCTGAGCCTGACTGAACAACGGGCCATCCTCAGCTTCGCCGAACGCCAGGAACAACTGTCCGCGGACCGGGTCCAGGAGCTGGCCGCGCTACTCGCCGAGCCTCTGCATGTAACACCCGCGCAGGCCCGTGACGAACTCAATGGCATCGCCCGCGGACTGCTGGGGCCGACATGAAACAGAGCCTGTTCGAAAACCGTCATCAAGCCTTGTGGCAGCACCTGCGCGAACAGCTCGAACAACTGGAACGCGGCCAGGCAACGCCCGAGACCTATGCCCGTTTCCCCGAGGATTACCGCCGCTTGTGCCAACACCTGGCCCTGGCCCAGGAACGCGGCTACAGCAGCTTCCTGGTCGACCCGTTGCAACAACTGGCGCTGCGCGGCCATCAGCAGCTCTATCGCCAACGCAGCCCGTTGGGCGCCCGGGTCCTGGGCTTTGTCCTGGCCGGTTTCCCGCAGCTGGTGCGCGAACAATGGCGCTTCGTCCTGGCCGCCAGCCTGGTGTTCTTTGGCAGCCTGCTGGGTATCGGCCTTTTGGTGTACCTGGTGCCCGAACTGATCTACAGCGTGGTCAGCCCGCAACAGGTGGCCGAAATGCAACGCCTCTACGATCCAGGCGCCAGTCGCCTGGGCCGCCTCGCCAACCGGGCCGCCGGCGAAGACTGGATGATGTTCGGCTACTACATCATGAACAACATCGGCATCGCTTTTCAGACCTTTGCCAGCGGCCTGCTGTTTGGCCTGGGGAGTCTGTTCTTCCTGTTCTTCAACGGCCTGACCATCGGCGCGGTGGCCGGGCACCTGACCCAGATCGGCTATGGCGCCACCTTCTGGTCGTTTGTCGTCGGCCACAGTGCCTTCGAGCTCAGCGCCATCGCCCTGGCCGGCGCGGCCGGATTGAAAATGGGCTGGGCGCTGATCGCCCCCGGACGCCTGCCCCGCGGCGAAGCCTTGCTGCTGGCCGCGCGCACCAGCGTGCAGTTGATCTGCGGGGTCATCCTGTTCCTGCTGATCGCTGCCTTTATCGAAGCCTATTGGTCCTCCCTGACCTGGCCCGCGGCCTGGATCAAATACCTGGTCGGCGGCATCTGCTGGCTGCTGGTCCTGGCCTACCTGATATTCGCTGGACGCCGCCATGCGCCTGAGTGAAGCCAGCGTGGTGATTCGCCCGCGCACGACCTGGGAAGCCATGGACCTGGGCGTGCTGCTGAGCCAGCGCCACCGACGCCTGCTGATGACCAGCTGGGCGCTGATCACCCTGCCGGTATTCGTCCTGCTCAGCCTGTTGCTCTGGGACTCGCCCACCCTTGCCCTGCTGCTGTTCTGGTGGCTCAAGCCGGCCTTCGAACGGCTGCCGCTGTACATCCTCGCCAAAGCCCTGTTCGGCGAAACCCCGACCTTGCGCCAGGCCCTGCGCCAATGGCCCAGGCTGCTCAAGCCGCAACTGCTGGCCAGCCTGACCTGGCGCCGCCTGAGCCTGAGCCGCAGTTTCATCATGCCCGTGGTGCAGCTCGAGGGCCTGAGCGGCGAGGCGCGCCAGCAACGGGTGCGGGTGCTGCAACAGCGCAATGCCGGGGCCGCGCACTGGCTGACCCTGATCGGCATGCACCTGGAAGGCATCTTGTGGATCGGCCTGCTGGCGTTGTTCTATCTGCTGCTGCCACAACAGATCGAGCTGGACTGGGACTGGCAGACGTTAATTGCCGCCGCCGAGCAGGACTGGCTCTGGCTCGAACACCTGACCAACGCTTTCTATGCTCTGGTCTTGATTGTCTGGGAGCCGGTGTACGTCGCCTGCGGCTTCAGCCTCTACCTCAATCGCCGCACGCTGCTGGAGGCCTGGGATATCGAACTGGTGCTGCGCCGCCTGCGGCAGCGCTTGAGCGGCGTCGCCCTGCTGCTGGTCCTGGGCAGCCTGAGCCTGCTGCCCCTGCCGTCCGATGCCTGGGCCGCCGAGCCGGCCACTAGCCCTGACAGCCCGCGCCTGCTGGATCAGCCGCTGACCAGCCAGGCCGCGAAAGACAGCATCAGCCAGATCCTCGACCAGCCGCCCTTCAAGAACCCGCAGACCGTGACCCGCTACCGGTTCGACGAAGACAGCCCGAAAAGCGCTGAACACTCTGAACTGCCGGGCTGGCTCAAGGCCCTGAACGATCGGCTCGACAGCAGCGTCTTCAGCGCCGCGGCCAAAGCCCTGGAGATCCTGCTCTGGGCCCTGCTGCTGGGGGCGCTGGCCCTGCTGGTATGGCGTCATCGTGAAGGGTTGCGAGCCTTTGTCGGCCGCCGTCCGCTGCCGGGCAAGCTACCCGCGCGAGCCGCTCCACACCAGCTGTTCGGCCTGGACCTCAGCCCCGACGCCTTGCCCGAGGATGTCGCCGCCGCTGCCGAAGCGCTCTGGCCACAGCAGCCACGCGAAGCCCTCGGGCTGTTGTACCGCGCGCTGCTGAGCCGGCTCCTGCATGACTTCCGCCTGCCGTTGAAACCGGCGGACACCGAGGGCCAGGTCCTCGAGCAGATCAAGGCTTTGCAGTTGCCCCAGTTGCAGGCGTTCAGCAACAGCCTGACCCAACACTGGCAGAACCTGGCCTACGGTCATCGCCTGCCTCCCGCGCAGTTGAAGCAGGAGCTGTGCGATGGCTGGCGTACCCTGTTCGGCCCGGGAGCACCACGATGAACCGGTGCCTGCTGCCGCTGCTCGCGCTGCTGGTCGCCGGCCTGCTCGGCGGCTTGCTGCTGTACCTCTACCTCAACGCCCGGCCCTACCAGGAAACCATCGATCACGGCCCCTCTCCGCAAGCCCGCGCCAACCCATACCTGGCGGCGGAAATGTTCCTGCGCCAGCGCGGCTTGCAGGTTCACCACGCCAACGGCCTGGAGGTGCTGCCGACCCTCAAGCCGCAGCAGAACAGCCTGTTGCTGCTGGGCGAGCGCTCGAACATGACGCCGCAGCAGGTCGAGCAACTGCTGGACTGGGCCAGGGCCGGCGGGCGCCTGCTGTTCGTCGCCGAAGCGCTGTGGAATAAAGAGGCCGGACGCAGCGGCGACCTGCTGCTCGATCGCCTGCACCTGCGCCAGTTTCTCAGCAAGGACCTGAAAGCCCCTCCACCCGGCGCTGGCAAAGAGCCCTACCCGAAACTGACCAAGCTCTACCTGGAAGACGAAGATGCGCCGGCCTACATCGGTTTCGACACCGACTTCCACCTGGAAGACCCGGACAACCTCGCCCGGTCCTGGGCCAACAGCGCCCGGGCCACCCACATGATGCAACTGAGCTACGGCCAGGGTTCGGTGACCGTGCTCACCGATGCCGAGATCTGGAAGACTCCGTTGATCGCCAAGTACGACAACGCCTGGCTGCTCTGGTACCTGAGCGCCGACAGCGACGTCACCCTGCTGTTCGACACCGATCACGACAGCCTCTGGAGCCTGCTGCTGAAGTATTTCCCCCAGGCGCTGGTGGCCCTCGCCGCACTGCTCGGCCTGTTGCTGTGGCATGTCGGGGTTCGCCACGGACCGATGCAGGCCCCGATGCCCAGGGCCCGGCGCCAGTTGCGCGAGCACCTGCAAGCCAGCGCTCACTTCCTGTTGCGCCACACCGGTCAGCAGGGGCTGCTGCATAGCCTGCAGCAGGACATCCTGCGCCGCGCCCAGCATCGTCATCCCGGTTTCGAACGACTCACCGCCACCGAACAAGGGCAGGTCCTGGCCCGCCTTACCCGGCAACCGGACAGCGTCATCAGCCAGGCCCTGGCTCCCCAGCCGGCACAACGCCTTTCCAGCGCCGACTTCAGCCGCCTGGTCACCCACCTGCAAACTCTCAGGAATGCCCTATGAGCGACCTTCCCGCCGAACCGCTTCCCGCCACCGAGCCCGGTCATGCCCAAGCGCATGCCGTCCAGCAACGCCAGCGCGCCAGCCAGCTGGCCCAGGTCCTGCGCCACGAACTGCAAAAAGTGGTGATCGGCCAGGACGCGGTGATCGACGACGTGCTCACTGCCCTGATCGCCGGTGGCCACGTGCTGCTCGAAGGCGTGCCCGGGCTGGGCAAGACCTTGCTGGTGCGCGCCCTGGCCCGTTGCTTTGGCGGCGAGTTCGCGCGCATCCAGTTCACCCCGGACCTGATGCCCAGCGACGTCACCGGCCATGCGGTCTACGACCTGCAGACCGAGCAGTTCAAGCTGCGCAAGGGCCCCTTGTTCACCCACTTGCTGCTGGCCGACGAGATCAACCGCGCGCCGGCCAAGACCCAGGCCGCCCTGCTCGAAGCCATGCAGGAGCGCCAGGTCACCCTCGAAGGCCGGGCGCTGCCCATCACCCAGCCCTTCATGGTCCTGGCCACGCAGAACCCGATCGAACAGGAAGGCACCTACCCGCTGCCGGAAGCCGAACTCGACCGTTTCATGCTCAAGCTGCGCATGGATTACCCGGACAGCGACCAGGAATTGAACATGGTCCGCCAGGTCACCCGCTCGCCCCGGGCCGACATGCTCGACATGCAGCCGCTGCGTACCCTGCTGCAGGCCAAGGACGTGCTGGCCCTGCAGCGGATTGCCAGCGACCTGCCGCTGGACGAGCAGGTCCTCGACTACGCCGTGCGGCTGGCCCGGGCCACTCGCAGCTGGCCGGGGCTGACCCTCGGCGCCGGGCCGCGCGCGTCGATCGCCCTGGTCCGTGGGGCCCGGGCCAGGGCCTTGCTGCGCGACGGTGAGTTCGTCATTCCGGATGACATCAAGGGTTGCGCCCTGGCAGTGCTGCGGCATCGTGTGCGGATCGCCCCGGAGCTGGATATCGAAGGCTTGTCGGTGGAGCAGGTGCTCAAGCAACTGCTCGATCAAGTGCCGGCGCCACGACTGTGAGCCCGCCAAAGCGATGAAGCCCTCACGCCTGTTTCTGACCTGGCTCGGCGTATTGCTGGCGCTGGACGTGCTGCTCGGCGCCGCGCGTGCCTACGGCCTGGCGGTCGCGGCCAGCCTGCAAGCGATTGCCTGGGGCCTGCTCCTGGCCCTGTTGCTGCTGGCCGTGCTGGACGCCTTCCGGCTCAGGCGCCTGCCTTCGCCCCAACTGCGGCGCCAGTTGCCCGGCAGCCTGCCCCTGGGGCGCTGGAGCGAAGTGCGCCTGGAGGTTCGCCACGACTTTGCCCAACCGCTGACCCTGGAGCTGTTCGATCATGTGCCCGATGGCCTGGGCTTCGAATACCTGCCGCAGTCGCTGCTCCTGGAGCCGGGCCAGTCGCAGGAACTGGGTTATCGGGTGCGCCCGCTCAAGCGCGGCCATTTCAACTTCGAGCGCTGCGAGGTCAGCCTGCCCAGTCCGCTGGGCCTGTGGTCGGCGCGTCGGTTGCTGAAGCTCGACGACAGCACGCGCGTCTACCCGGATTTCGCCCGCCTCTACGGCGCCCGGCTGCTGGCCGTCGACAACTGGCTGAACCAGATCGGCGTGCGGCAACAGCCGCGCCGAGGCCTGGGCCTGGAGTTCAACCAGCTGCGTGAGTTTCGCGAGGGCGACAGCCTGCGCCAGATCGACTGGAAAGCCACCGCCCGGCAACGCACGCCGATTGCCCGCGAGTACCAGGACGAACGCGACCAGCAGATCGTCTTCATGCTCGACTGCGGGCGGCGCATGCGCAGCCAGGACGGCGAACTGGCGCATTTCGACCACGCGCTCAACGCCTGCCTGCTGCTCAGTTATGTCGCCTTGCGCCAGGGCGACGCGGTGGGCCTGAGCACCTTTGCCGGCGAACGCCGCCGCTATCTGGCGCCGGTCAAGGGCGCGGGGCAGTTGAGCGCCTTGCTCAACACTGTCTACGACCTGGACAGCAGCCAGCGCTGCGCCGACTTCCAGGCCGCCGCCAGCGAGCTGCTGGCCCGGCAGAAGCGCCGGGCCCTGGTAGTGCTAGTGACCAACCTGCGGGACGAAGACGACGAGGAATTGCTGACCGCGGTCAAGCGCCTCGGGCGCCAGCACCGGGTGCTGGTGGCCAGCCTGCGCGAGGAAGTCCTCGATCAGTTGCGCCAGGCGCCGGTGCACAACCTGTCCGACGCCCTGACCTACTGCGGCACGATCAATTACCTGAATGCCCGCACCGACCTGCATGAACGCCTGAGCGCCCAGGGCGTTGCCCTGCTCGATGTGCGGCCGGGTGAACTGGGAGCGGAACTGGTGACCCGTTACCTCAGCTGGAAAAAGGCCGGGACCCTGTAGCGGTCAGGCGGAGGTCTGCACCGGGTAGAAACTGAAGTAGCTGCGCAAGGCCATCACCAGCTCGCGGTACTCGGGAGGCGAACGCAGCAGCACGAAGCCGGTGTCGTAATGATGGGGCGTGACATCCTCATGGCACCAACGGCAAGAGGCGGTGATCTCGATCGGTTGCAGCTGGCCGTCGCGACCGGGCACCTGCAGGCGCAATTCGAAATCGGCGCCGATCAGCATCGGCAACTGGCTGATCAACATGAAGCCGTCTTCGGAGACGTTGCCCAGATAACCGATGGGTCGATCGGTCAGCCGATTGAAGACTTTCAAAAAACACGGCAACTGGTGCCGCTCGATCCGCCGGTCCGTGAACATGTCATGCATCGCTATTTAAGAAGGTCATTGCGCATCGTCGCGCCGAGGACTGTCGACCCCGGCCGGCCCATTTTAGAAACAATACTCTAAAACAGGCCCACAGATGTTAGCTCAAGGCTCACGCGAGATCAGCAATAGCCTGATGACGATTGTTACAACGCGGTCGGACGCGCCTGAGCGCTGTTGCGCGAAGGGTAATGACCCAGTTGCTGCAGGGTTTCCAGGCGCGCGCGGGCACGGTAGGCGTACTCGCTGCTGGGGTGTTCGGTGATGATGTACTGATAGGTCTGCGCGGCATCGAGGAACAGCTTCTGCCGCTCCAGGCACTGTCCGCGCAGCATCGATACTTCAGGCTGGATATAAGGGCGCGAACGACTCGTGCGGTCGACCTGGCTCAGTTCGAGCATCACCCGTTCGCAGTTGCCGGCGTCGTAGGCGCGGTAGGCGGTATTCAGATGATGGTCCATCGACCAGCGGGTACAGCCGACAACACTGACGGCCAGGGCAGCAATGAGCACGAATCGCATGGGGGTTCTCCTGTCTTGTGCACGTTATCGACCCGCGTTGGAAAATCTTCAGGAATGTTCGTTTAAAGAAACAAACGAATAAGTAGTGCAAACGAACAATGACTACAGCTGCGGACCATAGTAGCCTCTCGTTGCGCTTGAACTCAGGAGTCTTTGCATGTCCGTCCGTCGTACCAAAATCGTCGCTACCCTTGGCCCGGCCAGTAACTCGCCGGAAGTTCTCGAACAGCTGATTCTGGCTGGCCTGGACGTCGCCCGCCTGAACTTCTCCCACGGCACCCCCGACGAGCACAAGGCTCGCGCCAAGCTGGTGCGTGACCTGGCCGCCAAGCATGGGCGTTTCGTCGCGCTGCTGGGTGACCTGCAAGGCCCGAAGATCCGTATCGCCAAATTCGCCAACAAGCGCATCGAGCTGAAGATCGGTGACAAGTTCACCTTCTCCACCAGCCACCCGCTGACCGAAGGTACCCAGGACATCGTCGGCATCGACTATCCGGACCTGGTCAAGGACTGCGGCGTGGGCGACGAGCTGCTGCTCGACGACGGCCGCGTGGTGATGCGCGTCGACACCGCCACCAGCACCGAACTGCATTGCACCGTGACCATCGGCGGCCCGCTGTCGGACCACAAGGGCATCAACCGTCGCGGTGGTGGCCTGACCGCCCCGGCCCTGACCGAAAAAGACAAGGCCGACATCAAGCTGGCCGCGGCCATGGACCTGGACTACCTGGCCGTGTCCTTCCCGCGCGACGCCGCTGACATGGAGTACGCCCGCCAACTGCGCGACGAAGCCGGCGGCACCGCCTGGCTGGTGGCGAAGATCGAGCGCGCCGAAGCCGTGGCCAACGACGAAACCCTCGACGGCCTGATTAAAGCCTCCGATGCCGTGATGGTGGCCCGTGGCGACCTGGGCGTGGAAATCGGCGACGCCGAGCTGGTGGGCATCCAGAAGAAAATCATTCTGCACGCCCGTCGCCACAACAAGGCGGTGATCGTCGCGACCCAGATGATGGAGTCGATGATCCAGAATCCGATGCCGACCCGCGCCGAAGTGTCCGACGTGGCCAACGCCGTGCTCGACTACACCGATGCCGTGATGCTCTCGGCCGAATCCGCCGCCGGCGCCTACCCGCTCGAAGCTGTCCAGGCCATGGACCGCATCTGCATCGGCGCGGAAAAGCATCCGACCAGCAAGACCTCCAGCCACCGCATCGGCAAGACCTTCGAGCGCTGCGACGAAAGCATTGCCTTGGCCACCATGTACACCGCCAACCACTTCCCGGGCGTGAAGGCGATCATCGCCTTGACTGAAAGCGGCTACACCCCGCTGATCATGTCGCGTATCCGTTCCTCGGTGCCGATCTACGCGTTCACCCCGCACCGCGAAGCCCAGGCCCGCACCGCGATGTTCCGTGGCGTCTACACCATCCCGTTCGACCCGGCGTCCCTGCCGCCAAGCGAAGTCAGCCAGAAGGCCATCGACGAGCTGGTCAAGCGCGGCGTCGTGAAGAAAGGCGACTGGGTGATCCTGACCAAGGGCGACAGCTACCACACCACCGGCGGCACCAACGGCATGAAGATCCTGCACGTTGGCGACCCGATGGTCTGAGCCACCTGAAGCAACACTAAAGAGCCCCGCAGTGAAGACTGCGGGGCTTTTTTATGGGGGGTACTTTTATGGAACTCACGAACCTGTAGCCGCTGCCGCCAGGCTGCGATAAGGCCGCCAGGCCTTCAGCGATCTTGAGACCTGACGCCCCCTTCGTCGGAATACCGCCCAAATCGATCGCAGCCTCCGGCAGCGGCTACACGAGCGGTGCCGATTTCAGCTCTTGGCAAGAAACCCCGATAAAGCCGCCAGCGCTTCCGGCGAATGCAGGCGCTGGGTGAACAGGGCGCCCTCCTCCTCGATCACCTTGCGCAGCTGTTCGCGATCGGGCGTACGCATCAGCTGTTTGCTGATCTGCACCGCCTGCGGCGCCAGCTTCTCGAAACGCAGCGCCATCTCCCGGGCCTTGTCCAGGGTCGCCGCACCGTCGGCCAAGGCCAGGTTGGCAATGCCCCATTGCGCCGCCTGTTCACCGCTGAAACCTTCGCCCAGCAGCAACAGTTCGGCGGCCCTGGCCTGTCCGAGCAAGCGCGGCAGGATCAGGCTGGAACCGAACTCCGGGCACAAACCGAGATTGACGAAAGGCATGCGCAACCGGGCATCGCGGCTGACGTACACCAGGTCGCAATGCAGCAGCAGGGTGGTGCCGATCCCCACGGCCGGCCCGGCAACCGCGGCGACCACCGGCTTGCGGCACTCGAACAGGCTGCGCATGAACTGGAAGACCGGGCTGTCGAGACCGGTAGGTGGCTGCTGAAGGAAGTCGGCAATGTCGTTGCCGGCGGTAAAGCAATCGCTGCTGCCGCTGAGCAGTACCGCGCGGACCTCAGGGTCGGCGTCGGCTTGCCGCAACCCTTCGGCCAGCTGGCTGTACATGGCCCGGGTCAGGGCATTTTTCTTGTCCGGGCGGTTCAGACGCAGGGTCAGCAGCCCGCCCTCGCGTTCAAGCAGGATGGTATCGGTCATGGGGGTCTCGCTCAGGCCGGATCAGCGCTCAACCACGGGGCAGGAATACGTCAGCCAGCAGTTGATTGCGCGGCAGCCCCGCCAGGTACAAGCGTCGGGCGAAAGCATCGACGCTGTCGGGGTGCCCGCAGAGTAAGGCCTGGGTTTGCCGCGAAACAAGCCGCAGTTGTGCCAAAGCCGCTGGCAGCTCGGTCGCGGTCAACAGCTCGACACTGAGGTTGGCGTGGCTCGCCACCAGCGCCGCCAGGGGCTTGGCCAGGTAATGTTCGCTGGCGTCATGGGCCAGGTGAATGACGCGGATGTCGCCCTGATGATCCTGGCGCAAAGCTTCGCGCAGGATACCGAACAAGGGCCCTAGCCCGGTGCCCGCCGCCAGCAGCCACAATGGCCGGGTTTGCCAGTCCGGGTCGTAGTGCAGCGCCCCGCCGCGCAGCTCGCCCAGGCGCAACCCATCGCCGGGCTTGAGCTGGCGCGCCGCGTCGCTGAACGCGCCGGGCTGGCGGCAATCGAGGTGGAACTCAAGAAAGCGGTCTTCGCCAGGCAGGCTCGCCAGCGAATACGGCCGCGCCACGCCGGAAGCCGTCCATAGCACCAGGTGCTGGCCGGCCTGATAACGCAGGTTGCGCTCCGGCTGCAAACGCAGGCGCAGCACCGTGGCCGACAGCCAGTCCACACCGACCACCTCGGCCGGCGCGCCATCGCGCAGCGGGTCGTAGGTTTCGACCCGCAGGTCTTCCACCACCTGACACTGACAGGCCAGCCGCCAACCGCGCTGGCGCTGATCGTCGCTCAAGGCATCGGGCCGGCTGTCGCTGGGCAGGCCCTCGACGCAGTGCACCAGGCAGGCGTGGCAACTGCCGGCGCGGCAGCTGTAAGGCACCGCCACGCCGGCCTGATTCAAGGCATCCAGCAGATTGCTGCCAGCGACCACCGACCACTGCCGCTCACCGACACGCAGCTCAGGCATCGATATTTTCCCAGGCCGCGGCGCAGCGATTGCGTCCGTCGCGCTTGGCCCGATACAGCGCCTGGTCGGCACGTTGCAGGGCATCGTCCAGGTCGTCGCCCAGCTCCACCAGGGTCATGCCGACGGACAGGCTCAGGCCAGGCACCTCAACCCCGATCAACTGGGCGTCCATAAAGGCCACGCGCAGACGCTCGCAGCAGGAGGTCAGGCGTTCGGGATCGCAATCGGGCAACAACATGACAAACTCCTCGCCGCCGTAGCGGGCCAATACATCGCCATCGCGCAGACAGGCGCTGGCTACGGCGGCGAACGCCTGCAGCACCTGATCGCCCGCGGCATGGCCGTGCACGTCGTTGATCCGCTTGAAGTGATCGAGGTCGATCAGCGCCAGGCCATGCATCTGCTCCAGGCTCATCGCGTGCAGTTCGCGCGACGCCAGCCGCAGGAAATGCCGTCGATTGTACAGGCCGGTCAGTTCGTCGGTGGCGACCAAGTCCTCCAGTTGTCGCATCATGCCGCGCAAGGTGTCCTGGTGCGCCTGCAAGGCGAAGCGCCGTTGCCGCATGCGCTGCCGGGAAGTCTGCACATAGCTGGCGTACAGGCACAGCCAGATCAGCACCGCGAACAGCACGCACACCTGCAGGACGGCGAGCATCGGATCGGCCAGCCGGAAGTGGTAGCCGTCCCACAGCGTGATCCCGGCAAAACCGATGAAAATGCACAGGGCACACCGCACGAAGGCCCGGCGCGGAAGGTGGAACAGGCCGAACAGCAGTGTCAGCAGGTAGAACACCAGGAAGGTGCCGCGCGCCGTATCGAGGTGGGCCAGCAGCCAGGTCTGCCAGCCGATGGCCAGGAGTATCTGGATCTCGGTCAGGCTCGGGTCGCGAAAGCGCAGGTTGCGCCCGGAGACAAACAGCCAGAACAGCAGCGCCTGGCTCAGCACCACCAGGCCGGTATCGATCAGCGCCGAATGCACCGACGCCGAATAGTAGCCACTGAAAATGGCCAGCCAGAGCAGCAGCAACGCCAGTCCATAGGTACCCGCCGCAAGAACGAAGCGCTTGAGTAAAAGACTCTGGATAGCGTTATGGGTCAATCGTTGACTCACCATGCGAAAGGGGGCTTTAAAGAGTTTCCTACCCTACAGGCCACTTGCCACTTTAGTGGTGTCGCCAAAAAATAACTATCCCATTTTTGTTCCCGCCCAGCGCCATCCGACCCGGGACCGCGCCCACCGTCATGCCTGGCGCCATCCCCCGACCGGCGCATGCCCGGCATGCGACTTTGGTTTGACTGCCGGCGCGTGTGCCCGGCCCCGAGGCGCGGTATACTGCCGCGCCTTTTTAGCGTCGCGCCAGTGTGTCCGGCGTGCCTTGAAGGTGCTTGCAACCGACCGATGCACCCAAGCTGCAAGCACCTTATTAAATGTTCCCGTCTTTTAGAGGAGCGCGACTCATGACCGTGATCAAGCAAGACGACCTGATTCAGAGCGTTGCCGACGCCCTGCAATTCATTTCCTACTACCACCCCGTGGACTTCATCCAGGCGATGCACGAAGCCTACCTGCGCGAAGAATCGCCAGCGGCCCGTGACTCCATGGCGCAGATCCTGATCAACTCGCGCATGTGTGCCACCGGTCACCGCCCGATCTGCCAGGACACCGGTATCGTCACCGTATTCGTACGCGTGGGCATGGACGTGCGCTGGGACGGCGCGACCATGAGCCTGGACGACATGATCAACGAAGGCGTGCGTCGCGCTTACAACCTGCCGGAAAACGTCCTGCGGGCCTCGATCCTCGCCGACCCGGCGGGCGCTCGTAAAAACACCAAGGACAACACCCCGGCGGTCATCCACTACTCCATCGTTCCCGGCAACACCGTGGAAGTGGACGTGGCGGCCAAGGGCGGCGGCTCCGAGAACAAGTCGAAGATGGCCATGCTCAACCCGTCCGACTCGATCGTCGACTGGGTGCTGAAGACCGTTCCGACCATGGGCGCCGGCTGGTGCCCGCCGGGCATGCTCGGCATCGGCATCGGCGGTACCGCCGAGAAAGCCGCGGTGATGGCCAAGGAAGTGTTGATGGAGTCCATCGACATCCACGAACTGAAGGCCCGCGGCCCGCAGAACCGTATCGAAGAGATGCGCCTGGAGCTGTTCGAGAAGGTCAACCAGCTGGGCATCGGCGCCCAGGGCCTGGGCGGCCTGACCACCGTGCTCGACGTGAAGATCATGGACTACCCGACCCACGCCGCCTCCCTGCCGGTGTGCATGATCCCGAACTGTGCCGCGACCCGCCACGCACACTTCGTGCTCGACGGCTCGGGCCCTGCGTCCCTGGAAGCGCCACCCCTGGACGCCTACCCGGAAATCGTCTGGGAAGCCGGTCCGTCGGCCCGTCGCGTCAACCTCGACACCCTGACCCCGGAAGAAGTGCAGAGCTGGAAGCCGGGCGAAACCGTCCTGCTCAACGGCAAGATGCTCACCGGTCGCGACGCCGCGCACAAGCGCATGGTCGAGATGCTGAACAAGGGCGAAACCCTGCCGGTTGACCTCAAGGGTCGCTTCATCTACTACGTCGGCCCGGTCGATCCGGTCGGTGACGAAGTGGTTGGCCCGGCTGGCCCGACCACCGCGACGCGGATGGACAAGTTCACCCGCCAGATCCTCGAGCAGACTGGCCTCTTGGGCATGATCGGCAAGTCCGAGCGCGGCCCGACCGCGATCGAAGCGATCAAGGACAGCAAGGCCGTGTACCTGATGGCCGTCGGCGGCGCTGCCTACCTGGTGGCCCAGGCGATCAAGAAGTCCAAGGTCCTGGCCTTTGCCGAACTGGGCATGGAAGCGATCTACGAGTTCGAAGTCAAAGACATGCCGGTCACTGTCGCGGTCGACAGCAAAGGCGAGTCGGTGCACATCACCGGTCCTGCCATCTGGCAGAAAAAGATCAGTGAAAGCCTGGCGGTAGAAGTGCAGTAAGCGCTGCTTGCTGTTACCCAAGGCGGCGTTGCTCGATGAGCAGCGCCGCCTTTTTCATGCCTGCCCGGGCAAGGGCTGTCCACGATCAACGAAGCCTCGGACAGGCGTGTTATCTTTCCTGCCCCTTTCAGCCTGCCCTTGACTCATGGTCCAGATCTCCCGCCCGCTGCGCTTGACCTTCTATACCCTGGTGATCCTCGCCGGCGCCGTGGTCAGCGCGACCTTCGCCATGCGCCACGCCGAGCGCCAGGCGCTGGAGGACGATGCTGCCCGCGCCAGCGAGCAACTGGCGTTGTACGCCAACTCCCTGCATACCCTGATCGAACGTTACCGCGCCCTGCCCGCCGTGCTGGCGCTGGACCCGGAACTGCGCTCGGCGCTCAAGGGCCCGGTCGGCCCGCAGCAGCAGGACGCCCTGAACCGCAAACTGGAACAAATCAACGGCGCCGCCCGCTCCTCGACCCTGGAGCTGCTGGACCACACCGGCCTCGCCGTGGCCGCCAGCAACTGGCGCCTGCCCAGCAGCTATGTCGGGCACAACTACGGTTTTCGCCCCTACTTCAGCCAGACCCGCAGCCAGGGCAGCGGGCGCTTCTATGCGGTGGGCGTCACCAGCGGTATTCCCGGTTATTTCCTCGCCAGCGCGGTCAAGGGTGAGCAGGAGCAGTTCCTCGGCGCCATGGTGGTGAAACTGGAGTTCCCCGAACTGGAGCGCGAATGGAGCCAGGGCAGCGACACTCTGTTGGTCAGCGATGCCCGGGGCATCGTGTTCATCGCCAACCAGCCGGGCTGGCGTTATCGCCAGCTGCGCCCGTTGTCGGACAGCGACCGCGCCGAACTCCAGGCCACCCGGCAATACGACAAGCAACGGCTGACCCCGCTCGAACATCGGCCGCTGCGACGCTTTGACGACGACAGCGCGCTGACCCGGGTCGAGGGCCCGGACGGCAGCGTCGACTACCTGTGGGAATCCCTGCCCCTGGCCACCGAAGGCTGGACCCTGCACCTGCTGCGCCGTCCGCAGATCGCCTTTGAGGACCGCCGCAATGCCGGCCTGGCCGCGGCCGGTGCCTGGCTGACCCTGGTGTTCCTGCTGCTGTTCCTCAACCAGCGCTGGCGCCTGGCCAAGCTGCGCCAGCGCAGCCGCGAAGAGCTCGAACGCCTGGTCGAGGAGCGCACTCGCGACCTGCGCACCGCCCAGGACGGCCTGGTGCAATCGGCCAAGCTCGCCGCCCTGGGGCAGATGTCCGCGGCCCTGGCCCATGAAATCAACCAACCGCTGACCACCCAGCGCATGCAACTGGCCACCCTGCGCCTGCTGCTCGATCACGGGCGGATCGACGAGGCCTACCAGGCCCTGAAACCGCTGGACGATATGCTGACCCGCATGGCCAGCCTCACCGGCCACCTGAAAACCTTCGCCCGCAAGAGCCCCAGCGGCCTGCGCGAACGCCTGGACCTGGCGGCGGTGGTGGATCAGGCCCTGCAACTGCTGGACACCCGGCTGCGCGACGAACAGGTCGACACACGCCTGCAACTGACGCGCCCGGCCTGGGTCCGCGGCGATGCCATACGCCTGGAGCAGGTGCTGATCAACCTGCTGCGCAACGCCCTGGACGCCATGCGCGACAAGCCCCTCAAGCACCTGGAAATCCACCTCGAAGCCGACCAGCAGCTGTGGAGCCTAAGCGTCATCGACAGCGGTGGCGGCATCGCCGAAGAACACCTGCCGAACGTCTTCGATCCGTTCTTCACCACCAAGCCGGTGGGCGACGGCCTGGGCCTCGGCCTGGCGGTGTCCTACGCTATCGTCCACGAACTGGGCGGGCGCCTGAGCGCCGGCAATCAAGGCCAGGGCGCGATCTTCACCCTGAGCCTGCCCATCGACCTGGAGGCGCATATCCCATGTTGAATTCGGTGATGCTGGTCGACGACGAAGCCAGTATTCGCACCGCCGTCGAACAATGGCTGAGCCTGTCGGGCTTCGCGGTGCAGCTGTTCAGTCGCGCCGAGGACTGCCTGGCCCGGCTGCCCAGGGACTTCCCCGGGGTGATCCTCAGCGACGTGCGCATGCCTGGCATCAGCGGCCTGGAGCTGCTCAAAGAGGTGCAGCAACGCGACGCCGACCTGCCGGTGATCCTGCTGACCGGCCACGGCGACGTGCCGATGGCGGTGGAAGCGATGCGCGACGGTGCCTATGACTTCCTGGAAAAACCCTTCAGCCCGCAAACCCTGTTGAGCAGCCTGCGCCGGGCCCTGGACAAGCGCGGCCTGGTCCTGGAAAACCGGCGCCTGCACGAACAGGCCGATACCCGGGAGAAAATCGACTCCACCCTGCTCGGCGTGTCCCGCGCCTTGCAGACCCTGCGGCGCCAGGTGGTCGACCTGGCCGCGCTGCCGGTCAACGTGCTGATCCGCGGCGAGACCGGCAGCGGCAAGGAACTGGTCGCCCGCTGCCTGCACGACTTCGGGCCGCGCGCCGACAAGCCTTTTGTTGCCCTGAACTGCGCGGCGATCCCCGAGCAGCTGTTCGAAGCCGAGCTGTTCGGCCATGAAAGCGGCGCCTTTACCGGCGCCCAGGGCAAGCGCATCGGCAAGCTGGAATACGCCGACGGCGGCACCCTGTTCCTCGACGAGATCGAAAGCATGCCACTGGCCCAGCAGGTCAAGCTGCTGCGGGTGCTGCAGGAACAGAAGCTCGAGCGATTGGGTTCCAACCAGAGCATCGAGGTGGACCTGCGGATCATTGCCGCGACCAAGCCGGACCTGCTGGACGAAGCCCGCGCCGGGCGTTTTCGCGAAGACCTGGCCTACCGCCTGAACGTCGCGCAACTGCGCCTGCCGCCGCTGCGGGATCGACGCGAAGACATTCCACTGTTGTACGAACATTTCGCCCACGCCGCCGCCGAGCGTCTGGGCCGTAGCGTCGCGCCCCTGAGCGGGGCGCAGTTGAGCCGCCTGCTGAGCCACGACTGGCCGGGCAACGTGCGCGAACTGGCCAACGTCGCCGAACGCCAGGTGCTCGGCCTGGGCGAGCCCGAGCCGGAAACCATCGACCCCGGCCAGTCCCTCGCGGCGCAGCAGGAAGCCTTCGAGGCGCAATGCCTGCGGGCCGCGCTGACCCGGCACAAGGGCGACATCAAGGCGGTGCTCGTCGAGCTGCAACTGCCGCGCCGCACCTTCAATGAAAAGATGCAGCGCCATGGGCTGGCGCGGGAGATGTTTCTTGGGGAGGAGTGATGCTCGCGAAGACGCCCTCACCCACACCGCCTTCATCGGCAATTTTCCGCTCACGCACTTTCACCAATGAGCGGATTTCCGCTCATCGAATTCTCAAGACCCTTCTAAACCAGGCCTTTCGGCTCCTGGCACAGCTCCTGCTATAGCTCCAGCAGGCTGCGTTTCGGCGCGCTCCACAAAAACAATTAAATGAAGGATCCGTCATGGATAACTCGCAAACCCTGCCTCTTGGGTCGGCAGCTGCGCCTGCCAAAGAAAAGACCACCGCCAGCCGCCTGAAATCGATCTTCAGCGGTTCGGTCGGCAACATGGTCGAGTGGTACGACTGGTACGTCTACGCCGCCTTCTCCCTGTACTTCGCCAAAGTCTTCTTCCCCAAGGGCGACACCACCGCGCAACTGCTGAACACCGCCGCGATCTTCGCCGTGGGCTTCCTGATGCGTCCGATCGGCGGCTGGCTGATGGGGCTCTACGCTGACCGCAAGGGCCGCAAGGCCGCATTGATGGCCTCGGTGCTGCTGATGTGCTTCGGCTCCCTGATCATCGCCCTGACTCCCGGCTACGAGACCATCGGCGTCGGCGCTCCGATCCTGCTGGTGCTGGCGCGCCTGATGCAGGGCCTGTCGGTCGGCGGCGAATACGGCACCTCGGCCACCTACCTCAGCGAGATGGCGACCAAGGAACGTCGTGGCTTCTTCTCCAGCTTCCAGTACGTGACCCTGATCTCCGGCCAGCTCATCGCCCTGGCGGTGCTGATCGTGCTGCAGAACGTGCTGACCACCGAGGAGCTGCAATCCTGGGGCTGGCGCATTCCGTTCGGCATCGGCGCCCTGTGCGCGATCGTCGCGCTGTACCTGCGTCGTGGCATGGAAGAAACCGAGTCCTTCACCAAGAAGAAGGAAAAGCCGAAAGAAAGCCTGATGCGCACCCTGATGCGTCATCCGAAAGAGCTGATGACCGTGGTCGGCCTGACCATGGGCGGCACCCTGGCCTTCTACACCTACACCACCTACATGCAGAAATACCTGGTGAACACCGTCGGCATGAGCATCTCCGACTCCACCACCATTTCCGCGGCGACCCTGTTCCTGTTCATGTGCCTGCAGCCGGTGGTCGGCGCGCTATCGGACAAGATCGGCCGCCGTCCTATCCTGATCGCCTTCGGCATCCTCGGTACCCTTTTCACCGTGCCGATCCTCACCACCCTGCACACCATCCAGAGCTGGTGGGGCGCGTTCTTCCTGATCATGGCGGCGCTGATCATCGTCAGCGGCTATACCTCGATCAACGCGGTGGTCAAGGCCGAGCTGTTCCCGACCGAGATCCGCGCCCTGGGCGTGGGCCTGCCCTACGCGCTGACCGTATCGATCTTCGGCGGCACCGCCGAATACATCGCGCTGTGGTTCAAGAGCGTCGGCATGGAAACCGGTTACTACTGGTATGTCACCGCCTGCATCGCCGTGTCGCTGCTGGTCTACATCACCATGAAAGACACGCGCAAACACTCGCGGATCGAGACTGACTGACCGGCAAGAAAAAGCGAGAGGGTGCAAGGCCCTCGCGCTATGGTGTCATCAGCTAAACCCTATCGCGGGCAAGCGTCGCTCCCACAGAAGCGGGGCTTGCCCGCGATAACCGCAACGCGGTGCGCGGATCATCACCCCAATTCAGCTGCCACCTGCCGCTCGCTACGGTTCTTGTAGTACGAAGCCCCGGCAATCATCACCAGCAGAATCCCCGCCAAGACCGCCGACGAACCGATGGTGCCGAAGTCCAGGCCGCCCTTTTCCAGGGGCTTGGTCAGGAAGTCGCCCAGGGTCGCGCCGAACGGCCGGGTCAGCACGAACGCCACCCAGAACAGCAGTACCGAGGAGATCCGGGTGCAGTACTTGAGCACGACCACCAGGGCGATGGTCGAGCCGATCAGCAGCGCGCCGCCGGCAAACCCCAGCCCCGAGTCGTCCGCCAGGTAGTCTCCCAGCGCGGTGCCCAGGGTGTTGGAAAACAGGATCGCCAGCCAATAGAACAGCTCGCCGCGCAGGGTCTGGATTTTGTTGACGTTGAGCGGATCGCCGCTCAGGCGCCAGACCGCGAAGATCGCCATCAGGATCGCGATCAGGATCGCCGAGCCGGTGGCATAACCCAGGCCCAGGGTGCGGTCCATGAAATCCGACATGGTGGTGCCGGCGGTGCTGGTGGAGAGAATCACGATCCAGTACAGCACCGGGTTGTAGGTTTTCGAAAACAGCTGGGTGACCAGGGTCAGCAGGAACACGCTGATCAGGATCATCGAGCTGATGGCGTAGCCAACATTCAGGGTCATCGACAGCAAGTCGCCGGCGGTTTCCCCGAGGGTCGTCGCGCAGATTTTCATGACCCAGAACGCCAGGGTGATCTGAGGAAGTTTATTCATTCGTCGCAGTGCTCCAGAGCTCGAGTGAAGACGGTCCGTCTTGGACTTCTATGTGGGAGCGAAGGCTGCGGGGCGAGCGGTGAAAAATAGGTAAGGGGGGTATGAAAAAACCGTTGATCACGTTTTTTCAGTGGTGCGGACAGGTTAATGACCGGTTAATGCCCAGCCCTCACTCTGCTTCCATCGAAATCGGTGTCGGCGCCTCAAACGCGGCAGAAGCAGGAAAGAGGCTTTATGCAGCGATTCTTGACGCCAAAAACATCTATTAATTAGATATTTTTAAGCATTTATTTGCGCTTTTTAATCAAATTAACTGGCGTAGTATCCATTCCACACCCACTGCACAAAACGTCAACGAACCTGGAGTGACCCTCATGAAAAGCAAACTGATCCTCGCCCTGACCCTTTCCGTACTGGCTGCCAATACCTTTGCCGCCGATGGTTACGACCGCACCGGCTCGGCCACTTTCACCTCGGGTAGCTCGGCCAGCACCAGCCTGGCTTCCGACGGTTTCGATCGCACCGGCACCGCTGACGCAATCGCTGCCGACGGCTTCGACCACACCGGTACCGCAGGCGCAATCGCTGCCGACGGCTTCGATCGCACCGGGACTGCCGCCGCCATCGGCTAACCCTCAGGGATGCCCCGCAGCCCGGCTTCGGCCGGGCTTAGTTGTTTCTGGCCCGGGGAAAACCGCACGTCGCAAGGCTGGCATTCACTTTCAATGGCTTGCACTATGGCGGCCTTCCCTCTTTGTCCGCGCAAGAGCCTGCTATGTCCGAAGACATCCATTACTACGAACCCGCCCAGGGCCACGGCCTGCCCCATGATCCGTTCAACGCCATCGTCGGCCCGCGCCCAATCGGCTGGATCTCCTCCCAGGACCAGCAAGGCCGGCTGAACCTGGCGCCCTACAGTTTTTTCAACGCCTTCAATTACATTCCACCGATCATCGGTTTCGCAAGCGTCGGTCGCAAAGACAGCCTGAACAACATCGAGCAGACCGGCGAGTTCGCCTGGAACCTCGCCACCCGCCCGCTCGCCGAGCGGATGAACCAGAGCTGCGCGGCCGTGCCGGCCGAGGTCAATGAGTTCGAACTGGCGGGGCTGACGCCCGTGGCCTCGAAAGTGATTGCGGTGCCGCGGGTAGCCGAAAGCCCGGTGTCCTTCGAGTGCAAGGTCACGCAGATCATTCAACTGCAGCGCGCGGATCAGGAGTTGGTGCCCAGCTGGCTGATCCTCGGCGAAGTGGTCGCCGTGCATATCGCCAAGTGGCTGCTCAAGGATGGGATATACGACACCGCCGCGGCAGAGCCGATTCTGCGCGGCGGCGGGCCGGCGGACTATTTCCAGCTGGGGCCAGAGGCCCTGTTCAAGATGTTCCGCCCGGGGGCGGTCAGGTAGCTGCTCAAACCAACTAGCTGCGCAGATCAGGTAGCGACCCGGATCAGGCCGTTTCCCAGGCCAGTTCGCCGTCTTCGGTCACGTCGATCAACTGCTCAAGCTTCTGCGCGGCAGCCTGGTCGGCGTCATGGGCGGTCTTGAATTTCTGGTCGTCGAGGACCTTGTGAAAGCGCGGTGCCCCTGAACCACCCAGGGCCTTGACCGCGATGGCGGCGCTGTAGCCCCCTTCACCTGGAACCACGGCGGAAACCGCTTCGTATGCTGCAAACTCTTTACGTGCCATGTTGCTGGTCCTGGCCAATGGAAAGTCGGCCATTCTAAACCCTCAGCTGGCCAGCTGGTGTACCGGTGCCCCGTTCAGTTGCGCGTATTCGCCTTCGGCCTGGGCCGCCGAGACGTCTCTGAAAGTATGGAAATCCAGGCTGTTGACCACCAGGTCCTGGACCAACTCGGCGAAGATCGCCATGGCCGGCGAACAGAAGTAATCGGTCATCGCCTGCTGGCTGCTCCAGAATCCGGATATCAGCCACAGGTCAGCGTCGCACTGCGAATGCTGCAAGGCGAACTGCAGGCAACCTTCGGCCTGGCGGGATGGTTCGATCAGACTGCTCAAGCGAGCACCCAACTCCGTTGAGCGGCCGGCGCGGGCGCGAACGAATGCCATATGGCTGACGGGAATATGCGTGGACATGTGCGACCCTCCCAGGGTGGTGTCGAGGCAGCCATGGGACGGGCTGCGACAGGATCCAAGATTAAGCGCCCGACGTAATGCTCGTTAGTCGATTCCTGCCGGCCTATTGCACAATCCTGCGAGTCTTGCCCAGGAACGCCGAATCCTGCCCGGCAAGCGGAAAAAAACCCACAACGTTGTTTCAAGCAAGTGACAGCCCGCGCACAGGACTCGACTCTACTCACGCGCGCACGCGTGGCAGGATCAGGCAAGATTTACGCAGGAATCGCCTACCCCTGGCGCTTGCACAAATTTAAGCTGTGGCCATTCGCAATCTTTCCGGAGGGGCCTTCATGTCATCGCTCGAAACCCAGCAGCCGCCACTGGATGCGGAGATGGAAAAACAGCGGGCGGAGCTGGCCGGGATCATTGCTCGCAATACCGGCGAAGACGGCAGCTATGCCACGGCGATCCAGTCGCTGTTCGTCTCGCGCCACAGCCACTCCCACGATTTCGCCTCGGTGCTGGCCCAGCCGGCCCTGTGCATCATGGCCCAGGGGCGCAAGGAAGTGCGGCTGGCCGACGAGGAGTTCAACTACGACCCGCTCAACTACCTGGTGGTCTCGGTTTCCATGCCGTTGAGCGGGCGCCTGGCCGATGTCTCGCCGCTGGAACCGGTCCTGGCCCTGCGCCTGGACATCGACCCGGCCGAGATCAGCACGCTGATCGCCGATGCCGGGCCACTGGGGGTGCCGAACCGTCCTGTCGGCCGCGGCCTGTATGTGGAACGCCTGGACACGCCGATGCTCGACGCCGTGCTGCGCCTGACCCGCCTGCTGGACACACCCAAAGACATCGCCATGCTCGCGCCGCTGATTCGTCGGGAAATTCTCTACCGGCTGTTGCGCAGCCCGCAGGGCCACCGGTTGTATGAGATCGCCATTGCCAACAGCCAGAGCCACCGGGTCAGCCAGGCCATCAAGTGGCTGAACGGCAACTACGAGCAACCGCTGCGCATCGACGATCTGGCGCGAGGGGTGAACCTCAGCGTGTCCACCCTGCACCACCGTTTCAAGGCCATGACCGCCATGAGCCCCTTGCAGTATCAGAAGCAACTGCGCCTGCAGGAAGCCCGGCGCCTGATGCTGACTGAAGGGCTGGAGGCGTCCGCCGCCGGTTACCGGGTCGGCTACGAAAGCCCCTCGCAGTTCAGCCGCGAATACAGCCGCCAGTTCGGCGCCCCGCCGCTGCGCGACATGGCGCGCCTGCGCAGCAGCGTCTGACTCCCCCCTACAGAGAACCATCTCGCTTCAAAAGACTGTTACCGCGCGCGAACCACGTGCTTGATCTCCTGGAACGCCTGCAAACCCCAAGGCCCCAGCTCGCGGCCGATGCTGCTCTGCTTGTAGCCGCCCCAGGCGGTCTGCGGGAAGATCACCTGCGGTGCGTTGATCCACACCAGCCCGGCCTGCAAGGCATTGGCGACTCGCTCGGCGTTCTGCACATCGGCGCCGACCACACTGGCCACCAGGCCGAATTCGCTGTCGTTGGCCAGCGCGATGGCCTCGGCCTCGCTGGCGAAACTGCGCACGCAGAGCACCGGGCCAAAGATCTCCTCACGCCACAGCGCACTGTCGAGGGGCACTTCGGTGAAGATCGTCGGCCGCACAAAAAAGCCGCGCGCACGGTCCGCCGGGCGCTCGCCGCCACACACCAACTTGGCCCCGACACTCAGTCCGCGATCGATATGGCCCAGCACGCGCTGGTATTGCGCCTGGTTGACCAGCGCGCCCATCTCCACGTCCGGATCGAAAGGGTCCGCCACCCGAATCGCCTCGGCCCGTGCCTTGAGGCGCAGGAGGAATTCGTCCGCCAGTTCGTCGGCCACCAGCACCCGGCTGGTGGCGGAGCACATCTGCCCGGCGTTGAAAAAACCGCCACCGCAGGCCAGCTCCACCGCCAGTTCGAGATCGGCATCGGCCAGCACCAGCAGCGAAGATTTGCCACCCAGTTCCAGGCTCACGCCCTTGACCGTCTCCGCCGCGCGCTGCATGACCTGGACCCCGACCGCATTGCTGCCGGTAAAGGAAATCTTCGCCACCCGCGGATCGGCCGCCAGCGGCGCGCCCACCGCCAGGCCGGTGCCACAGACCAGGTTGAACACGCCCTTGGGCAAGCCGCTCCGGGCGATGATCGCCGCCAGCTCCAGTTCCGGCAGCGGCGTGACTTCCGAGGGTTTGAGCACCACGCTGCAACCGGCGGCCAGGGCCGGCGCAAGCTTCCAGGCGGTGGTGACCATCGGGAAGTTCCACGGCACGATCAGGCCGACCACGCCACAGGGCTCACGCCGCACACGGGCGCTGAAATCATCGCTGGGCAGCGGCACATCGCGGTCCTGGGTGGCGTCCAGGCCTTCGGCCAGCCCCGCGTAGTACTCGAAGGTGGCAATCACGTCGTCGACGTCGATGGCCGCTTCGAATTGCGGCTTGCCATTGTTGCTCGACTGCAGTTGCATCAGGCGTTCACGACGCTCGGCGACACCGGCGGCGATCCGCCGCAACACCGCGCCACGCTCGGCGCCGCAGGTCGCGGCCCACTTGGCGAGCCCGGCCTGGGCGGCACTTACCGCCTGCTCGACGCTGTGTGGGTCGCCGCCACCGACCACGGCCAGTGGCTCTTCGGTAGACGGATTGATCACCGACAACAGCGCGCTGCCGGCATGCCACTGGCCATCGATGTATAGGCCGTTCAACAGGTTTGTCGGGTTCATGCCTGCACCGCCCGCATCCAGCCGGCCTGGTCGATTTCGATCAGGGTCGGGCCCTGGCGATCGCTGGCCGCGCGCAACGCATCGCGCAATCCGTCGACGCTGTCGATGGCCTCGGCGAAGCAGCCCAGGGCCTTGGCCACGCCGATGAAGTCCGGCGTGTAGATGTCCACGCCCACCGGCTCGATGTCGCGGTTGACCATGTATTTCTTGATCTCTTCATAGCCCTGGTTATTCCACAGCAGCACGATGATTGGCGTGTGTGCTTCCACCGCGCAGGCCAGTTCCGACAGGGTGAACTGCAGGCCGCCGTCGCCGATCAGGCACGCCACCGGGCCCCGGGCGTTGCGTTCGGAAGCGCCACCGAGCCAGGCGCCGATCGCCGCCGGCAAGGCATAACCCAAGGTGCCGTAGCCAGTCGAGGAGTTGAACCAGCGGCGCGGACGCTCGGGGTTGAAGGTCAGATTGCCGCTGTACACCGGCTGCGTGGAGTCGCCGACGATGACGATCTGCGGCAGCTCCTGCAGGACGGTTTCGAGGAACAGAGTCTGCGCCCGGGTCGGGGCGTCCCACTGCTGCTCCAGTGTGCTACGCAGGGCAGCGGCACGGGCCGCGCCCCAGGCGCTGTCGCGCTCGCTCAGCGATTGCTTGCCCAGCTCGGCCAGCAAGGCTTCGGTTGCGCTGTGCGCGTCGGCCACCAGCGCCACTTTCGGCGGATAGTTGCGCACGGTCTGGTCAGGGTCGATGTCGATGCGCAGCAGGGCGCCAGGAATCTCGAAACCACCGGCGAAGGTCACGTCGTAATCGGTTTCGGCCAGCTCGGTGCCGATGGCCAGGACCACGTCGGCATCGGCCACCAGGGCACGGGTCGCCACCAGCGACTGGGTCGAACCGATCAGCAACGGGTGCCGGGACGGCAGCATGCCCTTGGCATTGATGGTCAGGGCCACGGGCGCCTGGAGCCATTCGGCGAGGCGGGTCAGGGACGCGGCGGCATCGATCGCGCCACCGCCGGCGAGGATCAGCGGACGCCTGGCGCCGGCCAGCAGCTGGCTCATCCGCGCGATGGCGGCGGGCGCGGCACCGGCCCGGGCGATGCTCACCGGCTCGCTGTCGAGCAGGTCGTCGGCCTCCTCCACCAGCACGTCGAGGGGGATTTCGATGTGCACCGGGCGCGGGCGGCCGGCCTGGAACAACGCGAAGGCGCGGGCCAGCACACCCGGCAGTTCCCCCGCGGACATCAGGGTATGGGAGAACGCCGCCACGCCGCCCACCAGGGCGCCCTGGTTCGGCAGTTCATGCAGCTTGCCGCGGCCGCCGCCGAGCTGGCTGCGCGATTGCACGCTGGAGATCACCAGCATCGGAATCGAGTCGGCATAGGCCTGGCCCATGGCGGTGGTGATGTTGGTCATTCCCGGGCCGGTGATGATGAAGCACACCCCCGGCTTGCCACTGGTGCGGGCATAGCCGTCGGCCATGAAACCGGCGCCCTGCTCGTGGCGGGGCGTGACATGCCGGATGCTCGAACGGGCCAGGCCGCGATACAGCTCGACGGTATGCACCCCGGGAATGCCGAAGACCTGCTCGACGCCATAACCTTCGAGTAACTTGACCAACACTTCGCCGCACGTCGCCATGTCTTGCCCTTCTTGTTCGCTTGAGACGGTGTGCCTGGCTGGCCGCTGCATGGCCAGGCACGGGGAAGGCGTCATTGGAACGGGCCGCGTGTAGCGGGAACAATGGATAAAAAGTCATACTCGCCATGTCCTCACGTCATGCCTTGGCCCTTTATGAAACGCCTCCCGCCCCTACCCGCGCTGCACACCTTTCTGATCACCGCGCGCTGCTGCAACTTCACCCACGCGGCCGAGCAGCTGCATATCACCCAGGGTGCGGTGAGCCGGCAGATCGCCGGCCTGGAGAGTCACCTGGGTTATGCCTTGTTCCAGCGCCAGGCCCGCGGCCTGAGCCTGACGGCCGAAGGACGGGAATGGCTGCCACGGGTGGAACAGGTATTCGGCCTGATCAGCGAGGGGGTGGAACAGGTCGGGGTGAACCGCGACACCCTGCAACTCAAGGCGTCCACCTGCGTGATGCGCTGGTTGTTGCCACGCCTGATGCAATGGCAGAAGGAGCGTCCGGACGTTCCCGTCCGGCTGACCACCACGGTGCAGCACGGGGTGGACTTCAGCCGCGAGCAGTTCGACGCCGCGGTGATTTACGGTGCCCCGCCCCCTTCCACCCTCGGGGCCTATCACCTGTTCGACGAACAGCTGACGCCGGTGTGTTCACCTGCATTGCTCGAAGGGGCGATACCGCTCCAGACCCCGACCGACCTGCAGCAACACATGCTGCTGCATCCGACCCTGGATACCCATGACTGGAGTACCTGGCTGAAAGCCTCTGGGACGGTGCTGAACAACATCGACAAGGGGCAGCATTTCGAAACCCTGGACCTGGCGATGTCGGTCGCCTCCCAGGGGACGGGAGTGGCCATTGGCGATTGGGCATTGATCGGCGAAGACCTGAGCGCCGGGCGGCTGGTCATGCCATTTGAACTGAAGGTCCGTACGGGGCTGGGTTATTACCTGGTGCACCCCGATCGCTCGGCACCGTCGCCGCAGTTGCGGGCGTTGCTGGACTGGCTGGTGGAACAGGCCCGGGCCAGATAGCCCTGTAGCCGCTGTAACCCTGTAGCCGCTGGCGCAGCCTGCGATCGGCTGCGCAGCAGTCGTAAAACCAGACACCGCGCTCTTGCAGGTATCACCGCGGTGCCTGGATTACGAGCGCTACGCGCTCGATCGCAGCCTGCGGCAGCGGCTACAGGCTCAGTAACCGACCGTGAAACGCTGGCGGGAATGCTTCGGTGTTTCCAGCTCATCGATCATGGCGATGGCGTAGTCGGCGAAGGTGATCCAGCTCTTGCCTTCGGCGCTCACCAGCAGGTGATCCTGGCCCAGGCGGAACTGCCCGCGGCGCTCGCCTTCGACGAACTCCGCCGATGGCGACAGGAAGGTCCAGTCCAGCTCTTGTTCCTGGCGCAGGGTATCGAGGAACGCTGCGCCGGCACTGGCTTCGGCCTTGTATTCGTCCGGAAAACCGACGGCATCGATCACCCGGCTGCCGTCGGGCAACAGCAACGAACCGGCACCGCCCACCACCAGCAGGCGTTTGACCCCAGCCTTCTTCACCGGATCGATCACGGCCTTGGGCGCGATGGTGGAAAAGTGCGCCGCGCTGATCACTGCATCGTGACCGGCGATCGCCGCTTGCAACGCCGCGCCGTCCAGCACGTCGACCGCCTTGCTCACCACACCGGCGCGATTGCCGATTTTCGCCGGGTTACGGGCAATCGCGGTAACGCTGTGACCACGACGCAGGGCTTCTTCCAGCAGTTGGCTACCGGCACGGCCGGTGGCCCCAATGATTGCGATCTTGCTCATGACAGTTCTCCAGTTTCGACAAGTGATACAAAGCCATACAGGAAATGCCCCCGCGCCAGGCGCGGGGACGGTCGAGTCACCACTTCATTTCGCCCTTGGCGACCTTGGCGCTCAGTTCCAGGGAGCTGTCTTCGCCCAGGTCCGGGTAACGTTTTTTCATTGCCGCGATCAGTTCGGCGGAATCCTTGGTCTTGGCGGTTTCTTCATCGAAGGCCTTGATGTAGTCGGCGGTGAAATGCACGGCAGCCAGGGAGCGGGCGCTTTCGCCAAGGTAATGGCCGGGCACCACGGTCTGGGGTTTCAGCGCGGCGATGGTGTCCAGGGTCGTCAGCCAATCCTTGTGGGATTGCGCGGTCTGGGTGTCGGCCATCCACACATGGATGTTTTCCGCGACCACCACGCCACCGACGACCGCCTTGATCGACGGGATCCAGACGAAGGTACGGTCAGGTTGCTTGCCGTCCAGGCCGATGATGTCCAGCTTCTGCCCTTCCAGGCTCAGGCTGTGGCCCTTGAGCACGCCCGGCACGATGGTCTTGGCCGGCACGTCGGCGCCCATTTTCGGGCCCCAGAATGCGAGCTTGCCGTCGACCGTGGCCTTGATGTGCTCGACGGTCGGCTGCGAAGCCACGACCTTGGCCTTGGGGAAGGCCTGGGTGATGGTGTCCAGGCCGAAGTAGTAGTCCGGGTCACCGTGGCTGATGTAGATGGTGGTCAGTTGCTTGCCGCTGGCGCGGATCTTTTCCACCAGTTGCTCGGCCTGGGATTTGCCGAACTGCGCATCCACCAGGATCGCTTCCTTCTTGCCGCTGACCAGCACCGAAGTCACCGGGAAGATCGCCGCGGCGCCCGGGTTGTACACATCCAGGCTCAGGGCCGGCTCGACGGCGGCGGCATGGGCGGCGAAACCCAGGGTAGCGGTGGCCAGCAGCAGGCGCTTGAGTGAGGTGAATCCGATCATGTGCAGCTCCGATGGTCTGTCGGCCGTAAGTGGCCAGGGGTAGGCGATGGAGATGAAGCTTAGTTGCCGCACTCGTTACAAAAAATGCGATGCTTGGACATAGTTTGTTTCTGAAAGCGGGCAAATCATGGATCGTCTTCAAGCAATGCGCGTCTTCGTCACCGTAGTCGATCTCGGCAGCCAGTCGGCCGCCGCCGACCACCTGGACCTCTCGCGGCCGGTGGTTTCGCGCTATCTGGCGGAACTGGAGGACTGGGTCGGCGCCCGGCTGATGCACCGCACCACCCGCAAGCTGAGCCTGACCGCGGCAGGCACGGAGATCCTGCCCCGCTGCCGGCAGATGCTCGAGTTGTCGACGGACATGCAGGCCGCCGTCAGCGAACCCGACGACGCGCCCCGCGGCTTGCTGCGCATCAGCGTCAGCACCTCGTTCGGCCAGGCCCAGCTGGCCGATGCCATGGCCACCTACGTCAAGCGTTACCCCGGCGTCAGCATCGACCTGCAGATGCTCGACCGCACGGTGAACCTGGTGGACGAGCGCATCGACCTGGCGATCCGCACCAGCAACGACCTGGACCCGAACCTGATCGCCCGGCGCCTGACGGTCTGCCGCTCGGTGATCTGCGCCTCGCCGGATTACCTGCGTGAGCACCCGGCGCCGCAACGCGTCGAGGAACTCAGCCAGCACAACTGCCTGACCCACTCCTATTTCGGCAAGAGCTTGTGGCATTTCGAGCAGGACGGCGAACAGGTTTCGGTCCCGGTGCAGGGCAATATCAGCGCCAACGAAGCCAGCACCCTGTTGCGCGCGACCATGGTCGGGGCCGGCGTGGCCATGCTGCCCAGCTTCCTGGCCGGGGTGCATATCCACAGCGGCGAACTGGTGCGCCTGCTGCCCCACGCAGAACCCCGGCAAATGAACATGTACGCGGTCTACGCCTCGCGCAAGCACATGCCGGCGGCCCTGCGCAGCATGCTGGATTTCCTGGTGCTGCGTTTCCCCGAGGAGCCGGAGTGGGACAAGGGCCTTTAAAGCCCAATAAGACCGCTGAATACCCCGTCAACACGCTGCCCGCGACCTGGCCGGCGGCCATGGCTGATCCCTATGGCTGATCTATGCTGATAACAGTACCCCCACACGCGCAGGGGTATTCGTTCAGAGGTGTTTGCCATGAACATCAAAACAAGAAGATACCTGGCCATTTTCGTTACCTGCACCGCGACCCTGGCGCTGTATGGAACAGCGGCCTATCGCGTCGAGCAGGCCCGGCAACAGCCCCGTGTCTACGCCAGTTGCAACGTCGACCAGTGCATCCCGCATACCGCGACCCTCAACTCCCTGAAATGATGCAGGCGCGCGGCGTCACTGTTCGTGATCGGTCTTCAGCCGGTCGCGGAAGGCCTTGGGCGAGATCCCGACCCGGCGGCGGAACAGCCGGGTGAAGTTGGTGGGATCGGAAAACCCCAGGGTGTCGGAAATCTCGTAGATGGTCATGCTGGTGTAGGTCAGCAGGCGCTTGGCCTCCAGCAGCTGACGCTCATGCATGATCTGCAGGGCCGGCTGGCCCGCCAGTTCACGACAGGTGCCATTGAGGTGGGAAACGGAAATCCCCAGCTTGTGCGCCAGGTCCTCGACCTTCACATGCTCGCGATAGTGAGCCTCCACCAGTTGGATATACCCATTGAAATACTCCCGTGCCCGCTGCGGTCGCTGGCTGGCGCTGCGGCGCCGGATCGCCTGGCGGCTGACCCACACCATGATCACGCTGACCAGCGAGTGCATGAGCATTTCCCGCGCCGGCTCACGTCCCTGGTACTCGTTCTGCAACGCGGCAAACAGGCTGTTCAGGTAGTCGCCGTCGGCGCCCGCCGGGTAGCTCTCGGCCACGGCCAGGGCATTTACCGAATGCCCCAGCTGGGCTTGCAGATGGGCCATCAAGGGCGCCGCCAGGGTCACCACATAACCGTCGATGTCTTCGGAAAAACGAAAGCCGTGCACCGACAGGGCCGGCAGGATCTGTAGCGCCGACTCTCCCAGCAGCGTGCGCTGGCCTTCGATCTCAAGCTCGGCCTGGCCGCGATGCACGAACAGTAATTGACAGAGATCGGCATGCCGATGCGGCTTGATTTCCCAATGGTGCTCGCGGCTGCGCTTGGAAATGGTTTCGCAGTGCAGCAGGTCCGGTGTCGGCCAATCCAGGCTTTCCCCATAGAGTTTGAACACCGGAATTGAAGGCAAGGCAGGCTTATTCATAACTGCAATCCAGGCCTCTGGGTGACGGGCGATAATCGCACCGATTGGTGAAATGAACAGGTATCGGCTCAGTTTTCACCTTCAACTGACAGCATCACAAGTGAAAAATGCAGGCACTCGAAACATAAAAATCAGTCAGCGAACCTGTTCGCGTGAAGCTTGCGAGTCATAAAAACAATGAAAACCCTGAAAACTCAAGTCGCCATCATTGGCGCCGGCCCCTCCGGACTCCTGCTTGGCCAACTGCTGCACAAGGCCGGCATCGATACCCTGATCCTCGAACGACAAACCCCGGATTACGTACTCGGACGCATCCGCGCCGGGGTGCTGGAACAAGGCATGGTCGACCTGCTGCGCCAGGCCGGGGTCAGCCAGCGCATGGACGCCGAAGGCCTGGTGCACGGCGGCTTCGAACTGGCCCTCGACGGCCGTC
This sequence comes from Pseudomonas sp. LAMO17WK12:I10, assembly GCF_900215185.1. Lineage (NCBI taxonomy): Bacteria > Pseudomonadati > Pseudomonadota > Gammaproteobacteria > Pseudomonadales > Pseudomonadaceae > Pseudomonas > Pseudomonas sp. LAMO17WK12:I10. Next base: position 177,348 of record NZ_OBDX01000005.1, on the reverse strand, counting down.
GGGTGGCCATCGACCTGCACGCCCTCACCAATGGCAAAAGCGTGATGATCTACGGCCAGACCGAAGTCACCCGCGACCTGATGCAAGCCCGCCAGGCCGTCGGCGCCCAGACCCTGTACCAGGCCGACAACGTGCGCCCTCACGACATGCACAGCGACCAGCCCTACCTGACCTTCGATTACCAGGGCGAACCCCATCGCCTGGACTGCGACTACATCGCCGGCTGCGACGGTTTCCACGGAGTCGCCCGGCAGTCGATCCCGGCCGACAAGCTCAAGGTGTTCGAACGCGTCTATCCGTTCGGCTGGCTCGGCATTCTCGCCGACACCCCGCCGGTCCACGACGAACTGGTCTACGCCCGCCACGAACGCGGCTTTGCCCTGTGCAGCATGCGGTCGACCACCCGCACCCGCTACTACCTGCAAGTACCGGCAGAGGAAAATGTCGCCGACTGGTCCGATCAACGCTTCTGGGACGAGTTCAAGAAGCGCCTGCCCGAGGAGCTGGCCGAGCGCCTGGTGACCGGGCCGTCGATCGAGAAAAGCATCGCGCCGCTGCGCAGCTTCGTGGTCGAGCCGATGCAATATGGGCGGCTGTTCCTGGTCGGCGATGCCGCGCACATAGTGCCGCCCACCGGGGCCAAGGGCCTGAACCTGGCCGCCAGCGATGTCAGCACGCTGTTCAACATCCTGCTCAAGGTCTACCGCGAGCAACGCACCGACCTGCTGCAGAAGTATTCGCAAATCTGCCTGCGGCGGATCTGGAAGGCCGAGCGTTTCTCCTGGTGGATGACCGCGATGCTGCACCGTTTCCCCGACTCCGACGACTTCAGCCAGCGCATCGCCGAGTCGGAGCTGGCGTACTTCGTCGACTCCGAGGCCGGGCGCAAAACCATCGCGGAAAATTACGTCGGCCTTCCTTACGAGGCTATCGAGTAGGAGCCTATCGAGTACACTGGCGAGCATTCCCGCTCGCCTTGCACCCTGCGGGTCAATCACTGCCCGCAGGTTATTTCGTGTCCAATCCCAACCAGCCTGGCCAACCCCAATTGGCTCTTCGCAGCGTACTGATCGCCCTGATGCTGGCGATCTTCCTCGGCGCCCTGGACCAGACCATAGTCGCGGTCTCCATGCCCGCCATCTCCGCGCAATTCAAGGATGTCAGCCTGCTGGCCTGGGTGATTTCCGGCTACATGGTGGCCATGACCGTGTCGGTGCCGATCTACGGCAAGCTCGGCGACCTCTATGGGCGGCGCAAGCTGATGCTGTTCGGCATGGGCTTGTTCACCCTGGCGTCGCTGTTCTGCGCCATGGCGCAGAACATGGAACAGCTGGTGCTGGCGCGGATCTTCCAGGGCATCGGCGCCGGCGGGATGATTTCGGTCAGCCAGGCGATCATCGGCGACATCGTGCCGCCTCGCGAGCGCGGGCGTTACCAGGGTTACTTCAGCAGCATGTACGCGGCGGCCAGCGTCGCCGGCCCGGTGCTCGGCGGCTACATGACCGAATACCTGTCCTGGCGCTGGGTGTTCCTGATCAACCTGCCCCTGGGCCTGGGCGCCTGGTTGGTGGCCCGGCGCAACCTGCGGGGGCTGCCGATTCCGCAGCGCAAACCGATCATCGACTACCTCGGCACGCTGCTGATGATCATCGGCCTGACAGCCCTGCTGCTGGCGATCACCCATTTCGGCCAGGGTCACGCCTGGCGCAGCAGCGAAGTGCTGGGCCTGCTGGCGTGTGCCGTCGTCGCCCTGGCCCTGTTCGCCTGGCATGAACGGCGCACGCAAGAGCCGCTGCTGCCCATGCACCTGTTCGCCAATCGCAACGCCATGTTGTGCTGGTGCACGGTGTTCTTCACCAGCTTCCAGGCCATCTCGCTGACGGTGCTGATGCCGTTGCGCTTTCAGAGCGTCACCGGCGCCGGTGCCGACAGCGCCGCCTTGCACCTGCTGCCGCTGGCCATCGGCCTGCCGATGGGCGCCTACTTCGCCGGACGCATGACCTCGGTGACCGGTCGCTACAAGCCGATGATCCTCAGTGGCGCCCTGCTGATGCCGCTGACCGTTCTCGGCATGGCCTTCAGCCCGCCCCAGGCGGTGCTGCTGAGCAGCGTGTTCATGTTGTTCAGCGGGATTGCCTCCGGCATGCAGTTCCCGACGTCGCTGGTGGGCAGCCAGAACTCGGTGGAACAACGGGACATCGGGGTCGCCACCAGCACCACCAACCTGTTCCGCTCCCTGGGCGGTGCGGTAGGCGTGGCCTTGATGTCGGCACTGTTGCTGGCGCTGTTGCAGGATTCCAGCTTCACCCAATTGAGCGGCTCGGCGCTGATCGGCGAAGGCCACTCGGGCAATGTGCTGCTCGACGGCTTGAACGCCGCGCCGGGTCCGGAACAGGGAGCCTTGCGGGCTGAGTTGCTGCTGACCTTCAAACACTTGCTGATGGTCAGTGCGGCGGTGTCGTTGCTGGGGTTGGCGGCGGCGCTGGCCATGCCCAACGCGCTGCTGCGCGGGCGCGAAGACAAGGTCAAATAACGGCATCGCCAGCCAGCTCTGCTACAGGCGAGCTGGCTGGCGACCGACCGTCACGGGCTGTAGTACCCCACCGCCACCAGGAAGTGCCCGACCTTGCGCAGGTAGGCGTGCTTGTCTTCCACCTTGGCCGTCACCGGGTTCTTCCAGCGGTACTCATACTCGCCCTGATCCTGGGTGGCCATCAGCGCCAGGATCGGCTCGCCCACCGGTTTGCCATCCGGGTCCTTGACCTTGCCGAAGTCGGTATTGATCAACCGCAGATTGGTGCCGTGGGCCACGTAGCGCTGGTTGTCCAGGTCGACCACGAACACATACAGGTCGTCCTGCAGGAAGCCGCCCTTGAGCGAGTTGATCGCTGTCAGCGTGCCCTTCTCGTCCTTGACCAGTTCGGTCGCCGCCTTGTCCAGCAAGGCTTTGGCCTGCTCGGCGGAAGCCCGTGGCAGGTAATAGCCGACCGCCAGGATCCGCTCGCCGACCCGCTGGTAATACACATGCTTGCGCTCGACCTTGCCGTCGGCCCAGTTCTGCCAGCGGTATTCGGCTTGCTGGATGCCATTGCCCTCGGGAATCTTCAGCGCGTCCTTGAAGGCCTTTTGCAGATCCGGCCCGAGCACCTCGGAAACATCGCGGCCGATCAGCGCCGACGACGGCCCGCCACTGGCCAGCATCACCCCCTGGGTGTCGACCACAAACACATAGCGGTCCTTGTCGACGAACTCGCCCTGCCGGCTGAACGCGGCGAAGGCCTTGTCACCGTGGTCGTGGTAATAGGCCAGGGCCTTCTCCAGCAGGGCCTTGGCCGCCGTGGCATCGTCCGCCGCCTGGAGCTGGCTGGCGCAGAACATCAGCAACCCTCCCAGCACCGTGGCTCTAAGCAATCCCCTCATTGCGCGTCCCTCGTTCTTGTTGGTGTTTCAAGAGCGTAGACGGCTGCGGGATATGGTCGAGTATTCAGCGAAGCAGGGAGGCGAGAAGCAAAACCGCGACCTTCCCACGCCACGCGCGGGAAGGTCGCCAGGGTCAGGGACGGGTATTGAGCTGCTGCTGCAGATTCTGGATCTGGCTCTGCAGAGTATTGATGTTGCGAGTGACCTGGCCGCGGAAAGCGTCGAACTCGGCGGTGTTGGTGCCGCCCTGGGCCGCGGCGGGACGATTGTCCTGCTGGCTCTTGAGCACGATGATGTCCTGCTCCAGACGCTCGATGGCGGCGCTCGGGTTGCCCTGTTTCTTCAAGGCGGCGATCTCGGCGTTCAGGCTCTTGAACTGGGCATCGACCTTGCTGGTGTCGGCAGGCGCGCTTTTCAGGGCGGCCAGTTCGCTGCCCAAGGTTTTCACCTGTGCCTGCAACTGGGTATTGGCCGCTTGCTGCTCGGTGGCTTGCGCGGTCATCTGGGCCAGGCGCTTGTCCAGGTCCGTGGCCTGCCCGGCCACGCCTTGCTGCTGCTTGCCCTGGTCCTGCAGGCGGCTTTCCAGCTGCTTGATCTGCAGCTTCAAGGCTTCGCTGTCGCTGTTGACGCTGGACTGGCTGGCCACCACCTTGCCGGAAATATCCTGCAGGCGTCCCGCCGCTTCTTCGCTGATGCGGGCGAAACTTTCCTGGGTAGCGACCAGTTGCTGCTCCATCAGCGAGATCTGCTGGAAGCTCCACCAGGCCAGGCCGATAAAGGCGAAGAACAAGGCGCCGACCAGCGCCCAGAGCGGCCCGGCACTCGGCGCCTTGACCTTGGCTGCCGGCACGCTGCGCGAATGCACCGAAGTACGCGCGCGCCCCGCGGCGGTGGTCGGAAAATCATCGTCGAGGGTATCGGCACGCAGGCTTGGAACATCGTCGAAGTCGTCGTTGGCATCGTTACGCATGGGGCAACCTTTCTAAAACCGCGGTGATAGCTGAATGCGGCGAGTATAAACCGCTAACCCGCCGCCCTGATCGACCCTGAACCCCGAACTCGGTTCAGTGTTTATTTTCAGCGTATGTCCTGGGCCTTCCACCAGCCACAGAACTCATCCAGGGCCGTCCACAGGCTGACCTTAGGTTCGTAATCCAGATAATGGCGGGCGCGGCTGATATCCAGGGTGAAGTTCTTGTTCATCACCTGCATGCCCAGGCGCGACAGGGTCGGCTCCGGACGGCCCGGCCAGAGCTTGCAGAAGCCTTCATTGAGGGCCGCCACGCTGTAGGCCAGGCCAAAGGAGCGGTAGCGCGTGACCTGCGGCACGCCCATCTGGCGCATCACGTAGTTCACCACGTCCCACAACGGCACGGGCGCGCCGTTACTGATGTTGTAGGCCTTGCCCAGGGCTGAGCCGCTGGCCAGCAGACTGCTGAGCAGCGCTTCGTTGAGGTTCTGCACACTGGTGAAATCGACCTTGTTCAGGCCGTTGCCGATGATCGCCAGGCGGCCCTTGCGCTGCATCTTCAACAGGCGCGGGAAAATGCTCATGTCGCCGGCGCCGGTGACAAAGCGCGGGCGCAGCGCCAGCACCTCCAGGCCGAACTCCTGGGCGCCGAACACCTTCTGCTCGGCCAGGTATTTGGTGGCGGCATAAGGGTGCTTGAAGCGCTTGGGCACCTGCTCCTCGGTCAGACCCAGATGGTCGCGACCGTCGAAATAGATCGACGGCGACGACAGATGCACCAAGCGCCGGACATGGCGCTTGAGGCAGGCTTCGACCACGTTTTCGGTGACCAGCACGTTGCCCTGATGAAAGTCCTGATAGCGCCCCCAGAGCCCCACCGCCCCCGCGCAATGCACCACTGCGTCGACGTCGCGACACAGGTCGCGCACCAGGTCCGCGTCGCTCAAGTCGCCCTGGACGAACTCGGCCCCGCGCCGCACCAGATGCTCCACACCTTCGGCCCGACGCCCGTTGACCCGTACATCCAGGCCCTGCTCAAGGGCAAAACGCGCGAAGCGTCCACCAATGAAGCCGCTTGCGCCGGTGACCAGAATTTTCATGACTTGCTCCGATTGCTTTCGTGTTTCATGCCTGTCGCACTATGTATTGCTTAACGCTATTGCCTGATGCCTTGACGCCTGGTGTCACGCCAACGGCACCAGCCATTGCGCCGAAGAACGCGCCAGGTGCTCGGTGAGCAGGCCCAGCAGTTGGCCACCATTGCGCCAATGATGCCAGTACAGCGGCACATCGATCGGCTTATCTGGCAAAAGCTCCACCAACACCCCCCGCGCCAACTGGTCGCGCACCTGCAATTCGGGCACCAACCCCCAGCCCAGACCGGCCTCGGTCAGGCGGATAAAACCCTCGGACGAGGGACACAGGTGATGCTCGAACCCGCCATCGACACCCAGCGCCGCCAGGTAGCGGTGCTGCAGGAAATCGTCCGGGCCGAACACCAGGGCTGGCGTGCGGGCCAGGCGCTCGGCTTGCACGCCTTGCGGAAAATGCCGCGCAAGGAAGGCCGGGCTGGCCAGGGCACGGTAGCGCATGGCCCCCAGCAGCACGCTGCGGGCGCCCGCCACCGGCCGCTCGCTGGCGCAGACACAGGCTGCCACTTCGCCGGCGCGCATGCGCTTGAGGCCCACGGTCTGGTCTTCGACGATCAGGTCGAGGAGCAAATGCTGCTCGGCACAGAAGTCGCCCACCGCCTCGGCCCACCAGGTGGCCAGGCTGTCGGCGTTGAGGGCAATGCGCAGACGCTCCGGCAAACCTTCCTCGTCCAGGGCCGGCACCTGGCTCTGCAAGTCGCGCTCGAGCAGGCGTACCTGCTGCACATGGTTGAGCAGGCGCCGGCCGATTTCCGTCGGCGCCGGCGGCGTGACCCGTACCAGCACCGGCTGGCCGATCCGCGCTTCGAGCAGCTTGATCCGCTGGGAAATGGCCGACTGCGACAACCCCAGCACCTGCGCGGCACGCTCGAATCCGGCCTGTTCGATCACCGCGGCCAGGGCGGACAGCAATTTATAGTCGAACATCACTTTTCCTAATGAGCGATCAGCAATATTGGTTTTTCTTATACAGCCTGCCACCGGAGAATAGCCAGCATGCTTTCTCGTTCAAGGACCTTTTTCATGGCTGGCGAAACCTCCCTCGATACCCTGCTGCGCAGCATGAGCCCGCAGCTCAACCACGGCGACTACGTGTTCTGCTCCATCGCCGATCGCGCGCTGCTCGAAGGTAGCGACGTACTGGGCAGTTTTCGCGAGCAGGAAGGACTCACGGTGATCCTTGAGCGCCAGCAAGCCGAGCGGCTGGGGCTGGGTTTCGATTACGTCGCGGCCTGGATCACCCTGAACGTGCATTCGGCCCTGGAAGCCGTCGGCCTGACCGCTGCGTTCGCCAGCGCCCTGTGCAAGGCCGGGATCAGCTGCAACGTGATCGCCGGCTACTACCACGATCATCTGTTTGTCGCTAAGGCCGATGCCGAGCGCGCCATGGGCGTGCTGCGGCAACTGGCGGCGGGCAAGGAGTAAAGGCTATGTGGCAGAGCTACGTTAACGGGCTGCTGGTGGCGGCCGGGCTGATCATGGCGATCGGCAGCCAGAATGCGTTTGTCCTGGCCCAGAGCCTGCGGCGCGAACACCACCTGCCGGTGGCCGTGCTGTGCGTGACCTGCGATGCGTTGCTGGTGGCGGCCGGGGTATTCGGCCTGGCCACGGTGCTGGCGCAGAGCCCGACACTGCTGGCGGTTGCCCGCTGGGGCGGCGCCGCGTTCCTGATCTGGTACGGCAGCCAGGCCCTGCGTCGCGCCTGTTCCAGGCAGAGCCTGCAGCAGGGCGAGAACCAGACCGTGCGCTCGCTGCGCGCGGTGCTGCTCAGTGCGCTGGCGGTGACCCTGCTCAACCCCCATGTGTACCTGGACACGGTGTTGCTGATCGGCTCGCTGGGCGCACAACAGACCGAACCCGGCGCCTATGTGGTCGGGGCGGCCAGTGCTTCGCTGCTGTGGTTTTTCACCCTGGCCCTCGGCGCCGCATGGCTGGCTCCATGGCTGGCACGGCCGAGCACCTGGCGCATTCTCGACCTGCTGGTGGCGGTGATGATGTTCAGTGTCGCGGTTCAGTTGATGACCGCCGGGTGATTTATTCCAAAAGGCTCTGGAACCTCTATCCCACACAGTTGTTGCGTGGTTAAGCCGCACCCCCGGTGCTATGATCCGAACCCTGCGCCGCAAAGAGTACAAACTCCCCGGCGCTTGTCTGGCCGCCCGTGATCGGCCTTGCGCTCACCGCAACTGACCTGATTAGGAGAATCATCATGGCTTTCGAATTGCCGCCGCTGCCTTACGCACACGATGCCCTGCAGCCGCACATTTCCAAGGAAACCCTGGAATACCACCACGACAAGCACCACAACACCTATGTCGTGAACCTGAACAACCTGGTGCCAGGCACCGAGTTCGAAGGCAAGACCCTGGAAGAGATCGTCAAGTCTTCCTCGGGCGGTATCTTCAACAACGCCGCTCAGGTCTGGAACCACACTTTCTACTGGAACTGCCTGGCACCAAACGCCGGCGGTCAACCAACCGGCGCTCTGGCTGAAGCCATCAACGCCGCTTTCGGTTCGTTCGACAAGTTCAAAGAAGAATTCACCAAGACTTCCGTCGGCACCTTCGGTTCCGGTTGGGGCTGGCTGGTGAAAAAGGCTGACGGTTCCCTGGCCCTGGCCAGCACCATCGGCGCCGGCAACCCGCTGACCAGCGGCGACACCCCGCTGCTGACTTGCGACGTCTGGGAACACGCTTACTACATCGACTATCGCAACCTGCGTCCTAAATACGTCGAAGCGTTCTGGAACCTGGTCAACTGGAAATTCGTGGCCGAGCAGTTCGAAGGCAAGACCTTCGTCGCCTAAGCCCGTTTGCAGTCAAAAAACCCGGCATTGCCGGGTTTTTTCGTTTTACCGGCAAGGGGCCCGGCTTGCCGCGCCAGCCCGGCGGACTAACCTCTCTATTCAGGTAAAAAATCTCCGCCGTCCCTCAAGTTGCAAGGCTTGGCTACCGACATATAACCGATAAGCGCGGACATGCTGGCTCCCGGCATTCCAACCAAGCCTCCAGGTGAAATATCCTGGGCCTGATTGTCCCTTTGACTGCCATCACGGGATTGCCAATACTCATGGCAACTTGACGCTACCCGCACGGAACAAGGAATAACCCTTTGAAGCTGGAACTCAAAAACAGCTTGTCGGTGAAGTTGCTCCGGGTTGTGCTGCTGTCGGCACTGATAGTGGGCGTAGTGCTGAGCTGCGCACAAATCGTCTTCGATGCTTATAAGACTCGGCAGGCGGTCGCTAATGATGCCCAGCGCATTCTCGACATGTTTCGCGACCCCTCCACCCAGGCCGTCTACAGCCTGGACCGCGAAATGGGCATGCAAGTCATCGAAGGCCTGTTCCAGGACGATGCTGTGCGCATGGCCTCTATTGGCCATCCCAACGAAACCATGCTCGCGGAAAAAACCCGTGAGTTGCAGAACTCCCCCAGCCGCTGGCTGACCGATCTGATCCTCGGCAAGGAGCGCACCTTCACCACCCAACTGGTGGGTCGCGGGCCCTACAGCGAATACTACGGCGACCTGAGCATCACCCTCGACACGGCCACCTACGGCCAGGGGTTTATCGTCAGCTCGGTGATCATTTTCATTTCCGGCGTACTGCGCGCCCTGGCCATGGGCCTGGTGCTGTATCTGGTTTACCACTGGCTGCTGACCAAGCCGCTGTCGCGCATCATCGAGCACCTGACCACTATCAATCCGGACCGCCCCAGCGAACATCAGATCCCGTTGCTCAAGGGCCACGAGCGAAACGAGCTGGGGATCTGGATCAATACCGCCAACCAGCTGCTGGCATCGATCGAACGCAACACGCACCTGCGCCATGAAGCGGAAAACAGCCTGCTGCGCATGGCCCAGTACGACTTCCTCACCGGCCTGCCCAACCGCCAGCAGTTGCAGCAGCAACTGGACAAGATCCTGATCGACGCCGGCCGCCTGCAACGCCGGGTCGCGGTGCTCTGTGTCGGCCTCGACGACTTCAAGGGCATCAACGAACAGTTCAGCTACCAGACCGGCGACCAGTTGCTGCTGGCCCTGGCCGATCGCCTGCGAGCCCACAGTGGCCGCCTGGGCGCCCTCGCCCGCCTTGGCGGCGACCAGTTCGCCCTGGTCCAGGCCGATATCGAACAACCCTACGAAGCCGCCGAACTGGCGCAGAGCATTCTCGACGACCTGGAAGCACCGTTCGCCCTCGACCACCAGGAAATCCGCCTGCGCGCCACCATCGGCATCACCCTGTTCCCGGAAGACGGCGACAGCACCGAGAAGCTGCTGCAGAAAGCCGAGCAGACCATGACCCTGGCCAAGAGCCGGTCGCGCAACCGTTATCAGTTCTATATCGCCAGCGTCGACAGCGAGATGCGCCGGCGCCGCGAACTGGAAAAAGACCTGCGCGAAGCCCTGAGCCGCGAGCAGTTCCACCTGGTCTACCAGCCGCAGATCAGCTACCGCGATCATCGGGTGGTCGGGGTCGAGGCGCTGCTGCGCTGGCAGCACCCGGAACACGGCTTCGTCCCGCCGGACCTGTTCATTCCACTGGCCGAGCAGAACGGCACCATCATCGCCATCGGCGAATGGGTGCTGGACCAGGCCTGCCGCCAACTGCGCGAATGGCATGACCTGGGCTTCAGCGACCTGCGCATGGCGGTCAACCTGTCCACCGTGCAACTGCACCACGCCGAGCTGCCGCGGGTGGTCAACAACCTGCTGCAGATCTATCGCCTGCCGCCGCGCAGCCTGGAGCTGGAAGTCACCGAAACCGGCCTGATGGAAGACATCAGCACCGCCGCCCAGCACCTGTTGAGCCTGCGCCGCTCGGGGGCGCTGATCGCCATCGACGACTTCGGTACCGGCTACTCGTCCCTGAGCTACCTCAAGAGCCTGCCGCTGGACAAGATCAAGATCGACAAGAGCTTCGTCCAGGACCTGCTGGATGACGACGACGATGCGACCATCGTGCGGGCGATCATCCAGCTGGGCAAAAGCCTGGGCATGCAGGTGATCGCCGAGGGCGTGGAAACCGCCGAACAAGAGGCCTACATCATCTCCGAAGGCTGCCACGAAGGTCAGGGCTATCACTACAGCAAACCCCTGCCGGCACGGGAGCTGAGCGCCTACCTGAAACAGGCCCAGCGCAGTAACGCGGCCATCCTCTGAAGACCCGATTGCGCGCATAAGCCTGATCCAGCGCAATCGCGTTCTGAATAGGAAATATTTACAACCGCAACCCTTTACACATAATGCAAATCTTTCGCATTATGTCGCAGTTTTGCGCGTCCCCCGCGCCACTCCACCCCTCTCTCGAAGCAGGATGTTCGCCATGATTCGTATGCCTCTGGCTACCGCCAGTCTGTTGGCCATCGCTATTTCCCTCGCCGGTTGCGGCGAAGGCAAAGACCAGGCTGCCGCGCCGCAAGCCGCTACCCCAGCCGCCAGCACCGCAGCCCCGGCCACCGCGCCTGCGGCCGGCAAGGTCGATGAAGCGGCGGCCAAGGCGGTCGTCGCGCATTACGCCGACATGGTCTTCGCCGTGTACAGCGATGCCGAATCCACCGCGAAGACCCTGCAGACCGCGATCGACGCCTTCCTCGCCAAGCCCAACGCCGACACCCTGAAAGCCGCCAAGGCTGCCTGGGTCGCGGCTCGCGTGCCTTACCTGCAGAGCGAAGTGTTCCGCTTCGGCAACACCATCGTCGACGACTGGGAAGGCCAGGTGAACTCCTGGCCGCTGGACGAAGGCCTGATCGACTACGTCGACAAGTCCTACGAGCACGCGCTGGGTAACCCGGGCGCCACCGCCAACATCATCGCCAACACTGAAGTCCAGGTCGGCGAAGACAAGGTCGACGTGAAAGACATCACCCCGGAAAAACTCGCCAGCCTCAACGAGCTGGGCGGTTCCGAGGCCAACGTCGCCACCGGCTACCACGCCATCGAATTCCTGCTCTGGGGCCAGGACCTGAACGGCACCGGCCCTGGCGCCGGCAACCGTCCGGCTTCCGACTACCTGGAAGGCGCCGGCGCCACCGGCGGCCACAACTACCGTCGCCGTGCCTACCTGAAAGCCGTGACCCAACTGCTGGTCAACGACCTGGAAGAAATGGTCGGCAACTGGAAGCCGAACGTGGCCGACAACTACCGCGCCACCCTGGAAGCCGAACCGGCTGAAAGCGGCCTGCGCAAAATGCTGTTCGGCATGGGCAGCCTGTCCCTGGGCGAACTGGCGGGCGAGCGCATGAAGGTGTCCCTGGAAGCCAACTCCCCTGAAGACGAACAGGACTGCTTCAGCGACAACACCCACAACTCGCACTTCTACGATGCCAAGGGCATCCGCAACGTGTACCTGGGCGAATATACCCGCGTCGACGGCACCAAGCTGACCGGCGCCAGCCTGTCGTCGCTGGTGGCGAAAATCGACCCGGCCGCCGACACCGCACTGAAGGCCGACCTGGCCGCCACCGAAGCCAAGATCCAGGTCATGGTCGATCACGCCAACAAGGGTGAGCACTACGACCAGCTGATCGCCGCCGGCAACGACGCGGGCAACCAGATCGTGCGTGACGCCATCGCCGCGCTGGTCAAGCAGACCGGTTCGATCGAACAGGCCGCGGGCAAGCTGGGCATCAGCGACCTGAACCCGGACAACGCCGATCACGAGTTCTGATCAGCGTTGCGGGAATGAAAAGGCGACCTTCGGGTCGCCTTTTTTGTGCCTGCCTATGACACGCCCCTGTAGCCGCTGCCGCAGGCTGCGATAAGGCCGCAGGCCTTCAGCGCTCTTTAAACCCTGCGCCCCCTGCGGTGGCGATCGCAGCCTGCGGCAGCGGCTACAGGACCAGACCAGAGCCGGGGGACAGGGACAGGCAGGCTTCGCTTGCGTTGTCCCACGTCAAGCGGAACGATAATTCCTCTTATTCAAACTCCCCTGCCCTGTTAGACTTTGCGCCCTTGTTTTGCTCGTCCCGCAGGATATCCGATGCCCCCGTCGCTGCTTCGCTGGTCTGCGCTGTTCATGGCCTTGAGCCTGAGTGCCTGCGATGACGCCCCGCGTTTTACCCAGGCCGAGCCGGGCGAAGCGCGTTCCGGCGGTGAAGCGACCGTGCGCAAGAGCGACCAGAACGCCTTTTCCATGCCGTCGGCCAACCTGTCGCCGACCCGGCGCCTGGACTTCAGCGTCGGCAACAGTTTCTTCCGCAGCCCCTGGGTGATCGCTCCCTCGACCACCACCGCCCGCGATGGCCTGGGCCCGCTGTTCAACACCAACGGCTGCCAGAACTGCCATATCAAGGACGGCCGCGGCCACCCGCCGACGCCCGACTCGGATAACGCCGTGTCGATGCTGGTGCGCCTGTCGATCCCCAATGAGCCGGCCTACGCCAAGGTCATCGAGCAGCTGGGCATAGTGCCCGAGCCGGTGTACGGCGGGCAGTTCCAGGACATGGCGGTGCCTGGCGTCGCCCCGGAAGGCAAGGTGCGGGTCGAGTACGAACCGCTGACCGTGCGCTTCAAGGACGGCAGCGAAGTCGAACTGCGCAAGCCGAAGCTGCAGATCACCCAGCTCGGTTATGGCCCGATGCATCCCGACACCCGCTTCTCGGCCCGCGTGGCGCCGCCGATGATCGGCCTGGGCCTGCTCGAAGCCATCCCCGAGGCGGCGATCCTGGCCAATGCCCAAGCACAAGCCAAGGCTGGCAATGGCATTGCCGGACGGCCGAACCGGGTCTGGGACGATGCCCAGCAAAAGACCGTACTCGGGCGTTTTGGCTGGAAAGCCGGACAACCCAACCTCAATCAACAAAATGTTCACGCGTTCTCTGGTGATATGGGCCTGACCACCAGCCTGAGACCCTTCGATGACTGCACCGACGCCCAGACCGCCTGCAAGCAAGCCCCCAACGGCAACGGGCCGGATGGCGAACCGGAAGTCAGCGACAACATCCTGCACCTGGTGCTGTTCTACAGCCGCAACCTCGGGGTGCCGGCGCGTCGCGAGGTTGATTCGCCACAGGTGCTGGCCGGCAAGAACCTGTTCTACCAGGCCGGCTGCCAGTCCTGTCATACCCCCCGGTTCACCACCGCCGCCGACGCCGCGGAACCCGAGCTGGCCAATCAAGTGATCCGCCCCTACAGCGACCTGCTGCTGCATGACATGGGCGAAGGCCTGGCCGACCACCGCAGCGAATTCCAGGCCGGCGGCCGCGACTGGCGCACGCCGCCGTTGTGGGGGATCGGCCTGACGGAAACGGTCAGCGGCCACACCCAGTTCCTGCATGACGGTCGCGCCCGCAACCTGCTCGAAGCCGTGCTCTGGCACGGCGGCGAGGCCCAGGCGGCGCAGCGACAGGTTTTATCCTTCAATGCCGAACAGCGCGCTGCGTTGCTGGCATTCCTGAATTCTCTTTAACGCCTTCTTACAAGAAACGGGAGCCCGAACATGTTCCGTCCCAAGCTGTTGTTCACCAGCCTTGCCGCGCTCGCCCTGGGCGCTTGCTCGCCGCAGGACCCACAAGCCGTAACCTCGGCGGCCATCGCCAAACAGGTGATCCTGCCGACCTACAGCCGCTGGGTCGAAGCCGACCGCCAGCTGGCGATCAGCGCCCTGGCCTTCTGTGAAGGCAAGCAAAGCCTGGACACCGCCCGCGCCGACTTCCTGCACGCGCAGAAAGCCTGGGCCGAACTGCAACCCTTGCTGATCGGTCCGCTGGCCGAGGGCAACCGCTCCTGGCAAGTGCAGTTCTGGCCGGACAAGAAGAACCTGGTCGGCCGTCAGGTCGAACAGCTGGTCAGCGCCACGCCGCAGATCGACGCCGCCGCCCTGGCCAAGTCCAGCGTCGTGGTGCAAGGCCTCTCGGCCTACGAATACATCCTGTTCGACAGCAAGATCGACATGGCCAACAGCGAGCAGAAAGCCCGCTACTGCCCGCTGCTGAGCGCCATTGGCGAACGCCAGAAGCAGCTCGCCGAAGAGATCCTGTCGCGCTGGAACACCAGCGACGGCATGCTCGCGCAGATGAGCAAGTTCCCCAACCAGCGCTACGCCGACTCCCATGAGGCCATCGCCGACCTGCTGCGGGTCCAGGTCACCGCGCTGGACACCCTGAAGAAGAAGCTCGGCACGCCGATGGGCCGTCAGAGCAAGGGCATTCCACAGCCGTTCCAGGCCGACGCCTGGCGCAGCCAGTCGTCCATGCAGAGCCTGGAAGCCAGCCTCGCCGCGGCCCAGACCGTCTGGGCCGGAGTCGACAACAAGGGCCTGCGCGGCCTGTTGCCGGCCGAGCAGAAGCCGCTGGCCGACAAAATCGATGCCGCCTACGCCGCCTCGCTGAAGCTGTTCGCCAGCACCCAGCGTTCGCTGACCGAGCTGCTGGCCGACGACGCCGGCCGCCAGCAACTGAACGATATCTACGACAGCCTCAACGTCGTCCACCGCCTGCACGAAGGCGAGCTGGCCAAGGCGCTGGGCATCCAACTGGGCTTCAACGCCAACGACGGTGACTGATCATGCTGCGACGTCAGGCTTTGGCACTCGGCAGCCTGCTGCTGAGCGCCGTCACGCTGGGTGGCTGGACGCTGTTCAAGCACAAGGACCAAGGCCCGCTGCTGCTCTCGGCGCGCGATGACGGCGACGGCAAGCACTACGCCGTCGGCTATCGCCTGGACGGCACGCAAGTGTTCGCCACCCGGGTTGGCCAACGCTGCCATGACATCGTCAACCACCCGACGCTGCCGATCGCCCTGTTCGTCGCCCGTCGCCCGGGCACCGAAAGCTACCTGATCGACCTGCGCGACGGCACCCTCCTGCAAACCCTGGCCTCGCAGCCGAACCGGCACTTCTATGGCCACGCGGTGATCCACAAGAGCGGCGACTGGCTGTACGCCACCGAGAACGACACAAGCGATCCGGGTCGTGGCCTGCTCGGGGTATACCGGTTCGAGGGCGAACGCCTGGTGCACAGCGGCGAGATCCCGACCCACGGCATCGGCCCGCACCAGGTGTCATGGATGCCGGACGGCGAAACCCTGGTGGTGGCCAACGGCGGGATTCGCACCGAGGCGGAAAGCCGCGTCGAGATGAACCTCGACGCCATGGAACCGAGCCTGGTGCTGATGCAGCGCGACGGCAACCTGCTGAGCAAGGAAACCCTGGCCCAGCAGATGAACAGCGTGCGCCACATGGGTATCGCCGGCGACGGCACCATCGTCACCGGCCAGCAGTTCATGGGCGATGCCCATGAGTCGTCGCAACTGCTGGCGATCAAGCGCCCGGGGCAGCCGTTCCAGGCCTTCCCGGTGGCCGAGCACCAGTTGCAGGCGATGGCGCATTACACCGCCAGCGTCGCGGTGCATAGCGAACTGCGCCTGGTGGCCCTCACCGCCCCGCGCGGCAACCGCTTTTTCATCTGGGACCTGGACAGCGCCGAAGTGCGCCTGGATGCCCCCTTGCCGGACTGTGCCGGGGTCGGTGCGGTGGCGGATGGTTTTGTCGTGACCTCGGGCCAGGGGCGTTGCCGCTTCTATGACTGTCGCCAGAAACAACTGGTGGCAAAACCCCTGGATTTGCCGGCAGGGCTCTGGGACAACCATTTGCACCTGGTCTAGTTTTCGCCGCCGCGCAGGATTGGAAAACAGGACTCTGGATGACCGGATTGTCATCTGGAAGCCCCCGGAAAGTCGGAGTAATGTCTTCGGCAATCAGCTTGGTTTTCCCAGCTTCGTTTTCCAAGGAACCGGAATATGCTGCGTCGCCGCATGTTTATCATGTTGGGTGTCGTCCTGCTGATCGTGCTGTTGCTGGCAGGCTACAAGGCCTTCTCCATCTATCAGCAGGTCAAGCTCTTCTCGGTGCCCAAGCCGCCGATCAGCGTGGCCGTGGCCACGGCTCGCGAACAACCGTGGCAAACCCGCCTGCCCACGGTCGGCACCCTCAAGGCCCTGCAGGGGGTCAACCTCAGCCTGGAAGTGGCCGGCACCGTCAAGGAGCTGCAGTTCGAATCCGGACAAAAGGTCAGCGCCGGGCAGCCCTTGCTGCAACTCGACAGCGACGTGGAAAGCGCCCTGCTGGAAACCGCCCAGGCCGACCTGGGCCTGTCCCGGCTGGACTTCGGCCGCGGCAGCCAACTGGTGGGCAGCCAGGCGATTTCCCGCGGCGAATACGATCGCTTGTCGGCACTGCTGCAAAAGAACAAGGCCACGGTCAATCAGCTCAAGGCTTCGCTGGCGAAAAAACGCCTGCTCGCGCCCTTCAGCGGCACCATCGGCATTCGTCATGTGGATGTCGGCGACTACCTCGCCAGCGGCACGGTGATCGCCACCCTGCAAGACCTCAGCAGCCTGTACGTGGACTTCTTCGTCCCGGAACAGGCCGTGCCGAAAATCGCCCTGGGCCAATCGGTCAGCGTGATGGTCGCCGCCTACCCGGCGGAACAGTTCACCGCCACCATCAGCGCCATCAACCCCAAGGTCGAAGACACCACGCGCAACGTGCAGGTGCGTGCCACCCTGGCCAACCCCGACGGCAAGCTGCTGCCGGGCATGTTCACCAACCTGCAGGTGCTGCTGCCCGATCCGCAGCCCCGGGTGGTGGTACCGGAAAGCGCCATCACCTACACCCTGTACGGTAACTCGCTGTACGTGGTGGCCGAGAAAAAGGCCGCCGACGGCAGCCCGGAGAAAGACGACAAGGGCCAGCCGGTGCTGATCGCCGAGCGGCGCTTCATCGAAACCGGCGAACGGCGCAACGGCCTGGTGCTGATCAACAAGGGCGTGAGCAGCGGCGAACAGGTGGTGAGCGCCGGGCAGATCAAGCTGGACCATGGCGCGCACATCGCCATCACCCCGGACAAGATGCTGCCCCCCGAACAGAGCGGCCAGCCACGCGCGAACTGATCAAGGAATCCTCATGGCTTTTACAGATCCGTTCATCCGTCGTCCGGTCCTGGCCACCGTGGTCAGCCTGCTGATCGTGTTGCTGGGCTTCCAGGCCTGGAGCAAACTGCCGCTGCGCCAGTATCCGCAAATGGAAAACGCCCTGATCACGGTAACCACCGCCTACCCCGGGGCCAACGCCGAGACCATCCAGGGCTATATCACCCAACCCATGCAGCAGAGCCTGGCCAGTGCCGAGGGCATCGACTACATGACCTCGGTCAGTCGCCAGAACTTCTCGGTGATCTCGATCTACGCCCGTATCGGCGCCAACAGCGACCGCCTGTTCACCGAGCTGCTGGCCAAGGCCAACGAGGTGAAGAACAAACTGCCCCAGGACGCCGAGGACCCGGTGCTGAGCAAGGAAGCCGCCGACGCCTCGGCGCTGATGTACATCAGCTTCTTCAGCCAGGAGCTGAGCAACCCGCAGATCACCGACTACCTGTCGCGGGTGATCCAGCCGAAGCTGGCGACCCTGCCGGGCATGGCCGAGGCCGAGATCCTCGGCAACCAAGTATTCGCCATGCGCCTGTGGCTGGACCCGGTCAAGCTCGCCGGGTACGGCCTGAGCGCCAGCGACGTGACCAGCGCGGTGCGCCGCTACAACTTCCTGTCCGCGGCCGGTGAGATCAAGGGCGAGTACGTGGTCACCAGCATCAACGCCAGCACCGAACTGAAATCCGCCGAAGCCTTCGCCGCCATTCCCCTGCGGACCGAGGGCGACAGCCGGGTGCTGCTCAGCGACGTGGCACGGGTCGAGATGGGCGCGGAGAACTACAACGCCATCAGCTCCTTTGGCGGCATTCCTTCGGTCTATATCGGCATCAAGGCGACCCCCAATGCCAACCCGCTGGACGTGATCAAGGAAGTGCGCAAGATCATGCCGGAGCTGGAGGCCCAGCTGCCGCCCAACCTCAAGTCGGAAATCGCCTACGACGCCACGCTGTTCATCCAGGCCTCGATCAACGAGGTGGTGAAGACCCTGTTCGAAGCCGTGCTGATCGTGATCGTGGTGGTGTTCCTGTTCCTCGGCGCGCTGCGTTCGGTGGTGATCCCGGTGGTCACCATTCCGCTGTCGATGATCGGCGTGATGTTCTTCATGCAGTTGATGGGCTACTCGATCAACCTGCTGACCCTGCTGGCGATGGTGCTGGCCATCGGCCTGGTGGTGGACGACGCGATCGTGGTGGTGGAAAACATCCACCGCCATATCGAGGAAGGCAAGACGCCGCTGGACGCGGCCCTCGAAGGCGCCCGGGAAATCGCCATGCCGGTGGTGTCGATGACCATCACCCTGGCGGCGGTCTACGCCCCCATCGGCTTTCTGCAGGGGCTCACCGGGGCGCTGTTCAAGGAGTTCGCCCTGACCCTGGCCGGCGCGGTGGTGATTTCCGGCATCGTCGCCCTGACCCTGTCGCCGATGATGTGCGCCCTGCTGCTGCGCCACGATGAAAACCCCAGCGGCCTGGCCCACCGCCTCGACCTGATTTTCGAAAGCCTCAAGCGTCGCTACCAGAGCCTGCTGCATGGCACCCTCAACACCCGGCCGGTGGTCCTGGTGTTCGCCCTGATCGTGCTGTGCTTGATCCCGGCCCTGCTCAAGTTCACCAAGTCGGAACTGGCCCCGGACGAGGACCAGGGCATCATTTTCATGATGGCCACCGCGCCCCAGCCGGCCAACCTGGATTACCTCAACGCCTACACCGACGAATTCCTGGAGATCTTCAAGACGTTCCCCGAGTACTACTCCTCCTTCCAGATCAACGGCTTCAACGGCGTGCAATCGGGGATCGGCGGCTTCCTGCTCAAGCCCTGGAACGAGCGCAAGCGCACGCAGATGCAGATCCTGCCCGAAGTCCAGGCCCGGCTCACGGGCATTGCCGGGCTGCAGGTCTTCGGTTTCAACCTGCCGTCCCTGCCGGGCACCGGAGAAGGGCTGCCGTTCGCCTTCATCA
This sequence comes from Pseudomonas sp. LAMO17WK12:I10, assembly GCF_900215185.1. NCBI lineage: Bacteria > Pseudomonadati > Pseudomonadota > Gammaproteobacteria > Pseudomonadales > Pseudomonadaceae > Pseudomonas > Pseudomonas sp. LAMO17WK12:I10. The sequence goes on along the minus strand of NZ_OBDX01000005.1, from coordinate 157,921 downwards.
TCAATAGCCCCAACAATTACGAGTCGCTGCTGGAACTGTCCGACCGGGTGAAGAAACGCGCCATGGAATCGGGCAAGTTCGCCTTTGTCGATATCGACCTGGCCTTCGACAAGCCGGAAGTGGTGGTCGACATCGACCGTGCCAAGGCGGCGCAGATGGGGGTGTCGATGCTGGACCTGGGCGGGACCCTGGCCACCTTGCTCGGCGAGGCGGAAATCAACCGCTTCACCATCGAGGGACGCAGCTACAAGGTCATCGCCCAGGTCGAACGGCCTTATCGCGACAACCCCGAATGGCTGAACAACTACTACGTGAAAAACGCCAAGGGCGAGGCGCTGCCGCTGTCGACCCTGATCAGCGTCCACGATCGGGCCCGCCCGCGACAGCTCAACCAGTTCCAGCAACTCAACGCCGCGACCATTTCCGGGTTCCCGGTCGTGAGCATGGGTGAAGCGATCGATACCGTGCGCCAGATCGCCGAGGAAGAAGCCCCGCCGGGCTACGCCTTCGACTATGCCGGGGCCTCACGACAGTTCGTCCAGGAAGGCAGCGCGCTGTGGGTGACCTTTGGCCTGGCGCTGGCGATCATTTTCCTGGTGCTGGCGGCGCAGTTCGAGAGTTTCCGCGATCCGGTGGTGATCCTGGTGACGGTGCCGCTGTCGATCTGCGGGGCCTTGATCCCACTGTTTCTCGGCTGGTCGAGCATGAACATCTATACCCAGGTCGGGCTGGTGACCCTGATCGGCCTGATCAGCAAGCACGGGATCCTGATCGTCGAGTTCGCCAACCAGCTGCGCAAGGATCAGGGACTGACGCCGCGCGAGGCCGTGGAAGCCGCCGCGGCCATTCGCCTGCGGCCGGTATTGATGACCACCGCGGCGATGGTCTTCGGCATGGTGCCGCTGATCCTGGCCACGGGCGCCGGCGCGGTCAGCCGGTTCGACATCGGCACGGTGATCGCCACGGGGATGTCGATCGGCACCCTGTTCACCCTGTTCGTGCTGCCCTGCATCTACACCCTGCTGGCCAGGCCGGACAAGTGAAGGACACGGGCAATAAAAAAGGCCTAGCGATGCGAGGCCTTTTTATCGGGCTTGATGGTCTTCAACTCTGTGGCCTCATTCCCTGGGTCAGGCCGAACATGAACAACAAAAGATCCTGATCGGGTCTGGCCGCCGTGCTTGTCTTGGGCACTTTGGCGACCCGTGGCAGAGGACAGTGCGCCCCCGCCTGGGTACTACTGAGAACTTCCATGCGTGGCTGCTCCCATGCAGCCACCGCCAAGGATGCAACTGCCAAGGCTCCTACTAAAAACAAACCTCGTGCAATTTCGAGCTTCATCACTATAAGCCTTTGATAGCGCTGCCAAACGCCGTTCTATAAAAATAGTAGAGTTTGTCCCAGTCCGTGGTGCTCCACGACGAGTGGCGCCGCAATTGTTTGATGTCATGGGCCGCAGCCCGTTTAGCGGTCAGGCGTTGGCGGCATTTCTCGAAATCCAGCAGCGCGATATCCACCTTCGCCGCTTCGCCCTCACCCATGACCCGCACGAACACATGCTTGCTATACAGGCAGCCATGCTGCCAGCGGCCCCGGTGCATGCGCGCCAGCGTGACCGCCAGTTCCTTGAGCACCCGCTCGTGCAAGGCCTCGCCGTGGCGCTCGCGCTCGCCAGCGGCGTACCAGTGGTCGATTTCCACGAAGCCGTCCAGCGCCTCGGTCACCAGCAAGGCACGCCACTGGCCCAGGGAATCACGCTGCGCACCGCAGAACACCAGGTGCGGCACCGCCACGTTGAGCTGGCTCAGGCCCTTGAGCGCATCCTGTTCACGCAGCACCGTGGGGCGGCCGAAGGGGTGCAACCAACTGCGATAGATATGGCCGATCTGGCGCTTGGCATACAGCACACGCCCATCAGTACCCGAAAGACGTTGAACGCCACTTTCCCCGCCGCGACGCTGATTGGGCTCTTCGACCCACTCCCCCTGTTGACTCCAGAAGTAGTCGAAACGGTCTGCAGCAGCGACTTCCATTTCCGGTGCACATTCAACGGCCATCCTGTTACCTCTTGCGTAATACGTAGACTCGCCACATGGCGTAGAGCGGAAAAAAGTCCAGATGATCCTGAACGCGAAACCCGGCCTGCTTGAATTCTTCTTCAACCGTGGCAGCCGGTAACACAAAACGGTTCTGGTAACCTTCCTGCCCGGATTCCTCCTTGCGCCGGACTTCCATGCGCTTGCGTTTCCAGGCCTTGAAATTGCCATCGACCCACAGTGAAACGATCACGCTGTCCCGGGTAACCCGCTGAAACTCCCGGAGCAGAGCCAGGCGATGGGACGACTCGCCAATGTGGTGCAGCAGCCGCATGCAGAAAATGCTGTCGACGGCGTTATCCGGCAAGTCGATGTCAAAGGCAGACGTCTGCAAGGGTTGTACCCGTTTCACCACGTCGGCCGGTTGCGCCACCGTGGCGATCTTCAACATCGCCGCGGAATTGTCCGCCCCGATGATCACGCGGTTGGGTTTCTCCGCCAGCAACGGCCAGAAACGCCCGGCACCACAAGGCAGGTCAAGCACCAGCCCCGGCTCTCCGGCCATGGCCAGCGCCGCACGCGCCAACTGCTCGTCACGCTTGTGGGACAGACGGCGAGCGACGCCATCCTGATGCTTGAGCAGATACTCCTGAGCATGCTGTTCGTCGTACTTCTCGGAAAATTCCAGCTTGATCGGGGGCGCCATCACACAGTCTCCTGAATCTGATGGCCCCACCTTAGGCAGCGGCTTGTCAGCGTCAGGTCATGTCTTTGTGAAAACTTCGTCCGGTCCAGAGCGGAAATATTTCAGAGTTTTACAGGCTCCCATAAGTGGCCTGGGGCCATCAACCGCGGAAATTCCCGTGACGACCCGCGCACCAGTCATGGAGACCCATCATGCCGTGCGGTGGTTCAACTCGACATGAAACCGGCAGCCGTTGGGCTCCATGGTGCTGAGGCTGACGCTCCAGCCCTGGTCCTCGCAGATCCGCTGCACCAGCGACAGGCCCAGGCCCAGGCCCTCGCCGCGCTTCTCGTTGCCGCGCACGAAAGGCTCGAACATCGCCTCGCGTTTCTCTTCGGGAATGCCCACCCCGCTGTCCTCGACCACAAAGCCGCTCGGCTCAAGGCTCAAGCGAATGAAGCCATGCTCGGTGTAATGCAAGGCATTGCGCAGCAGGTTGCCCATCACGGCGTGCAGGAAGGTGGCGTTATAGCGGGTGTCCAACGGCTGGCCAGCGTCGAAGATCAGCTCCAGGCCCTTTTGCCTGATCGGGTCGCCCCACAACCCCATCAGGTCCTCGGCCACCTGACTCAGGGTCGCCTGGGGCGACATGCCACCGTCTTCGCGCTGGGCGCGTGCCAGCATCAGGAAGGTCTGGACCAGCTCGCGCATTTCGCCGCATGCCCGGGCGATGCGCTCGACCTGCGCCCGACCGCGCTGATCGATCGCCGGGTTTTCCAGCAACAGCTCGCAGGAACTGGCCAGCACCATCAGCGGCGTGCGCAGTTCGTGGCTGACATCGCTGGTGAACAGGCGCTCGCGGTTCAGGGCCTGGCGCAGGCGCCCCAGGGTGGCGTCGAAGGCCACCGCCAGCTCCCCCACTTCGTCGGCCGCGTAGTCCGGTGCCAATGGCGGCGCCAGCCCCAGCAGCTGGTCGCGATGGCGCACTTGCCGCGCCAGCCTTACCACCGGCGCCATGACCCGACGCGCCAGCACCCAGCCGAGGAACACCGCCAAGGCCAGGCTCAGCACAAAGCCCACCAGCACCACCGCGAAGAGCACCCGTTCGCGCTCTTCGAAATCGCTCTGGTCCTGCAGCAGCACATAGCGTCGACCGTCGACCACTTCGACCATGGCGTGATACGACAGCTGCTCGCGAAAGACTTCATGAAAGCCCGGATCCAGATGCCGCAGATCCTTGGGCAGGTCGAAGTCGCCGCGCCCGCCGCTGAAGTAAAACAGCTGGTCCGGCTCGGGACGGTGGCTCCAGTCGGAAACGTTGTCCATCAACAGCAGACGCTGAAGGTCGCCCCCCAGGCCCGCGGAAATCAGCTTCTCTTCCACCAGGTGCACCGTCGCCACGATACCCAGGGCGAAGGCTCCAGCGACCAGCGCGCTCATCAGCGCAAAGGCGATGATGATCCGCTGGGAAAGGCTTTGCTTAAACTCCATCACGACCCTCGGCCAGGCGGTAACCGACACCGTGCACGGTATGCAGCAACGGTTTGCCGAATGGCTTGTCGATCACCTGGCGCAACTGGTGGACATGGCTGCGCAGGCTGTCGCTGTCCGGGCAGTCGTCGCCCCACAGCGCCTCTTCGAGAATTTCCCGGCGCAGCACATGGGGGCTCTTCTGCATCAGCACCGCCAGCAACTTGAGCCCCACCGGGTTGAGCTTGAGCAGGCGTCCTTCGCGGGTGACCTCCAGGGTGTCGAGGTCATAACTCAGGTCGCCGACCTGCAGGGCCCGGCGCCCGCCGCCCTGGGTACGGCGCATGACCGCCTCGACGCGCGCGGCCAGCTCGGACAAGGCGAAGGGCTTGACCAGGTAATCGTCGGCCCCGGACTTGAAGCCCTGCAGGCGATCATCCAGTTGATCGCGTGCGGTGAGCATGATCACCGGTGTATCGCGGCGGGCATCTTCGCGCAGGCGCTTGCACAGGGTGTAACCGTCGATACCCGGCAGCATGATGTCGAGCACGATCAGGTCGTAATGTTCGGTGGCGGCCAGATGCAGGCCCGACAGACCGTCCTGGGCGCAGTCCACGGTGTAGCCTTTAAGCCCCAGGTAGTCGGCCAGGTTGGCCAGAATATCGCGGTTGTCTTCAACCAGTAGAATTCGCATGGGCACTCTCTCCGCACACAGTTACGGCCGTCTTGGCTCGCGCAGCTTAAGGCCAAGCGTGGCTGACGGCTAGGGTTGTTCAAGCCCCCGTGGCGAATGCCGCCGCAGGGTTCCAGGGCCTTGACGAGTTTTTCACCCAGGGTTCACACGCCGACGACAGCAACAGGTTCAAACTCCGCGGGAACCCGCGATCACATGCTCCCTTCAAAGGATTTTCCATGGCTTCGACCCTCGCCCGCCCCACCTCCAGGGCACTGAACTGGTGGATCTGCCTGGGCATACCCGCCCTTGCCGCCGTCATCCTCCTACTGCTCGAACTGACCACCCTGGACATGGACCTGGCCCGGTACTTTTATGACCCCGCCGCTGGCGGTTTCATCGGCGGCCACAGTTATTTCCTGGAAAATATCCTGCATGACCGGGCCAAGCAGCTGGTCATCGTCTTTTCGGTGCTGGCCATTGTCGGCTTCATCAGTGCCTTCTTCGTCCAGCGTCTCAAGCCGTTCAAGCGCGAGCTGGGTTGCCTGGTGCTGTCCCTGGGCCTGGCCACCGCCTTTGTCACCCCGGTCAAGGCGGTCACCGCCGTGCAATGCCCGTGGAGCCTGAAAGAGTTCGGCGGCAAGGAAACCTACAGCGAACTGCTCAGCCCCCGGCCAGCGACCGACAAGCCTGGTCGCTGCTGGCCAGGCGGCCATGCCGCCACCGGTTTCACCCTGTTCGCGCTGTTTTTTGTCCTGCGTGACCGGCGCCCGCGCCTGGCGCGCAAGGCGCTGGTGTTCGCCTTTGCCCTCGGCACGGTGTTCTCGGTCGGGCGCATGCTGCAGGGCGCGCACTTCTTCTCCCACAACGTCTGGACCGCGATCTTCTGCTGGCTGATCTGCCTGGGGGCGTACTACTTCATTCTTTATCGACCGGCAGCCAAGGCCGAGCCGGTGATGGAGACGGAAGCGGTGAAGGCCTGAGGTCTTTTCGCGAGCAAGCTCGCTCCTACAAAACCATGCACACCTGTAGGAGCGCGCTTGCTCGCGGCGATGGCCCAGGCAAAAACTCCCGTCCATAAAAAAGCCCCGCCGGCTTTCGCCGGCGGGGCTTTTTCGTACAGGGGTAAGGCTGGCTTACATCATGCCGCCCATGCCACCCATGCCGCCCATGTCTGGCATGCCGCCAGCCGCAGGCTTGTCTTCAACGATTTCAGCAACAGCCGCTTCGGTGGTCAGGATCAGACCGCCGATGGAGGATGCCGCTTGCAGCGCCGAACGGGTCACCTTGGTTGGGTCCAGGATGCCCATTTCGATCATGTCGCCGTATTCGCTGGTAGCAGCGTTGTAACCGTAGTTACCTTCACCCTGCTTGACCTTGTCGACCACTACGCTTGGCTCATCACCGGAGTTGGCAACGATCTGGCGCAGAGGTGCTTCGACAGCGCGACGCAGAACAGCGATACCCACGTCCTGGTCGGCGTTGTCGCCTTTCAGGCCGCTGATCGATTGCAGGGCACGGATCAGGGCTACGCCACCGCCAGGTACCACGCCTTCTTCAACGGCTGCACGGGTAGCGTGCAGGGCGTCTTCAACGCGGGCTTTCTTCTCTTTCATTTCAACTTCGGAACCGGCGCCAACCTTGATCACCGCAACGCCGCCGGACAGCTTGGCCAGACGCTCTTGCAGTTTTTCACGGTCGTAGTCGGACGAAGTGTCGGCCACTTGTTGACGGATCTGGGTCACACGAGCCTGGATGTCCGCTTCAACGCCAGCACCGTCGATGATGGTGGTGTTTTCTTTGGACAGGATCACGCGCTTGGCGTTACCCAGGTGCTCCAGGGTGGTGCTTTCCAGGCTCAGGCCGATCTCTTCGGAGATGACGGTACCGCCGGTCAGGACGGCGATGTCCTGCAGCATGGCCTTGCGACGGTCGCCGAAGCCTGGTGCCTTGACGGCAGCGACTTTGACGATGCCACGCATGTTGTTCACAACCAGAGTCGCCAGGGCTTCGCCTTCAACGTCTTCAGCCACGATCAGCAGTGGGCGGCCGGCTTTGGCAACGGCTTCCAGCACTGGCAGCATTTCGCGGATGTTGGAGATCTTCTTGTCCACCAACAGGATCAGCGGGCCGTCCAGCTCGGCGACCATGGTGTCCGGCTTGTTGATGAAGTAAGGGGACAGGTAGCCACGGTCGAACTGCATGCCTTCAACGACAGACAGTTCGTTTTCCAGGCCCGAGCCTTCTTCAACGGTGATCACGCCTTCTTTACCGACTTTTTCCATGGCTTCGGCAATGATGTCGCCGATGGAGTTGTCGGAGTTGGCGGAGATGGTGCCGACCTGAGCGATGGCCTTGGAATCGGCGCATGGCTTGGACAGACCTTTGAGCTCTTTGACGATGGCGATGGTCGCCTTGTCGATGCCGCGTTTCAGGTCCATCGGGTTCATGCCGGCAGCGACGGCTTTCAGGCCTTCGTTGACGATCGACTGAGCCAGTACGGTAGCGGTGGTGGTACCGTCGCCGGCGTCATCGTTGGCACGGGAAGCAACGTCTTTTACCAGCTGCGCGCCCATGTTTTCGAAGCGATCTTTCAGCTCGATTTCTTTGGCGACGGAAACGCCGTCCTTGGTGATGGTCGGAGCGCCGAAGCTCTTCTCGATGATCACGTTACGGCCTTTCGGGCCCAGGGTCGCTTTTACCGCGTCAGCCAGGACGTTAACGCCGGTGAGCATTTTCTTGCGGGCGGAGTCGCCGAATTTAACTTCTTTAGCAGCCATGATCGATATTCCTTAAATACTTTGTAGTAACGGGAAAATGAGCGGGTAATCAGCCTTCGATAACGGCGAGAATTTCGTTCTCAGCCATTACCAGCAGGTCTTCGCCGTCTACCTTCACAGTGTTGCTGCCGGAGTAAGGGCCGAACACAACCTTGTCACCCACTTTCACGGCCAGCGCACGTACTTCACCGTTTTCCAGAGCGCGGCCTGGACCTACAGCAAGAACTTCACCGGTGTTGGCTTTTTCAGCAGCCGAACCTGGCAGAACGATACCGCCAGCGGTTTTCTTCTCTTCTTCGCTGCGACGGATGACGACGCGGTCATGCAGAGGACGAAGCTTCATTGTCGATCTCTCCTAATTATGGTTTTCAGCGGCCGGTGTCGTTACCGGCGGGTTAACAAATCCGGCGTGGCCGGTTGCGGCTCGACGAGCGAGACGCGGAAGTCTGTCTGGTGTCGCCACCAGAAACCTTGCGGTGACCGATACATGTGGGCGCATATGCTTATTACAAGGGCTGCCCAGTGAATTTTTTTAGATTTTCAGTCGGGCAAAACGAACACGGCACCCGAAGGTGCCGTGTCGATCATTGAGAGACTCAGGAATCGCGGTGCTCGAACTCGCCTTCGATCACATTCGGCTCACGCCCCAGAGGGCGCTGCGGCGCGGGACCGCCACGGGCAGCCTGCATGTCGTCGGCGAAGGCACGCTGACGAATGGCCTGTTCTTCGGCGCGCTGGCGCATCTTGTTGGCCAGCAGGCGACGAGTGATCGGCAACAGCATGAACAGGCCGAAGATGTCGCTGATGAAGCCAGGCAGGATCAACAGGCCGCCCGCCAGGGCCAGCATCAGGCCTTCGAGCATGGTCTGGGCCGGCAATTCGCCGCGGTTCAGGCTTTCACGGGCACGCAATGCCGTGGCCAGCCCCGCGACGCGCAGGACCAGCACACCCAGCATCGAACCCAGGATGATCAGCAGCAGCGCCGGGAAAAACCCGATCGCACCGCTGACTTTGACGAAGACGAACAGCTCTAGCACCGGGAACAGCAGAAAGAGCAACAGAAAAGGGCGCATCAAATGGTTTCCTCTACGGAAGAATGCCTTCCAGTAGACCCTAAATGACGTCGGCAATTCGTGAATTCAAGCCTCGGCCCCGGCATTTTTCGGCCATTGCTCGGCGTGAGCCAGAAAAACCAAGGCCTCGCGTACTTGTGTCGGCGTATTACAGGGGCTTGGGAACGGCAGCCAGTACACCCCCTGGCCGATCCGCAGGTGCATGCCTTCGGTATCGATGCCAGCCAGTTGCGCCGCGGCAGTTTTCGGCAGGCCAGCCAGGTCCACGTAATGGGCGATCGCCTTGGCGTGATCACTGTTCATGTGCTCGACCATGCTCAGCTCGGCCTTGCCGGCGAACGGATTGGCCAGCGTCACCTGGTCGATCCAGTGGATCGCGCCAAAGCCGCCGATGTAGCGATGACGCACCGGCTTGAGCCGCCAGAAATCGAAATCGTGGGCCTTGTGGTAGTTCTGCGACTCCGGGAAATACCGGTAGTAGCGTTCGGCGGCCGCCTCGATCGCCGCGGCGTCTTCGAGCTTTTCGGCTTCGGCCAGATAGGTCAGGCGCCCCACTGCCTGGACGTCCTCGGCTTCGCGTTCGCCCACCAGCAGCGAACACTTGGGATCCTTCTGCAGGTTATGGGTGTGTTGGGCAATGCGGCTGATCAGGATCAGCGGCAGCCCCTGCTCGTCCAGGCAATAAGGAACCACCGAGCCGAAGGGAAAACCCGGCATGGCCTTGGAGTGCGTCGACAGCACGCCACGGTATTCCTTGAGCAGTAATTCTCGTGCATGCTTCGCAGCTTCAACGCTCAATTTATGACTCCTTATATAGAATCCGTCTAAAACGGACGGGCGCCTGGAGCAAAGTTCCAGCGACGCCATCGGGGGCAATTCTCAATCTGCAGCCAGGCCATGCCCGACGCACAAGAGAGGCGCCTTGAAGGACACCACTCCAGTTCTGCTTTCGGAGCATGCGAATGCAACTCAATGACAAAGTAATCATTATCACCGGCAGTTGCCAGGGTCTGGGCCGCTCCATGGCGGAGTATTTCGCCAGCAAAGGCGCCAGGCTCGCGCTGGTCGACCTGAACCAGGAGAAACTCGACCAGGCCGTTGCCGCCTGCCAGGCGGCGGGAGTCGAAGCCCGCGCCTACCTGTGCAACGTTGCCCATGAAGAGCAGGTGGAACACATGGTCGCCCAGGTCGCCGCGGACTTCGGCGCCATTCACGGCCTGATCAACAACGCCGGCATCCTGCGCGACGGCCTGCTGCTCAAGGTCAAGGACGGCGAGATGAGCAAGATGAGCCTGGCCCAGTGGCAGTCGGTGATCGACGTCAACCTGACCGGCGTGTTCCTCTGCACCCGCGAAGTCGCGGCGAAGATGGTCGAGCTGAAAACCAGTGGCGCGATCATCAACATCTCGTCGATTTCCCGTGCCGGCAATATCGGCCAGACCAACTACTCCGCGGCCAAGGCCGGGGTCGCCGCGGCGACCGTGACCTGGGCCAAGGAACTGGCGCGCTACGGCATCCGCGTGGCCGGCATCGCACCGGGCTTCATCGAAACCGAAATGACCCAGGGCATGAAACCCGAGGCCCTGGAAAGAATGACCTCCGGCATCCCGCTCAAGCGCATGGGCAAGCCGGAAGAAATCGCTCATTCGGCGGCCTACATCTTCGAGAACGACTATTACACCGGCCGGATTCTCGAGCTGGACGGGCGGCCTGCGGATCTGAAACCCACCCATGAAATGCTCATAAAAAAGCCCGGTGCAGTGCACCGGGCTTTTTTGTTGGCCCAACCGGCTCAGTCGTCGCTGACGGTGATGTTCGGCATCGCCGGTGCCGCGGCTTCCTGCAACACGATGCGCGCGCCGACATGGCGGGCCAGTTCCTGATAGACCATGGCGATCTGGCTTTCCGGCTCGGCGATCACGGTCGGCTTGCCACCGTCGGCCTGCTCGCGAATCAGCATCGACAGCGGCAGCGAGGCCAGCAGCTCGACACCGTACTGGGTCGCCAGCTTCTCGCCACCGCCCTCGCCGAACAGATGCTCGGCATGGCCGCAATTGGAGCAGATATGCACGGCCATGTTTTCCACCACGCCCAGCACCGGGATGTTGACCTTGCGGAACATCTCCACGCCCTTGCGCGCATCCAGCAACGCCAGGTCCTGCGGGGTGGTGACGATGACCGCGCCGGCCACCGGGACCTTCTGCGCCAGGGTCAGCTGGATATCGCCGGTGCCCGGCGGCATGTCGATCACCAGGTAGTCCAGGTCGCCCCAGGCGGTCTGGGTCACCAGTTGCAGCAGGGCGCCGGAGACCATCGGCCCGCGCCAGACCATCGGCGTGTTGTCGTCGGTCAGGAAGGCCATGGACATGACCTCGACGCCGTGGGACTTGATCGGCACGAACCATTTCTGATCCTTGACCTGCGGCCGGGTGCCCTCGGCGATGCCGAACATGATGCCCTGGCTCGGGCCATAGATGTCGGCATCGAGAATCCCCACCTTGGCGCCTTCGCGGGCCAGGGCCAGGGCCAGGTTGGCCGCGGTGGTGGACTTGCCCACCCCGCCCTTGCCGGATGCCACCGCCACCACGTTCTTGACGTTGGCCAGGCCCGGAATCTGCGCCTGGGCCTTGTGCGCGGCAATCACGCTGGTGACATTGACGCGAGCGATAACCACGCCGTCCATGTTTTCGATGGCCAGCTTCAGCAACTGGGCCCAGCCACTCTTGAACAGACCGGCGGCATAACCGATCTCCAGTTCGACACGCACCTCGTCGCCCTGGATGTCGATGGAACGGACACAACCGGCGCTGACCGGGTCCTGGTTCAGGTAGGGGTCGGTGTATTGGCGAAGAACGGCTTCCACCGCTGCGCGATTGACGGCGCTCATGGGCAACTCCGATAACAAGACGGGAAAATCAGGCGGCTATCCTACCTGTTCCGTGGCGTGGGCGGGATGCCAAAGCATCATATAGCACGCCCGCCGATGGCTACGACGGCCGTGGAAAACCGGGCTCACGGGGTGAAATATATTTCTCGGCGCTTTATAGTGGCCGACCTCCGTTTCATCAAGTAGCCGAGCCCCATGTCCGAGCCACGCAAGATCCTCGTCACCAGCGCCCTGCCCTATGCCAATGGTTCCATCCATCTTGGCCATATGCTTGAGTACATCCAGACCGATATGTGGGTGCGCTTCCAGAAGCATCGCGGCAACCAATGCATCTATGTCTGCGCGGACGACGCTCACGGCTCGGCCATCATGCTGCGCGCGGAAAAGGAAGGCATCACCCCGGAACAACTGATCGCCAACGTCCAGGCCGAACACAGCGCCGACTTTGCCGACTTCCTGGTGGACTTCGACAATTTCCACTCGACCCACGCCGAAGAAAACCGTGAGCTGTCGAGCCAGATCTACCTGAAGCTGCGCGACGCCGGGCACATCGCCACGCGCTCGATCACCCAGTATTTCGACCCGGAAAAACAAATGTTCCTGGCCGACCGCTTCATCAAGGGCACCTGCCCGAAATGCGGCACCGAGGACCAGTACGGCGACAACTGCGAAAAATGCGGCGCCACCTACGCGCCGACCGACCTGAAGGATCCGAAGTCGGCGATTTCCGGCGCCACCCCGGTGCTCAAGGATTCCCAGCACTTCTTCTTCAAGCTGCCGGACTTCCAGCAGATGCTGCAGCAATGGACCCGCAGCGGCACCCTGCAGGACGCCGTGGCGAACAAGATCGCCGAATGGCTGGATGTCGGCCTGCAACAGTGGGACATCTCCCGCGACGCACCGTATTTCGGCTTCGAGATCCCCGACGAGCCGGGCAAGTACTTCTACGTCTGGCTGGACGCGCCGATCGGCTACATGGCCAGCTTCAAGAACCTGTGCAACCGCACGCCGGAGCTGGACTTCGATGCGTTCTGGGGCAAGGACTCGACCGCCGAGCTGTACCACTTCATCGGCAAGGACATCGTCAACTTCCACGCGCTGTTCTGGCCCGCCATGCTCGAAGGCGCCGGCTACCGCAAGCCGACCGGCATCAACGTGCACGGCTACCTGACCGTCAACGGCCAGAAGATGTCCAAGTCCCGCGGCACCTTCATCAAGGCCCGGACCTACCTCGACCACCTGTCGCCGGAATACCTGCGTTACTACTACGCGGCCAAGCTGGGCCGCGGCGTCGACGACCTGGACCTGAACCTCGAAGACTTCGTGCAGAAGGTCAACTCCGACCTGGTGGGCAAGGTGGTGAACATCGCCAGCCGTTGCGCCGGCTTCATCCACAAAGGCAACGCCGGTGTGCTGGTGGACCAGAACGCCGCGCCGGAGCTGACCGACGCCTTCCTGGCGGCCGCGCCGAGCATCGCCGACGCTTATGAGGCCCGTGACTTCGCCCGCGCCATGCGTGAAATCATGGCCCTGGCCGACCGCGCCAACGCCTGGATCGCCGACAAGGCGCCGTGGTCGTTGAACAAGCAGGAAGGCAAGCAGGATGAAGTCCAGGCCATCTGCGCCACCGGCGTCAACCTGTTCCGCCAACTGGTGATCTTCCTCAAGCCGGTGCTGCCGCTGCTGGCCGCCGACGCCGAGGCGTTCCTCAATGTCGCCCCGCTGACCTGGAACGACCACCAGCACCTGCTGAGCAACCACCAGCTGAACGCATTCAAGCCGCTGATGACGCGGATCGACCCCGTGAAAGTACAAGCCATGACCGACGCCTCGAAAGAAGACCTGACCGCCAGCCAGACCGACACCGGTGAAGCCAAGCCTGCGGGCAACGGCGAGCTGGCCAAGGATCCGCTGTCGCCGGAAATCGACTTCGACACTTTCGCCGCCGTCGACCTGCGCGTGGCGCTGATCGTCAAGGCCGAACATGTGGAAGGCGCCGACAAGCTGCTGCGCCTGACCCTGGATATCGGCGACGAGCAACGCAACGTGTTCTCCGGGATCAAGAGCGCCTACCCGGATCCGTCCAAACTCGACGGTCGCCTGACCATGATGATCGCCAACCTCAAGCCACGGAAAATGAAATTCGGCATTTCCGAAGGCATGGTGATGGCGGCCGGCCCCGGCGGCGAAGAGATCTACCTGCTGAGCCCGGACAGCGGCGCCAAGCCAGGCCAGCGGATCAAGTAACTCCGCTTGCGGGATCGATCCCCCCGTCGCGCCGCTGCGTGGCGGGGGGATTTTCATATATGGATGGGCCTGCGCCCTTGCCGGATAATTGCCTAGTCTTCAGGTATCCGCCCGCCCTCACCGGCCACGAACATGACCGAGATTGTCCTCACGCTCATCAGTGCTGCCCTGATCAACAACTTCGTGTTGCAGTGGCCGCTGGGCGTCGATCCGCTGTTGCAGGCCAGTGCCGAACCGCAGGTTGCGCGGCGGCGGATCCATGCCCTGGGGATCGCCACCAGTTGCCTGATGCTGCTCTGCAGCCTGCTGGGCTACGGGCTTTATCAGGCGCTGCTGGTACCGCTGGGCCTGACCTCGCTGCAACTGTTCGTGTTCCTGCCGCTGGGCGTGCTGCTGATCGCACCGCTGCTCAAGCTGCTGAGCCGGATGTTGCCCGGGCTGCCATTCGACGGCCTCTGGCCGCTGCTGCTGGGCAATGCCGGCGTGCTCGGCGCGTTGCTGCTGGCGGTCCAGGCCAATCGGGGAATCGGTCATAGCCTCGCCCTGGGCCTGGGTGCGGGCCTCGGTTTCTGGCTGGTGCTGAGCCTGTTCAGCGACCTGCGCCAACGCATTTTCAACAACGATGTGCCCCTGCCCTTTCGCGGCCTGCCGATCGACCTGATCAGCGCCGGCCTGATGGCGGTGGCATTTCTCGGTTTCAACGGACTGCTCAACCCATGAGTCTGATTCAACGCATCGACGCCCTGCTGCCGCAGACCCAATGCGGCAAGTGCGGCCACCCCGGATGCAAGCCCTACGCCGAAGGCATCGCCAACGGCGAGGCGATCAACAAGTGCCCGCCCGGCGGCGACGAAACCATTGCCGGCCTGGCCAGGCTGCTGAATGTCCCGGTCGTGGAACTGGACATCAGCCGTGGCCCGGCGCCGGCCCAGGTGGCCTTTATCCGCGAAGCCGAATGCATCGGCTGCACCAAGTGCATCCAGGCCTGCCCGGTGGATGCCATAGTCGGCGCGGCCAAGCAGATGCACACGGTGCTGATCGACGAATGCACCGGCTGCGATCTCTGCGTGGCGCCGTGCCCGGTGGACTGTATCGAGATGTATCCGCTGCCGCTGAATGACGTATTGCCGATCGTCGGCGGTCTGGCCACCGGTCTCGAAGAACTGCGCGCCCGGACCGCCAAGCGCGATCATGCGCGCCAGCGCTTCGAGCGCCGCAATGCCCGGCTGCAACGCGAAGAACAGCACAAGCAGGCCGAACGGGCCGCCCGCGCGCAACGTGCGGCGCAGCCCAGTGAAACCAGCCTGGACCCGGTGCAGGCGGCCATCGAGCGGGTGCGCGCGCAAAAGGCGGCCGCCGCCGATGCCGCGGTGAAAAAAGCCAAGATCGATCTGGCAATGAGCCGGGCCCAGTTGAACAAATCGCTGAAAGCCTTCGGCCATCCGCCGACCTTCGAGCAACAGTCGCAACTGATCGTCCTGCAGCGCCAGTTCGAGGCCGCCGAGCAAGCGCTCGCGCAGCTGGAAGGCGCTGTCGAAACCACCGTCGAAACCCTGGCCTCAGCGCCCCCGGCCAAAGACGCCGAGCTCAAGCGCGCGAAAATCCAGCTGGCGATGCGCCGCGCCGAACTGAAAAAGGCCCAGGACAGCCAGGCGCCCGCCGAGCAACTGGCCAGTCTGCAGCAGGCACTGAAAGACGCAGAACAGGCCTTGCATGCGACCGAAGAAGCCAGCGGGCAACCGGCGCCCAATCTGGTGCGAGTCGAAAAACGCCCGATCGACGCCCGCCTGCGGCAACTGAAAACCGAACTGGCTTACGCGCGGGCAGAAGTCAGCAAGCTGGAGCGTCACAGCGACACCCCGCCGCCACTGTTGGCCAAGGCCCGCGAGCGACTGGCCGAAGCCGAGCGCCAGGTACAAGCCCATGACGCCCCTTGAGCAACCGGACGAACGCCTGCGACAAGCCATGCAGCGTGTGCTTCTGGCGACCCTGCCGGGACTGCTGGCGCTCTTCTGGCTGTTTGGCTGGGGGATTCTGATCAACCTCCTGCTGGCCTGTGCCACCGCCCTTGCCGTCGAAGCCGCGGTGCTGCGATTGCGCCAGTGGCCATTGCGTCCTTTCCTTGGTGATGGCAGCGCCCTGGTCAGCGCCACCTTGCTGACCCTGGCCTTGCCGCCGTATTGCCCGTGGTGGCTGACGGTCAGCGCGGCCGCTTGTGCCTTGCTGTTCGGCAAGCACCTGTATGGTGGCGTCGGCAAGAATCCGTTCAACCCGGCAATGCTCGGTTATGCCCTGGTGCTGGTCTCTTTCCCCCAGCAGATGACTCATTGGCCGGCCTCCCATGGCCTGGACCTGCTGGGCGGCTTGCAGCAGATCTTCGGCATAGCCCTCGACAGAACCGCGCCCGATGCCTGGGCCCAGGCCACGGCACTCGACAGCCTGCGCATCAACAAAAGCCTGACCATCGATGAACTGTTCGCCGGCAATGCCGCCTTCGGCCATTTCGGCGGCAAGGGCTTGGAATGGGTCAACCTGGCCTTTCTCGCCGGCGGCGCCTTTTTGCTGCAGCAACGGGTATTCAGCTGGCACGCCCCGGCCGGCATGCTCGGCAGCCTGTTCGTCATCAGCCTGCTGTGCTGGAACGGTTCCGGGTCGGACTCCCACGGCTCGCCGTTTTTCCACCTGCTGAGCGGCGCGACCATGCTTGGCGCCTTTTTTATCGTCACCGAGCCGGTCTCCGGCCCCAGGAACACAAAGGCACGCCTGCTATTCGGGGTCGGCGTCGGTCTGCTGACTTACCTGATCCGCACCTGGGGCGGTTACCCGGACGGTGTCGCCTTCGCCGTACTGCTGATGAACCTCGCCGTCCCCGCCCTGGAGCGCCTGGCTGCTCCGCCGCCCGAGCCTTCCCTGCCATGAACCGCGCAACGAGCCTGGGAGTGTTGGCACTGCTGGCGGCTGTCGGCGCCACTGGCACTTTCTTCGTCCATCAGACGACGGCTCCCCGCATCGAGCGCGAACAGCGCGCCATCCAGGCACGCAACCTGCTGGATCTCCTGCCCGTCGACAGCTACGACAATCAGCCGCTGGATCAGCCGCTGGCCATCGATAACATCCAGCTCAGCCACAGCACCCTGCTCGCCGGTTATCGCGCCACCCGCAACGGCCAACCCAGCGCTGTGCTGCTACGCAGCCAGGTCAGCGGTTATGGCGGCCCGATCGAGCTGCTGATCGGCGTCGCCGCCAACGGCAAACTGCTGGGCAGCAAGGCTCTGCGGCATTCTGAAACGCCCGGGCTGGGCGCGCGCATCGCCGAGCGCCCGAATGCCTGGCTGCAGGGTTTTATCGGCAAATCACTGGGTGACCCGGGCGACGCCGGCTGGGCGCTGAAAAAAGACAATGGCCAATTCGACCAGATGGCCGGGGCCACCATCACCTCACGGGCGGTGGTCGAGGGGATTCACGACAGCCTGCGTTACTTCGATGAGCACCGCGAACAACTGCTGGGAAGTCCCGCCCATGAATAAATCCTCGACCCTGCAGAACGCCCTGATGCTCGCGCCGTTGATCGGTGCCAGCGACTCACTGGTCAAGGCCCTGGGGCTGGCCCTGGTATTTCTCTGTGTGAGCACAGTATTCGGCCTGTGCATGAATGCCCTGCGCCCACGCCTGGCTGGCCAGGGCCGCCTGGGCGCCAGTATCCTGCTCAGCGCCACGCTCACCAGCTGTGCCATGCTGGCCGCGCAGGCCTCGGCGTTCGAGCTGCAACAACAGTTGGCCCTCTACCTGGGCCTGATTGCCGTGCAATGCGTAGTGCTGGAATACCAGGATTTTTTCCAGCGCCCCGTGCGCTTGCGTCTTGCCGGCCTGTTCTGCCTGCTGCTGGTTATCCTGGGCGCGCTGCGCGAAGCCTTCGGCAGTGGCACCCTCGGCAATCATCTGCAATGGCTGCTGGGAATGAACGACGTCGACTGGCCAGGCTGGGTTCTGACCGCCCAGGGCGGCTTGCACCTGCTTACACTCGCACCTGGCGGTTTTATCCTGCTGGGGCTGTTGCTGGCCGCCAGGCAGGCCTGGGCCGCTTCTTCGACCTCACATCGACCGCCTTCAAGGAAATGACTCACCCATGAATGCCGCAAAACGCCTGGAAATTTTCCGCAGGCTGCACGAAGACAATCCGGAACCGAAAACCGAACTGGCCTATTCGTCGCCCTTCGAGCTGCTGATTGCCGTGATCCTTTCGGCCCAGTCCACCGATGTCGGGGTCAACAAGGCGACGGCCAAGCTCTTCCCCGTGGCCAATACGCCGGCCGCCATCTATGCCCTGGGCGTCGAAGGCCTGTCCGAGTACATCAAGACCATCGGCCTGTACAACAGCAAGGCCAAAAACGTGATCGAGACCTGCCGCCTGCTGGTGGAACGTCACAACAGCGAAGTCCCGCAGACCCGCGAAGAGCTCGAAGCCCTGCCAGGCGTCGGCAGGAAGACCGCCAACGTGGTACTCAACACGGCTTTCCGCCAACTGACCATGGCCGTCGATACGCACATCTTCCGGGTCAGCAACCGCACAGGGCTGGCCCCTGGAAAGAATGTCGTGGAGGTCGAAAAGAAACTGATGAAATTCGTGCCCAAGGAGTATCTCCTCGACTCCCATCACTGGCTGATCCTCCATGGCCGCTATGTGTGCCTGGCCCGCAAGCCGCGCTGCGGAAGCTGCCGGATCGAGGACCTGTGCGAATACAAGCACAAGACCTCTGACGATTGAGCAATCATTGATTTTGATGATAGGTCGATTGAAAAAATCTTTTTTACCAGTCCCGAGAATATCGATATAAGGAGCGCCAATGGCAGTCTTAGCCTGGAGTTAACCTTATGAGTACTGGCAAAGAACAACTGGACGTAGAAGACGACTTCACCCCTGTTGAAACAGAAGATGCGGAGCCTGTGGTAGAGGTGGCCAAGACCAACTTGAGCAAACGTCGGACCATCGACAACCTTCTGGAAGAGCGGCGCTTGCAAAAGCAACTGGCCGATTACGACTTTGATCTTTAGTAACAAAAAGCCTCCTTTGACGGAGGCTTTTTTGTTACACCGGCCAACATTCCAAGTCGCTTCTTTTCAAACCAGGCCATGCGCGGCTGAGGGATCCAACATCGCCGACAGACCGGCAGGCCCGCAACGCGATGAAAGCTCGCAAAAGCCGCTGTTTTTTTCCTTCCGCGCCTTGTTGTAGCGCCTTAACCTTCATACCAGCTGATGGCGCTTGGCAAACTCGATCAGGTCCACCAGCGAGCGGGCGTTGAGTTTCCCCAACAGCCGCCTTTTGTAGGTGCTTACCGTTTTACTGCTCAAGCACAGGCCCTCGGCAATCTCCTTGTTGGTCTGCCCACCGGCGAGTTGCTTCAGGACCATCAACTCTCGACCCGACAGGCTGGACAACATCCCCTCCTCGCTGGCGATGCCCAGGCTCGAGCGCAAGGTATGCAAGGCTTCGTTGGGAAAATAACTGTAGCCGGCCAGGACGGCCCTGACGGCGCTGATCAATTCAGTGATGTCCTGCTGCTTGCACACATAACCGGCCGCACCAGCCTGCATGCAGCGCATGGAGAAAGGGCCAGGTACTTGCAGGCTCAATACCAGCACTTTGGTCGACATGGCTTTTGACGAAAGTCTGGCGATAACTTCCAGGCCATCGAGTTTGGGAATACCAATATCAAGAATAAGGATGTCTGGAACATGTTCATAAGACAGTTTCAGGGCATCCATGCCATTGTCCGCCTCGGCAACTACTTCAAAGCCGTGCCGCTCCATCAGCATGCGCACAGCCAGACGAGTGACGGGATGATCATCTACGATCAAAACTTTCTTCATGGGTAAGTCCAGAGTCCGCTATTGGTTTTTCAAGCAAACACCATAACCCAGTCATTTAGCCCGTGGCATGGCCATGCCCTTGGCCAGCATCGCCCCGAGAAGTTCCTTACAAACAATACGGATTTGCCCTACAAGGAAAAATTGAACGTCGCCCCCTATATATAACTACTCCTGACTTTCCTACACTTCGTATTGAAAATAGCGGACTGAAAGATAGTCGAGATCCCATTGAAACAATGGCCAGTGGAAACTTTTAGTTAGGGTCTCCAGACACCCGTTTGATCGATTAAAACATCAGGCATAAAAAAGCCCCGCTCATGGCGGGGCTCTTTTAAAACGACTCAAGGCATCAGAACAGAGTCCGACCCTTGTTGGCCGCAATACGCATGCGCAGGGCATTGAGCTTGATGAAACCAGCCGCATCCGCCTGGTTGTAGGCGCCGCCGTCTTCTTCGAAGGTCGCAATGTTGGCATCGAACAGCGACTCATCGGACTTGCGACCGGTGACGATCACATTGCCCTTGTACAGCTTCAGGCGAACCACGCCGTTCACGTGGGCCTGGGAGGCGTCGATCATCTGTTGCAGCATCAGACGCTCAGGGCTCCACCAGTAGCCGGTGTAGATCAGGCTGGCGTACTTGGGCATCAGCTCGTCTTTCAGGTGAGCGACTTCACGATCCAGGGTGATCGATTCGATCGCCCGGTGAGCGCGCAGCATGATGGTGCCGCCAGGGGTTTCGTAGCAGCCGCGGGACTTCATGCCGACATAGCGGTTTTCCACGATGTCCAGACGACCGATGCCGTTTTCACCGCCGATGCGGTTCAGGGTCGCCAGCACGGTGGCCGGGGTCATCTCGACGCCGTCGATCGCCACGATGTCGCCGTTGCGGTAGGTCAGCTCGATGTAGGTCGGGGTGTTGGGAGCCTTCTCCGGGGAGACGGTCCAGCGCCACATGTCTTCTTCGTGCTCGGTCCAGGTGTCTTCCAGCACGCCGCCTTCATAGGAGATGTGCAGCAGGTTGGCATCCATCGAGTACGGGGATTTCTTCTTGCCGTGACGCTCGATCGGGATCGCGTGCTTCTCGGCATAGTCCATCAGCTTCTCGCGGGACAGCAGGTCCCACTCACGCCAGGGAGCGATCACTTTCACCCCTGGTTTCAAGGCGTAGGCGCCCAGTTCGAAACGAACCTGATCGTTGCCCTTGCCGGTAGCTCCGTGGGAAATGGCGTCGGCACCGGTTTCGTTGGCGATCTCGATCAGGCGCTTGGCGATCAACGGACGAGCGATGGAGGTACCCAGCAGGTACTCACCTTCGTAAACGGTGTTGGCGCGGAACATCGGGAAAACGAAATCGCGCACGAACTCTTCGCGCAGATCGTCGATGTAGATCTCTTTCACGCCCATGGCTTGCGCCTTGGCTCGTGCAGGTTCGACCTCTTCGCCCTGACCCAGGTCAGCGGTGAACGTCACCACTTCACAGTTATAAGTATCCTGCAGCCACTTGAGGATCACCGAAGTGTCCAGGCCGCCGGAATACGCCAGAACGACCTTGTTTACGTCCGCCATGCCATCACTCCACGGGGTTCTACGGAAAGCCGTCAAGTCTACCGATCAACGCGGATAATTTACAGAGGCGCGACAGCTTATGACGACGAAGCGACAGATTATGTCGAGCGGGCGACGACAGCCGTTTCAGGACGTCGCCGCGGCGTTGGCGGGGGCAGCGGCCTGGGGTGCCGGTTTTTCTGCGACCGGGACACGCTGCAGCTGTACGTTGACCCGACGATTCTTGGCCCGGTTCGCCGCGTTGGTGTTGGGCGCCAACGGGTAGCGCTCACCGTGGAAACGCATCTCGATCTGCGACTCGGGAATGCCATTGGCCTTGAAGAACTCCATCACCGCCAGCGCCCGGCGCCGCGACAGGTCACGGTTGGTCAAGCGGTTGCCGCTGTTGTCCGAGTGGCCATCGAGCTGGATGTGATTGACCGTCGGATCGGCCTTGAGAAACTCGAGCATCACCTGCAGCCTGGCCTTGGCTTTGGCGTCCAGGTCGATACCGCCCCCGGGGAAGCCGACCTCGGATTGCCTGACCTGATCGAAGTTCTGCGGCAGCAACTTGGCGACACAGCGTTGGTAGTCGCCATACGCCTTGCTGAACTTGACCGGCAACAAGCGCACCTCGGACACCCCGCCCTCACGGGAATAGTGGCGAACCACCGGGCTGCGCCCATCCATCAATCCACCGATCAGTCGCCCGGCCTGCAGTTGCGAACTGTTGAACAGCACATCGCCGCTGCCGAGCCGTACCGAACCCAGGTTGATGTCGCCCCGACCCGGCTGCCACGGCGCGGCCGCCGCGAGCAGCGTGGCCGAACCGCCAGCGAGCATCGGGTTGTAGGCCTTGAGGCGAAAGGTCGCCTGCTCGCCGGCGCGACGCACGAACTCCCCGGAACCGAAATCAGTGATCGGCTGGCTCAGACGGCACTCGAATTTATCGCCTTCGACCGTCCACTCAATGCTCTCCAGACGGGTCTGGAAAGTCAGCGCCATCGCGGGAAGACTGGCGAACACACTGAGCAAGGCTAGATAACGCTGGCGCACGGGAGGCTCCACTGACTTGTACATCACGAAAATCGAAATGCCTGTTTATGGCATACCTTCGGGATATCGGAAGCTTCACGCAAAACTTGATAGCGAGTGCCTGGAAGAGTCTTTTCCGGTAGCATTCACTGGAGTTTGACCCGCCTGGAATCCCCAATGTCCGACCGCCTGACCCTGCTGCGTCCCGACGACTGGCATATTCATCTTCGCGATGGTGCCGTGTTGACCAATACTGTCGCGGATGTCGCGCGCACCTTTGGTCGCGCCATCATCATGCCTAACCTGGTACCTCCAGTGCGCAACGCCGCTGAAGCCGATGCCTATCGCCAGCGCATTCTCGCTGCGCGGCCGGCCGGCAGCCGCTTCGAGCCGCTGATGGTGCTCTACCTTACCGATCGCACCCAGCCCGAAGAAATTCGCGCGGCCAAGGCCAGTGGTTTCGTCCATGCCGCCAAGCTCTACCCGGCCGGTGCGACCACCAACTCGGACTCGGGCGTCACCAGCATCGACAAGATCTTCCCGGCGCTGGAGGCCATGGCCGAAGTCGGCCTGCCGCTGCTGATCCACGGTGAAGTCACCCGCGGTGAAGTCGACGTGTTCGACCGCGAGAAGCTGTTCATCGACGAGCACATGCGCCGTGTCGTCGAGCGCTTCCCGACGCTCAAGGTGGTGTTCGAACACATCACCACCCGTGACGCCGTGCAGTTCGTCAACGAGGCCTCGGCCAACGTTGGAGCAACCATCACCGCCCATCACCTGCTGTACAACCGCAACCACATGCTGGTTGGCGGCATTCGCCCGCACTTCTATTGCCTGCCGATTCTCAAGCGCAACGTGCACCAGGAAGCGCTGCTCGACGCCGCCGCCAGCGGCAGCCAGAAGTTCTTTCTCGGCACCGACTCCGCGCCCCACGCCCAGCATGCCAAAGAAGCGGCCTGCGGCTGTGCCGGCTGCTACACCGCCTATGCCGCGATCGAGTTGTACGCCGAAGCCTTCGAACAGCGCAACGCGCTGGACAAGCTGGAAGCCTTCGCCAGCCTCAACGGCCCGCGCTTCTACGGCCTGCCAGCCAACACCGATCGCATCACCCTGGTTCGTGAAGAATGGACCGCCCCTGCCAGCCTGCCTTTCGGCGAGCTGACTGTCATCCCGCTGCGCGCCGGTGAAAAACTGCGCTGGCGCCTGCTGGAGGAACACGCGTGAGTGAAGACCATTTCGACGACGAGCAGGACGGTCACAACGGTGGTGGCTCGCGTCATCCAATGGCGGCACGCTTTCGTGGTTACCTGCCGGTAGTCGTCGACGTTGAAACCGGTGGTTTCAACTCGGCCACCGACGCCTTGCTGGAAATTGCCGCGACCATCATCGGCATGGACGAAAAGGGCTTCGTGTTCCCCGAGCACACCCTGTTTTTCCGGGTAGAGCCTTTCGAAGGCGCCAACATCGAGGCCGCGGCGCTGGAGTTCACCGGGATCAAGCTCGACCATCCGCTGCGCATGGCCGTCAGTGAAGAAACCGCGCTGAACGATATCTTCCGTAGCGTGCGCAAGGCGCTGAAGGCCAACGGCTGCAAGCGCGCGATCCTGGTCGGGCACAACAGCAGCTTCGACCTGGGCTTCCTCAACGCGGCTGTCGCGCGCCTGGACATGAAGCGCAACCCGTTTCATCCGTTCTCCAGCTTCGACACCGCGACGCTTGCCGGCCTGGCTTATGGCCAAACCGTGCTGGCCAAGGCGTGCCAGGCTGCCGATATCGACTTCGATGGCCGTGAGGCGCACTCCGCCCGCTACGACACCGAGAAGACTGCCGACCTGTTCTGCGGCATCGTCAATCGCTGGAAGGAAATGGGCGGCTGGCAAGACTTCAACGACTGATACCGTCGCTGAACGACCGCGCATAAAAAAACCGGCCCTGGGGCCGGTTTTTTTATGCGTGAAGCGCGGCTTACAGCTTGCCGGCGTTCTCGCTCAGGTAAGCAGCAACGCCTTCTGGCGAAGCAGTCATACCCTTGTCGCCTTTCTTCCAGTTGGCCGGGCAAACTTCGCCGTGCTCTTCGTGGAACTGCAGAGCGTCGACCAGACGGATCAGCTCTTCCATGTTACGGCCCAGCGGCAGGTCGTTGACGATCTGCGAACGAACGACACCTTTGTCGTCGATCAGGAACGCGCCACGGAAAGCTACGCCGCCTTCGGACTCAACGTCGTAGGCCTTGGCGATGTCGTGCTTCATGTCGGCAGCCATGATGTACTGGACCTGACCGATGCCACCGGCATTGATCGGGGTGTTGCGCCAGGCGTTGTGGGTGAAGTGCGAGTCGATCGAAACAGCGATCACTTCAACGTTGCGTGCCTTGAAGTCAGCCATGCGGTGGTCCAGGGCGATCAGCTCGGACGGGCAGACGAAGGTGAAGTCCAGCGGGTAGAAGAACACCAGGCCGTATTTGCCTTTGATGGCCGAGGACAGGGTGAAGCTGTCGACGATTTCGCCATTGCCGAGAACGGCGGGAACGGTGAAGTCAGGGGCTTGTTTGCCTACGAGTACGCTCATTGGATATCTCCTGGTGTGATCGAATGAAGAATGAGATCCAGCCCAGTTTGCCGCCGCCAAGCGACAGCCCTGTGACTCGATCCCGCTTCGTAAGGACCGCACATCATACACCGCGTTTTTGAGCTGTCCTTAGTGGTTTTTCCATCCCCTGGGTTCAGGCCGCAAAAAAGCCGCCCTGCTGGACAGCTCGTCACCCGTGCTAGAAAAAACCGTTCGTCTGCCAGATACGCATCTGGCAAAAAGCCCCAGGAAACCACTTTGACAATCATTCTCGTTAACATTAAGATCCGTCGCATTGAGCCATAACCAGCGACGGTTCTCACCTTATGTATGTCTGCCTCTGCACTGGCGTCACCGACGGACAAATCCGCGATGCAATCTACGACGGTTGCTGCAGCTATCGTGAAGTACGCCAAGCGACCGGCGTGGCCAGTCAATGTGGCAAATGTGCCTGCCTCGCCAAACAGGTGGTACGTGAAACCCTGACCGAACTGCAAAGCAGCCAGTCAGCGATTCCTTACCCAGTAGAATTTAATGTTGCGTAATTAACGCCATTTAAAAGAGCCGGACTTCATGTCCGGCTTTTTTATGCCTGTAATTCAATCGTTTAGCGTCAAAACGCGGAACACAAACATTCTTATTCCGATTAATTTTCATATATTATTCAATAACTTAGGTTTGACACTAATCATCGTGCGGCTCAGACTCTGCCTTATATACCGCTAATTACAGGGCAGGACCCCATCATGAAAGGCGACGTCACAGTCATCCAGCATCTCAACAAGATCCTTGCCAATGAACTGGTCGCGATCAATCAGTACTTCCTGCACGCACGCATGTATGAAGACTGGGGCCTGAACAAGCTGGGCAAGCACGAATACCACGAGTCCATCGACGAGATGAAGCATGCGGACAAGCTGATCAAGCGCATCCTCTTCCTCGAAGGCCTGCCGAACGTCCAGGACCTGGGCAAGCTGCACATCGGCGAACACACCAAGGAAATGCTCGAGTGCGACCTGCGCATCGAGCGTACCGGCCATGCCGACCTGAAAGCCGCCATCGCCCATTGCGAATCGGTTGGCGACTTCGGTAGCCGCGAGCTGCTGGAAGACATCCTGGAATCGGAAGAAGAACATATCGACTGGCTGGAAACCCAACTGGGCCTGATCGATAAAGTCGGCCTGGAGAACTACCTGCAATCGCAGATGGGCGACGAGTAACTCCCCTCAAGGTTCAGCCCATAAAAAAGCCCCGCCTCTCTTCACGAGGGCGGGGCTTTTTATTGCGTGGATAAATCCACACAACCCGGCAGGAGCGAACTTGTCGCTCCTGCCGAGGGCGAATCAGGCTTCGGTCTTGGCAGCGGCTTTTTCAGCGGCGGCCTTGATCAGGGTCTGCAACTCACCATTGGCAAACATCTCAGCCATAATGTCGCTGCCGCCGACCAGTTCGCCGGCTACCCACAGTTGCGGGAAAGTAGGCCAGTTGGCGTATTTAGGCAGGTTGGCGCGGATTTCCGGGTTCTGCAGGATGTCCACGTAAGCGAACTTCTCACCACACCCCATCACGGCCTGAGCGGCTTTCGCGGAGAAGCCACACTGCGGGGCATTCGGCGAGCCTTTCATGTAAAGCAGAATGGTGTTGTTGGCAATCTGCTCTTTAATAGTTTCGATGATATCCATGGAGCACCTCGGCTGAACTTTCCGACTCTGTTGTCGACACGGTGGCGCATTGTAACGGAAAGCCGAGCGCCATGCTCGGCCTCTCCGACAGACTCCTCAGGCCGCCTCCACCGTCACCGGCACGCCATTGAGCGCCGCATTGCCCGATAGCTCGTCCAGCTGACGCTCGTCGGTCAGGTCATTGGCACTCGACCCGGGTTGGACCATGGCGATGCTCATCTGCACCCCCGGCCGACCATGCCCCCAGCCATGGGGCAGGCTGACCACCCCGGGCATCATCTCGCTGCTGGCAAGGACTTCCACCTCGATCGCCCCGACCCGCGAACTGACCCGCACACGCTGTCCGTCAGTCAGCCCTCGCCGGGCCAGATCATCGGGATTCATCAGCAACTGATGCCGTGGCTTGCCCTTCACCAATCGATGGTAGTTGTGCATCCACGAATTATTGCTGCGCACATGGCGCCGGCCGATCATCACCAGCTCATCGGCCGCTGGAGCCTGCAACGCGGCAAAGCGCTCGAGGTCGGCCATGATCGCCGCGGGAGCAGCCTGTACCCGGCGGTTCTCGGTTTTCAGGCGCGCTGCCAGGTTGGGCTTGAGCGGCCCCAGGTCAATCCCGTGGGGGTGGTCGGCCAGCGTCGCCACCGACAGATTGAATCCGGACGCCTCGCCATACCGCCCTGCGCGCAGCCCCCTGTCGATCATCTGCGCCGGCGGCACGGTCGGCTTGAGCTCCTTGCCGGTCCGCGCGGCGAAGGCCCTGGCCAGGCCGACGAAGATTTCCCAGTCATGCAGCGCGCCTTCCGGCTTGGGCAGGATCGCCCGGTTGAAGCGGCTGACATTGCGCACCGCGAACATATTGAACGTGGTGTCGTAGTGATCGTTCTCCAGGGCCGAGGTCGATGGCAGGATCAGGTCCGCATAACGAGTGGTTTCGTTGATGTACAGGTCGATACTGAGCATGAACTCCAGGCCATCCAGAGCCTGCTCCAGCTGCCGTCCGTTGGGGGTGGAGAGCACCGGATTGCCGGCCACCGTGATCAGCGCCCGTACCTGCCCTTCGCCTGCGGTCAGCATTTCTTCGGCCAGGGCCGAGACCGGCAGTTCGCCGCCATATTCAGGGCGTCCGGAAACTCGGCTTTGCCAGGCATTGAAGTGCCCGCCCGAAGTCGCCGCCACCAGATCCACCGCCGGCTCGGTGCACAGGGCGCCGCCGACCCGGTCCAGGTTGCCGGTCACCAGGTTGAGCAGCTGCACCAGCCAATGGCAGAGGGTACCGAACGACTGGGTGGACACGCCCATCCGGCCATAACACACCGCCCTGTCCGCCGCGGCGAAGTCGCGCGCCAACTGGCGGATCTGCTGCGCCGGCACCGAACACAAAGGACTCATGGCTTCGGCACTGAAATAGGAAATGGCCTCACGCACCTCGGCCAGGCCGTCCACCGGCAGATGGCTGTCACGCGTCAGCCCCTGCGCGAAAATCGTATGCAGCATGCCGAACAGCAGCGCCACATCCCCGCCGGGACGGACAAACACATGCTGGTCGGCCATGACCGCCGTCTCGCTGCGCCGTGGGTCGACCACTACTACTTTGCCGCCTCGCGCCTGGATCGCCTTCAGGCGCTTCTCCACGTCCGGCACGGTCATGATGCTGCCGTTGGACGCCAGCGGGTTGCCGCCCAGGATCAGCATGAAATCGGTGTTATCGATATCCGGGATCGGCAGCAGCAACCCATGGCCATACATCAGGTAGCTGCTCAGGTGCTGCGGCAACTGATCCACCGAGGTGGCGGAAAAGCGGTTCTGGGTTTTCAGCAGGCCGAGGAAATAGTTGCTGTGGGTCATCAACCCATAGTTGTGCACGCTGGGATTGCCCTGATAGACCGCCACCGCATGGTTGCCGTGCCGTTCCTGGATCGCCGCCAGGCGCTCGGCCACCAGCTTGAAGGCCTCGCCCCACTCGATCGCCTGCCAATCGCCGCCGACCCTGCGCATGGGCTGGCGCAGCCGATCCGGATCGTTCTGGATGTCCTGCAGCGCCACCGCCTTGGGGCAGATATGGCCGCGGCTGAAACTGTCCTGGGCATCGCCCTTGATCGAGGTGATCTGCGGGCCGGCGCCGTCGACTTCGGTGGTTTCGATGGTCAAGCCGCAGATGGCTTCACACAGGTGGCAGGCACGGTGATGGAGAGTCTTGGTCATGGCCAGTCTCTATTTTATTCGGGGCGGCCAGCCTCAGGCCGCGGGAACAAAACTATGGTGCCAGACCGGCATCAGCACCAGAGACGTTCGTCTTGTGAATCGGCAAGCATCAAGCCAGCCGATGACTCAGTTGGAGGGCAGCCTCGGTGGATCGTCCTGCCGGGCGATCGGCGTCATGCCGTCCATCGGCGCCTCGCCGCCCTGCACCCCGCTGAATTCGGCAAGCAGCCGCCAATGCTCATCGAGATGGCTGCTGATGGTCAGCATGCGCTCGATCATCTGTCGCGCAGCGTTGCGCGTGGTGCTGTCCTCGCTGCGTAGTAACTCGAAGGACATCGAGGTGATCGATGCCGTCAGGTCGGTCAGGGTTCGCGTCGTCAACCCCAACAGTGTCTTCAGTTGCTGTTCTTTCGAATCCATTCCAAGCACTTCCCTGTTGCCGGTGCGCATTTATAACCCCGGCCCTTTGCCTGAGGAAATATTTCTGCCGACATCCCCTGCCGCGAGCCTTCCAATTTCCCGCCCTGCTCGAAGTGCCCAAGAGCCCGGCAGAGAAAAACCCAGCCCGCGCCAGCCATATGCCTGATAGCGGCATGCGCCACGAGGCGCGTTGCAAAGCGGCCGAGGCGCAGTGTACAAATGCTGCTGCGGACCTATGCAAAGTGGATTGACTCCACATCCAACTGGGCCCATCTGAACATGCTGTAAAACGTCACGAATGGCCCACTTTTTTGGCCCAGGCCACTCGCTGCAAGTGGTGAAAGCCTTAGAAACCAAGCCTGCTATTGGTAAGACGCGACATTTAATTATAAGATCGCGCCTTCCCCTATTTCGTCGCCCCGTGCGGCTTTCGCCGCAGGTCTCGCCCGTTTCTCGATAAAACAAGGCTTTGAGTATCTGCGGTCTGTTGCAAAAAGGTAGTTAATGATGAGCGCAAGGCACTTTCTCTCCCTGATGGATTGCACGCCCGAAGAGCTGGTCAGCGTGATTCGTCGAGGCATCGAGCTGAAGGACCTGCGTAACCGCGGCGTACTCTTCGAGCCCCTGAAAAACCGCGTTCTCGGGATGATTTTCGAGAAGTCGTCTACCCGCACCCGCCTGTCCTTCGAAGCCGGCATGATCCAGCTCGGCGGCCAGGCAATCTTCCTGTCCCCGCGCGACACCCAACTGGGTCGCGGCGAGCCGATCAGCGACTGCGCCATCGTCATGTCGCGCATGCTCGACGCGGTGATGATCCGTACCTTTGCCCACAGCACCCTGACCGAGTTCGCGGCCAACTCCCGCGTACCGGTGATCAACGGCCTGTCCGACGACCTGCACCCGTGCCAGTTGCTGGCCGACATGCAAACCTTCCTCGAACACCGCGGCTCGATCCAGGGCAAGACCGTGGCCTGGATCGGCGACGGCAACAACATGTGCAACAGCTATATAGAAGCGGCGATCCAGTTCGACTTCCAACTGCGCATCGCCTGCCCCGAAGGCTACGACCCCAACCCTGAATTCGTCGCCCGCGCCGGCGACCGGGTGAGCATCGTGCGCGATCCGCAAGACGCGGTGATCGGCGCCCACCTGGTGAGCACCGACGTCTGGACCTCCATGGGCCAGGAAGAAGAAACCGCCCTGCGCCTCAAGCTGTTCGCGCCGTTCCAGGTCAATCGCGCGTTGCTCGACCTGGCCGCCGAAGACGTGCTGTTCATGCACTGCCTGCCCGCCCACCGCGGCGAAGAAATCAGCCTCGACCTGCTGGACGATCCACGCTCCGTAGCGTGGGACCAGGCAGAAAACCGTCTCCACGCACAAAAGGCCCTGCTCGAGTTTCTGGTCGAGCCGGCGTACCACCACGCATGAGCCAGCCATTACTGCTTAACCTGCGCAATCTCGCCTGCGGCTACCAGGACCAACGGGTCGTGCAGAACCTCAACCTGCACCTCAACGCCGGCGATATCGGTTGCCTGCTCGGTTCCTCCGGCTGCGGCAAGACCACCACCCTGCGCGCGATTGCCGGTTTCGAGCCGGTGCACGAAGGTGAAATCCAGCTGGCCGGCGAAACCATCTCCCGCGCCGGCTTCACCCTGGCGCCGGAACGTCGGCGGATCGGCATGGTGTTCCAGGACTACGCCCTGTTCCCGCACCTGAGCGTGGCGGACAACATTGCCTTCGGCATCCGCAAGCACCCGCAGAAGAACCGGGTGGTCGAGGAGCTGCTGGAACTGGTCAACCTGAAGAACCTCGGCAAGCGCTTCCCTCACGAGCTGTCCGGCGGCCAGCAACAGCGCGTCGCACTGGCCCGGGCCCTCGCGCCGGAGCCGCAGTTGCTGCTGCTCGACGAACCCTTTTCCAACCTCGATGGCGAACTGCGGCGCAAGCTCAGCCACGAAGTGCGCGACATCCTCAAGGCTCGGGGCACCAGTGCGATACTGGTGACCCACGACCAGGAAGAAGCCTTCGCCGTCAGCGATCATGTCGGGGTGTTCAAGGAAGGCCGCCTGGAGCAATGGGACACGCCATACAACCTCTATCACGAACCGCTGACACCGTTCGTGGCGAGCTTTATCGGCCAGGGCTATTTCATCCGTGGCCAGCTGGACAGCCCGGAATCAGTGCAGACCGAACTCGGCGTACTGCGCGGCAACCGTGCCTACACCTGGCCCCCCGGCGGCGCGGTGGATGTGCTGCTACGCCCGGACGACATCGTTTATGCACCGGACAGCGCCCTCAAGGCGCGGATCGTCGGCAAGAGTTTCCAGGGCGCGTCGACCCTGTACCGCCTGCAGCTGCCGACCGGCAGCCAGCTCGAGTCGATCTTCCCAAGCCATGCCGATCATCTGATAGGCGCTGACGTCGGAATCCGCGTCGCCGCCGAACACCTGGTGCTGTTCCAGGCCTCTGGCAGCACCGCGGCGCAGCTGCCACAGGCTGAATCGGGCGTTCGCCGCTACAGCAGCGCCCACTGATCCAGCGGAAAGCGCAGGCGCCGCTCAACCGGCGCCTGCGGTTTCAATCCAGGAACAACTTGCCGCTGGCCACCAACGTCGCCTGGCCGCCAATCTTCACCCGCTCCCCCTCCAGTCGACAGAACAACGCCCCTCCGCGCTTCGAGCATTGATAAGCCGTCAGGCTCGCCTTGTCCAAGCGTTCGGCCCAATACGGAATCAGGGCGCAGTGGGTCGAGCCGGTGACCGGGTCTTCGTTGATGCCAATGGCCGGCGCGAAATAGCGCGAGACAAAATCATGCTGGCTGCCCTGCGCGGTCACGATCGCGCCAGGCCAGGGCAGCTTGGCCAGCGCCGCCATGTCCGGCTGACAGTCGAGCACCGCCTGCTCGGACTCCAGCACCGCGAACAACTCGTTGGCCCCCAGTAACGCCACGACCCTCGTGCCCAAAACGCGCTCCAGCTGTTCACGGCCATCGATCGCGCGCGGCGCACGAACCGGGAAGTCCAGCCAAAGCTGCGCGCCTTCGCGACTGACGCTCAAGGAGCCTGACTGGCAGATGAAGTCGATACGCGGCCCCTGTTCGCCATACACCTCGAACAGTACATGGGCGCTGGCAAGGGTGGCATGGCCGCATAAGGCGATTTCGGTGGTCGGGGTAAACCAGCGGATACGCCAGCCTTGAGGCTCGCGCACGACAAAAGCGGTCTCCGCCAGGTTGTGCTCGGCGGCGATGTTCTGCATCAACTCATCGGCCGGCCAGGCCGGCAGTCGATAGACCATCGCCGGGTTGCCGCTAAATGGACGATCGCTGAACGCGTCGACCTGATGAAACTCAAGCTGCATAACATTTCTCCTTGAACATGCCGCGCAAGCATGGGGCTGCCCGTCCTGACGCCGACAGCCACAGAGAAGGTTATTTTTTGCCATACAGCGCCGATACTTATCGGCGCACTGACGGTCAGTCGCGCCCGATATCGGCGAAGGTCGCCTGAGTGTGCTCGGCCAGCACCGCAGCCGAGAGTTCGACCTCAAGCCCACGCCGACCGGCACTGACGAAGATGCTGGCAAAGGGTTGCGCACTGTTATCGATAAAGGTGCGCAGGCGCTTTTTCTGGCCCAGGGGGCTGATCCCGCCCAGCAGGTAACCGGTCGCTCGCTGCGCGGCGGCCGGGTCGGCCATCTCGGCTTTTTTCACCCTCGCCGCGTGCGCCAGGGCCTTGAGGTCGAGACTTCCGACGACCGGCACCACGGCCACCAGTAATTCGCCCTTTTCACTGCTGGCCAACAGTGTCTTGAACACCTGCGCCGGGTCGAGACCAAGCTTTTCCGCTGCCTCCAGACCATAGGAGGCCGCCTTCGGGTCATGTTCATAACTGTGCACCCGATGTTCGGCGCGAACTTTTTTCAGCAGATCCAGTGCAGGGGTCATGGCAACTCCATAGGCAGGGAAAAGAACACCGGCGATTCTAGGATATCCGCCAACAAAAGGCTCTATTCCAAGGTCCATACCTCAGCCTCGGCAGCCGCCGGCACCAGGCTGGCCGCGCCTTTTGCCCAAAACCCATGCGCTTCCCGCAAGATCATTCACACAACTGATAGTTATAAAATGACCAATGGTTCACTTTCGACCTTTGACAGTAATGTTTCTTGTCTATATTTTTTCGTTTGCGAATATCATGTGGTAGATCCAATAGCCGTACCCAGCAGTAAGCCGCGTCCAGGATGGGGATCCTGCCGACGGTGAAAATCGCGCTCGGCGCCCTTCACGCCAGTGCCAGACAACAACAAAAACCGAGGTTTTCCATGACAACTGCGTTACAACAACCGTCGCTTTCCGGCCAGTGCATGGCCGAGTTCCTGGGTACAGCCTTGTTGATCTTCTTCGGTACCGGTTGCGTCGCCGCGCTCAAGGTCGCGGGCGCCAGCTTCGGCCTGTGGGAAATCAGCGTCATCTGGGGGATCGGCGTGAGCATGGCGATCTACCTCACCGCCGGCGTTTCCGGCGCGCACCTCAACCCCGCGGTCAGCATCGCGCTGTGCATCTTTACCGACTTCGAGAAACGCAAACTGCCGTTCTACATCGTCTCCCAGATCGCCGGCGCCTTCTGCGCGGCGCTGCTGGTCTACACGCTGTACAGCAACCTGTTCTTCGATTACGAACAAGCCCACCAGATGGTCCGCGGCTCCCAGGCCAGCCTTGAACTGGCGTCGGTATTCTCCACCTATCCCAACCCGGCGCTGTCCACCGCCCAGGCGTTCCTGGTCGAAGTGGTGATTACCGCAATCCTGATGGGCGTGATCATGTCCCTGACCGACGACAACAACGGCTTGCCGCGCGGCCCGATGGCGCCGCTGCTGATCGGCCTGCTGATCGCCGTGATCGGCAGCGCCATGGGGCCGCTGACTGGTTTCGCGATGAACCCGGCGCGGGATTTTGGCCCTAAACTGATGACATTCTTCATGGGTTGGGGCGAGGTTTCCTTTACCGGCGGCCGCGACATTCCGTACTTCCTGGTTCCGATTTTCGCGCCGATTATCGGTGCCTGCCTCGGCGCCGTGGCTTACCGCGGGCTGATTGCCCGCCATCTGCCAACCGTCGCCCCTGCTCCAACGGATGCCGAAAAAGCCATTGACGGCAAAGTAAGAACTTCTTGAAACCGGCGGCGCAAGGTCCTGCCCAACCCCGACCTGCGCCTCTTGCCCACTTCCTTATTTTTGTCCAAGGCAATCGTCATGACCGACATTCAGAATAAGAACTACATCATTGCCCTCGATCAGGGTACGACCAGCTCGCGCGCGATCATTTTCGATCGCGACGCCAACGTCGTGTGCACCGCCCAACGCGAATTCGTCCAGCATTACCCGCAAGCCGGCTGGGTCGAACATGACCCGATGGAAATCTTCGCCACCCAGAGCGCGGTGATGGTCGAGGCCCTGGCGCAAGCCGGCCTGCACCATGACCAGGTCGCCGCCATCGGCATCACCAACCAGCGCGAAACCACCGTGGTCTGGGACAAGACCACCGGCCGGCCGATCTACAACGCCATCGTCTGGCAGTGCCGCCGCAGCACCGAGATCTGCCAGCAGCTCAAGCGTGACGGCCTGGAAGAGTACATCCGCGACACCACCGGCCTGGTCACCGACCCGTATTTCTCCGGCACCAAACTGAAGTGGATCCTCGACAACGTCGAAGGCAGCCGCGAACGCGCGCGCAACGGCGAACTGCTGTTCGGCACCGTCGACAGCTGGCTGATCTGGAAATTCACCGGCGGCAAGACCCACGTCACCGACTACACCAACGCCTCGCGCACCATGCTCTTCAACATCCACACCCTGGGGTGGGATGCGAAGATGCTGGAAGTGCTGGATATCCCGCGGGAAATGCTGCCGCAAGTGAAGTCCTCCTCGGAAATCTACGGCCGCACCAAAAGCGGCATCGCCATCGGCGGTATCGCCGGCGACCAGCAGGCGGCGCTGTTCGGCCAGATGTGCGTCGAGCCGGGCCAGGCGAAGAACACCTACGGCACTGGCTGCTTCCTGCTGATGAACACCGGCGACAAGGCGGTCAAGTCCAAGCACGGCATGCTCACCACCATCGCCTGCGGCCCTCGCGGCGAAGTGGCTTACGCCCTCGAAGGCGCGGTGTTCAACGGTGGTTCCACCGTGCAGTGGCTGCGGGACGAACTGAAGATCATCAACGATGCCCACGACACCGAATACTTCGCCAGCAAGGTCAAGGACAGCAACGGCGTGTACCTGGTCCCGGCCTTCACCGGCCTGGGCGCTCCGTACTGGGACCCCTACGCCCGTGGCGCGCTGTTCGGCCTGACCCGTGGCGTGCGCGTGGACCACATCATCCGCGCCGCGCTGGAATCGATCGCCTACCAGACCCGCGACGTCCTCGACGCCATGCAGCAGGACTCCGGCGAACGCCTCAAGGCCCTGCGCGTGGACGGCGGCGCGGTCGCCAACAACTTCCTCATGCAGTTCCAGGCCGACATCCTCGGCACCCAGGTCGAGCGCCCGCAAATGCGCGAAACCACGGCCCTGGGCTCGGCCTACCTGGCCGGCCTGGCCTGCGGCTTCTGGGGCAGCCTGGAAGAGCTGCGCGGCAAGGCGGTGATCGAGCGCGAGTTCGAACCGCAGTTGGCCGAAACCGAGAAGGAAAAACTCTACGCCGGCTGGAAAAAAGCCGTCAGCCGCACCCGCGACTGGGAACCGCACGAAGGCGCTGAATAAGCCAGGTCGCGGATTCGTATCGGGTTGTAACTGGTCGGGAGCGGATTCCTGCGGCATCATGGGCAAATTTTGCACGGCAGCCCAAAGGAAGCCCCATGAATCTGCCTCCCCGTCAGCAGCAAATCCTCGAGCTGGTCCGCGAACGCGGTTATGTCAGCATCGAGGAAATGGCCCAGCTGTTCGTCGTTACACCGCAAACCATCCGCCGCGATATCAACCAGTTGGCGGAAGTGAACCTGTTGCGTCGCTACCATGGCGGCGCAGCCTACGACTCCAGTGTCGAAAACACCGCCTACGCCATGCGCGCCGATCAGATGCGCGACGAGAAACAACGCATCGGCGAAGCCATCGCCGCGCAGATCCCCGATCACGCCTCGCTGTTCATCAACATCGGTACCACCACCGAATCCATTGCCCGGGCGCTGCTCAATCACAGCCACCTGAAGATCATCACCAACAACCTGCACGTGGCTTCCATGCTCAGCGCCAAGGACGATTTCGACGTGCTGCTGACCGGTGGCAATGTGCGTCGCGATGGCGGCGTGGTCGGCCAGGCCAGCGTCGACTTCATCAACCAGTTCAAGGTCGATTTCGCTCTGGTCGGCATCAGCGGTATCGACGAAGACGGCAGCCTGCTGGACTTCGACTACCAGGAAGTGCGGGTATCCCAGGCGATCATCGCCAATGCCCGGCAGGTGATCCTGGCCGCCGACTCCAGCAAGTTCGGACGTAATGCCATGATCCGCCTCGGCCCCATCAGCCTGATCGATTGCCTGGTCACCGACCAGCAGCCGGTTCCGGCGCTGACCCAGTTGCTGCAGCAACACAAGATTCGCCTGGAAGTCGTCTGACCCCCTCCCCGTGTAGCCGCTGCCGCAGGCTGCGATAAGGCCGAAGGCCTTCAGCGAACTGGAGATCCTGCGCCCCCTTCGGGCGCGATCGCAGCCTTCGGCAGCGGCTCCAGCTCGCTCCTCCGCAAGCCGCGGACACCTCGCGTCCGACAATGTTCGTAAATTTTCCTTTCCCTGCCTTTCGATGAGTTTTTTCAATCGAATCCCACTGGCTGTCGGCGTGTTTCTGCGCTAGTATTTTCGCAAATGAACATTAATGTTCGATTTCAAATACCAGAAGAACACGAGGCCAGTCGATGCCCACTTCCACCTTGCCCGCGCCCCCTCTCGCCGAGATTTATGACATTGCCGTGATCGGCGGTGGGATCAATGGCGTCGGCATCGCCGCCGATGCCGCCGGGCGTGGCCTGTCCGTGTTCCTTTGCGAAAAAGACGACCTGGCCAGCCATACTTCCTCGGCCAGCAGCAAGCTGATCCACGGTGGCCTGCGCTACCTCGAACATTACGAGTTCCGTCTGGTGCGCGAAGCCCTGGCCGAACGCGAAGTGCTGCTGGCCAAGGCCCCGCATATCGTCAAGCCCATGCGTTTCGTCCTGCCGCACCGCCCGCACCTGCGTCCGGCGTGGATGATCCGCGCCGGCCTGTTCCTGTATGACCACCTGGGCAAGCGGGAAAAACTCGCCGGTTCCAAGAGCCTCAAGTTCGGTGCCGACAGCCCGTTGAAAGCCGAGATCACCAAAGGCTTCGAATACTCCGACTGCTGGGTAGACGACGCTCGCCTGGTGGTGTTGAACGCCATGGCCGCCCGCGAAAAAGGCGCCCATGTGCACACCCAGACCCGCTGCATCAGCGCCCGCCGCAGCAAGGGCATGTGGCACCTGCACCTGGAGCGCGCCGACGGCAGCCTGTTCTCGATTCAAGCCAAGGCCCTGGTGAACGCCGCCGGCCCATGGGTCGCCAAGTTCATCAAGGACGACCTGAAGCTGGATTCGCCTTACGGCATCCGCCTGATCCAGGGCAGCCACCTGATCGTGCCGAAGCTGTACGAAGGCGAACATGCGCACATCCTGCAGAACGAAGACCAGCGCATCGTCTTCACCATTCCGTACCTGAACCACTTCACCCTGATCGGCACCACCGACCGCGAGTACACCGGTGACCCGGCGAAGGTGGCGATTACCGAAAGCGAAACCGACTACATCCTGAAAGTGGTCAACGCCCACTTCAAGAAGCAGCTGAGCCGCCAGGACATCGTGCACACCTACTCCGGTGTGCGCCCGCTGTGCAACGACGAATCCGACAACCCGTCGGCCGTGACCCGCGACTACACCCTGGCGCTGTCCGGCAATGCCGACGAAGCGCCGCTGCTGTCGGTGTTCGGCGGCAAGCTGACCACCTACCGCAAGCTGGCCGAATCGGCCATGGCCCAGCTGACGCCGTTCTTCAAGAACATCAAGCCGAGCTGGACCGCCCACTCGACCCTGCCCGGCGGCGAAGACATGAGCACCCCGCAGGCACTGGCCGAGGCGATTCGCCAGAAGTTCGACTGGGTACCCAGCGAAATCGCCCGCCGTTGGGCCAGCAGCTACGGCAGCCGCACTTGGCGCCTGCTGGAAGGCGTGCACAGCCTGAACGACCTGGGCGAGCACCTGGGTGGCGGCCTGTACACCCGTGAAGTCGATTACCTGTGCAGCGAAGAATGGGCAGTCAACGCCCAGGACATCCTGTGGCGCCGCAGCAAGCTGGGCCTGTTCACCACACCGGCAGAGCAGGAAAAACTGCAGCATTACCTGCAGAAGGTCGAGCAGAACCGGGCGAAGATCGAAGCCGCCTGATCGCCCCTCCTATAAAGAAGCCCCCGCGCCATACGGCCCGGGGGCTTTTTTTGGCCGCAGCTTCTGTAGCAGCGAGGCTTGCCCGCGATGAACGATGACGCAGTCCAACAGGTACACCGCAGCGCCCGGATTGCGGGCAAGCCTCGCGTCTACAGGGGAATGAGCCCGGCCGTGCTGGGCATTCGGTTTTCCGAACGCGACTTTCGGGTCGATTCGGATAACCGGATAAAGACCGCCGACAATATCCGCCATAAATATTTAATAGCCTTTCAAATCAAGGCCTTGATACGGGCCAGCTGGCCTGGCACGACTCATGCTCTACACTCTCCGACGAATGCCTGATGCGCCAACACACATCAGGAGCCGTCAAGGCATTCGCTGTATAAGAGAGCCGTCGAACTGGCTTCATAAAAAAAACAAATGTCGAGGAAATATTGATGCGCATCGTTCCCCATCTGTTGGGCGCAGCCATTGCTGCTGCTCTGATTAGCACTCCAGTGGTCGCCGCCGAACTCACCGGCACGCTGAAGAAAATCAAAGACTCCGGCACCATCACCCTCGGACATCGCGACGCTTCCATTCCGTTCTCCTACATCGCGGATGCATCCGGCGTTCCAGTCGGCTACTCCCACGACATCCAGCTGAAAATCGTCGAAGCCCTGAAAAAAGACCTCGACATGCCGGATCTCAAGGTCAAATACAACCTGGTTACCTCGCAGACCCGTATCCCGCTGGTGCAGAACGGCACCGTGGACATCGAGTGCGGTTCCACCACCAACAACGTCGAGCGTCAGCAGCAGGTCGACTTCTCCGTAGGCATCTTCGAGATCGGCACCCGCCTGCTGTCCAAGAAGGATTCGCCTTACAAGGACTTCCCGGACCTCAAAGGCAAGAACGTCGTGACCACCGCCGGCACCACGTCCGAGCGCATCCTCAAGGCGATGAACGCCGACAAGCAGATGGGCATGAACGTGATCTCGGCCAAGGACCACGGCGAGTCCTTCAACATGCTCGAAGGCGGCCGCGCCGTAGCCTTCATGATGGACGACGCGCTGCTGGCCGGTGAAATGGCCAAGGCCCGCAAACCGAGCGAGTGGGCCGTGACCGGCACCGCGCAATCCTATGAAATCTACGGCTGCATGGTTCGCAAGGGCGACGCACCGTTCAAGAAGGCCGTGGACGACGCCATCATCGCCACCTTCAAGTCGGGTGAGATCAACAAGATCTACGACAGATGGTTCCAGTCGCCGATTCCACCAAAAGGCCTGAACCTGATGTTCCCGATGAGCGACGAGCTCAAGGCCCTGATCGCCAACCCGACCGACAAAGCGGCTGACGATAAAAAGTCCTGATTCCTGACTAACCTTGTCTCCTGAAAGGGCGCGGCCCTTTCAGGAGCCTGTCACTACCTGCTGGCTTTTTTTGGAAACACTCGAACCGGTGGTTGTCGAGCCGATCGTGTGTGCCTGGGCGTCATCCAGGCGGGAACGGATTTCCCCAAGCGGGTGCTTGTACATCGATCGATCAGAGGGGAGACCCTAATGAATTACAACTGGGACTGGGGCGTGTTCTTCAAGTCCACCGGCGTGGGCAGCGAGACCTATCTCGACTGGTACATCGCGGGCCTGGGCTGGACCATCGCCATCGCCGTGGTGGCCTGGATCGTCGCGCTGCTGCTGGGCTCGATCCTGGGCGTCATGCGGACCGTGCCGAACCGCCTGGTGTCGGGCATCGCCACCGTCTACGTGGAGATCTTCCGTAACGTACCGCTGCTGGTTCAGCTGTTCATCTGGTACTTCCTGGTACCGGACCTGCTGCCGCCAGACCTGCAGGAGTGGTACAAGCAGGACCTCAACCCGACCACCTCGGCCTACTTGAGCGTCGTCGTGTGCCTGGGCCTGTTCACCGCCGCCCGTGTCTGCGAACAGGTGCGCACCGGTATCCAGGCGCTGCCACGCGGCCAGGAATCCGCGGCCCGCGCCATGGGCTTCAAGCTGCCGCAGATCTACTGGAACGTGCTGCTGCCCCAGGCCTATCGGATCATCATTCCGCCGCTTACCTCGGAATTCCTCAACGTCTTCAAGAACTCCTCCGTGGCCTCGCTGATCGGCCTGATGGAGTTGCTGGCGCAGACCAAGCAGACCGCCGAGTTCTCGGCCAACCTGTTTGAAGCCTTCACCCTGGCCACGCTGATCTACTTCACCCTGAACATGAGCCTGATGCTGCTGATGCGCATGGTCGAGAAGAAAGTCGCGGTGCCCGGCCTGATCTCCGTGGGGGGCAAATAATGGATTTCGACTTCACTGGCGTCGTCCCGGCCATTCCCGGCCTGTGGAACGGCATGCTGATGACCCTCAAGCTGATGGCCCTGGGCGTCGTCGGCGGGATCATCCTCGGCACCATCCTGGCGTTGATGCGTCTGTCCCACAGCAAACTGCTGTCGAACATCGCTGGCGTCTACGTCAACTACTTCCGCTCCATCCCGCTGCTGCTGGTGATCACCTGGTTCTACCTGGCGGTGCCCTTCGTGCTGCGCTGGATCACCGGCGAAGACACCCCGATCGGTGCGTTCGGCTCGTGCATCGTCGCCTTCATGATGTTCGAGGCGGCGTACTTCTGTGAAATCGTCCGCGCCGGCGTGCAGTCGATTCCCAAGGGCCAGATGGGCGCCGCCCAGGCACTGGGCATGAGCTATGGCCAGATGATGCGCCTGATCATCCTGCCCCAGGCGTTCCGCAAGATGACCCCGCTGCTGCTGCAGCAGAGCATCATCCTGTTCCAGGACACCTCGCTGGTGTACACCGTGGGCCTGGTGGACTTCCTCAATGCCTCGCGCTCCAGCGGCGACATCATCGGCCGCTCCAATGAGTTCCTGATCGTTGCCGGTCTGGTGTATTTCACAATCAGCTTTGCCGCCTCGCTGCTGGTCAAGCGTCTGCAAAAAAGGTTTGCCGTATGATCTCTATCAAGAACATCAACAAGTGGTATGGGGACTTCCAGGTGCTGACCGATTGCAGCACCGAGGTCAAGAAAGGCGAAGTGATCGTGGTGTGCGGACCGTCCGGCTCCGGCAAATCCACCCTGATCAAATGCGTCAACGCCCTGGAGCCGTTCCAGAAAGGTGACATCGTGGTCGACGGCACCTCCATCGCCGACCCGAAGACCAACCTGCCGAAACTGCGCTCGCGCGTGGGCATGGTGTTCCAGCACTTCGAGCTCTTCCCGCACCTGACCATCACCGAAAACCTGACCATCGCGCAGATCAAGGTGCTGGGCCGCAGCAAGGAAGAAGCCACCAAGAAAGGCCTGCAATTGCTGGAGCGCGTAGG
This sequence comes from Pseudomonas sp. LAMO17WK12:I10, assembly GCF_900215185.1. Classification (NCBI taxonomy): domain Bacteria; kingdom Pseudomonadati; phylum Pseudomonadota; class Gammaproteobacteria; order Pseudomonadales; family Pseudomonadaceae; genus Pseudomonas; species Pseudomonas sp. LAMO17WK12:I10. The sequence continues at coordinate 115,972 of NZ_OBDX01000005.1, read as the reverse complement.
TCTTTCGGCCCATGCCCACAAGCATCCAGGCCAGTTGTCCGGCGGCCAGCAGCAACGTGTGGCGATCGCCCGCGCGCTGGCGATGGACCCGATCGTCATGCTGTTCGACGAACCGACTTCCGCCCTCGACCCGGAAATGGTCAACGAAGTGCTGGACGTGATGGTGCAACTGGCCCACGAAGGCATGACCATGATGTGCGTGACCCACGAAATGGGCTTCGCCCGCAAGGTCGCGGACCGGGTGATCTTCATGGACGCCGGCAAAATCATCGAAGACTGCCCGAAAGAGGAATTCTTCGGCGACATCAACGCCCGCTCCGAGCGTGCGCAGCATTTCCTCGAGAAAATCCTGCAGCACTAAAGCACAGCCTGTAGCCGCTACCGCAGGCTGCGATCGGCTCCGAAGGAGACGTGCTCTTCGGATCCGGAGAAGGTCCTGCGGACCTTATCGCAGCCCGCGGCAGCGGCTACAGGAATCGTGCAGTGGTTGACCCAAGGCATCTGTGATGAAATGCGACCCCACTCTCTATCGCGCCGCGCCGCCATCACTCGCCGTGAAACCCCGTCTGATCCGCCACCTGTTCCTGCCGCCACTGGTCATCGCGCTGATGATCGGCCTGGGCTATGTCGGCTTTTGGATCAGCGAGCACTACGGCATCCGCAGCCTCAGCGAGAACGGCGAACGCCAGCTGGAATTGCACGCCCGCGCGGTCGAAAGCGAGATCAGCAAATACACCTACCTGCCCAGCCTGCTGGAACTCGAATCCAGTGTGTCGCTGCTGCTCAACGAGCCGACGCCGGAGCACCGGCAGACCGTCAACAATTACCTCGAAGGCCTGAACCGGCGCAGCCGCAGTCGGGCCATTTACGTGATGGACACCACCGGCCGCGTGCTGGCCACCAGCAACTGGCGCGACGTCGACAGCTACCTGGGTGAAGACCTGTCGTTCCGGGCCTATTTCCAGAATGCCGTGCGCGGCCAGCCCGGGCGCTTCTACGGCATCGGCAGTACCAACGGCGAGCCCGGCTACTACCTGGCCCACGGCCTGGAAGAACAGGGCAAGATCATCGGCGTGGCGGTGGTCAAGGTACGCCTGGAGGCCCTGGAAGAACGTTGGCAACGCGCCCGCCTGGAAGGCTTCGTCAGCGACGAGAACGGCATCATCATCCTCTCCAGCGACCCGGCCCGGCGCCTCCGCTCGGTACGCCCGCTGAGCGACGACACCAAGGAGCGCCTGGCGCGCAGCCTGCAATATTACTGGTTCACCCTCAACGAACTGGAGCCGCTGGCCCGCGAACGCCTGGCCGAAGGCGTGGAGAAACTGACCTTCCCGGCCAACACCGAGCTGGTGTCCGACGACAAGGAAATCAGCTACCTGTCCCAGACCCGGCCCCTGAGCGATACGCCCTGGAACTTTACCCTGCTGACCCCGCTCAAGGACCTGCGTCGCGAAGCCATCAACCAGGGCATCCTGGTGGCCGTGGCCTTCGCCCTGGTGGCTTTCCTGCTGATTGCCTGGAACGAGCGGCGCAAGGTCATCGCCACCCGCCTCGCCGCCCGCGAAGCCCTGCAGGAAGCCAACAACCAGCTGGAACGGCGAATCGCCGAACGCACCAGCGACCTGCGCGCCAGCAACGAACGGCTCAAGGGTCAGATTCGCGAACGCCGCCAGGCCGAGGAAACCCTGCGCCGCGCCCAGGACGAACTGGTCCAGGCCGGCAAGCTCGCCGCCATCGGCCAGATGTCCACCAGCATTGCCCATGAACTGAACCAGCCACTGGCCGCCCTGCGCACCCTGTCCGGCAACACCGTGCGTTTCCTCGAGCGCGGCGCCCTGGACACCGCCAGCACCAACCTCAAGACCATCAACGAACTGATCGACCGCATGGGCCGCATCACCGCCAGCCTGCGCTCCTTCGCCCGTCGCGGCGAGGACCAGGGCGAAGCCAGCCTCGGCAAGGCCGTGGACGCAGCCTTGCAACTGCTCAACGCGCGCCTGGAAAACCTGCCGCTGCAATTGCACCGCGACTTCAACGAAGTCCAGGTGCGGATCGACCAGACCCGCCTGGAGCAGATCCTGGTCAACCTGATCGGCAACGCCCTGGACGCCATGCAGGCCCAGCCGCGACCGGAGCTGTGGCTGGAAGGCGAAAGCGTCGAAGGCAAATACCGCCTGCGGGTGCGCGACAACGGCCACGGCATCGACGCCGAGGCGCGCAAGCACCTGTTCGAACCCTTCTTCACCACCAAACCCGGCGAGCAGGGCCTGGGCCTCGGCCTGACCCTGTCCGCCAGCCTGGCCGCCGCCACGGGTGGCAACCTGGGCGTCGAGCACCCGGCCGACGGCGGTACCGCCTTCGTCCTCAGCCTGCCCCTGGTCAGCCCTACACAAGCCGAGCCGCTATGAACAACGACCTTACCGTCCTGATCGTCGAAGACGACCCCCATGTCCTGCTCGGCTGCCAGCAGGCCCTGGCCCTGGAAGACATTCCCTGTGTCGGCGTCGGCAGCGCCGAAGAAGCCCTGGAGCGGGTCGGCGACAACTTCGCCGGGATCGTCATCAGCGATATCCGCCTGCCGGGCATCGACGGCCTGGAACTGCTGACCCGCCTCAAGGCCCGCGACCGCAGCCTGCCGGTGGTGCTGATCACCGGCCACGGCGATATCTCCATGGCCGTCGGCGCGATGCAGAAAGGCGCCTATGACTTCATGGAAAAGCCCTTCTCCCCCGAGCGCCTGGTGGACGTTGCCCGCCGCGCCCTGGAGCAGCGTGGGCTGGCCCGGGAAGTGTCGTCGCTGCGCCGCCAGCTGGCCGAGCGCGACTCCCTCGAAGGACGGATCATCGGCCGTTCGCCGGCCATGCAGCACCTGCGGGAGCTGATCGCCAACGTCGCCGACACCTCGGCCAACGTGCTGATCGAAGGCGAGACCGGTACCGGCAAGGAGTTGGTCGCCCGCTGCCTGCATGACTTCAGCCGCCGCCACACCCACCAGTTCGTCGCCCTCAACTGCGGCGGCCTGCCGGAAAACCTGTTCGAAAGCGAGATCTTCGGCCACGAGGCCAACGCCTTCACCGGCGCCGGCAAGCGGCGCATCGGCAAGATCGAGCACGCCCACGAAGGCACGCTGTTCCTCGACGAAGTGGAAAGCATGCCGATGAACCTGCAGATCAAACTGCTGCGGGTATTGCAGGAGCGCACCCTGGAGCGCCTCGGTTCGAACCAGAGCGTGGCGGTGGATTGCCGGGTGATCGCGGCGACCAAGTCCGACCTCGACGAACTGGGGCGCGCCAACCAGTTCCGCAGCGACCTGTATTACCGCCTGAACGTGGTGACCCTGGAGCTGCCGCCGTTGCGCGAACGGCGCGAGGACATCCTGCAGCTGTTCGAACACTTCCTGCAGCAGTCGTCCCTGCGCTTCGACCGCGCCGCGCCGGAGCTGGACAACCAGACCCTGTCGAATCTGATGAGCCATGACTGGCCGGGCAATGTGCGCGAGTTGCGCAACGTCGCCGAACGTTTTGCCCTGGGCCTGCCGGCGTTCAAGAAATCCAGCGGCAACGCCGCGCAGGGCCTGGGCTTTGCCGAGGCGGTCGAGGCCTTCGAGCGCAACCTACTCAACGACGCCCTGCAACGCAGCGGCGGCAACCTGACCCAGGCCAGCCAGGAACTGGGCATGGCCAAGACCACGCTGTTCGACAAGGTCAAGAAATACGGCCTGAGCCACTAACCAACGCCTGCGAGAAGTACCGTGGATTTATTGCTCAAAGCCTGCCTGGGCGCCGCCGTGGTGGTGATCCTCGCCGCCCTGGCCAAGACCCGGAATTACTACATCGCCGGCCTGGTGCCGCTGTTCCCGACCTTCGCCCTGATCGCCCACTACATCGTCGGCAAGGGCCGTTCTATTGACGACCTGAAGACCACAATCGTGTTCGGCATGTGGTCGATCATTCCCTACTTCGTGTACCTGGCGACCCTCTACGTGATGGTCGACCGCCTGCGCCTGGAAGCCTCCCTGGCGGTGGCCGCGGTGGCCTGGCTGATGGCCGCCACCGTGCTGGTCAGCGTCTGGGTGCGCGTCCACGCCTGACGCCCCCTGTAGCCGCTGCCGCAGGCTCGGGCCGCGTTCGGACGATAAGGCCTTCAGCGATCTCAAGACCTCTGCGCCCCCTACGGGGGCGATCGCAGCCTCGCGGGCCCGGCAGCGGCTACAGGTGCCGTTCAGCGCCCTGGCCCGTCCCTTGCATTTACCCTGTAAAGCCCGCTCTGCCTGCGTTTGCGACCTGTGACGCAGGCTTTTCCGAGGGGCGCTGCCATGGGTAAATCCTGCTTTGAACATTCTCGATCTCGACCACAGCCTGACCGCCCAGGAGCCTGTCCAACGCCGGCTGCGCAGCGGCCAGGCGCGACGCCTGGACCTGCTGGACCTGGGCCCGAAACTGCGGCTCTGGTCCACCGAACGCACCTACCGCCACTTCACCGAGCGCCTGCGGCAAAGGCCCGCCCACAGCGGCCCGCAGCCGGAAATCTTCTTTGTCGGCTCCGGTGACTACCACCACCTGACCCCGGCCTTCCTCGCCGACCTGCAACAGCCGGTCAGCCTGATCCACTTCGACAACCACCCCGACTGGGTGCGCTTCGCGCCGCGCCGGCACTGCGGTTCCTGGGTCAACCGAGCGCTGCAGATGCCGCACATCCAGCGCATCGTCACCCTCGGGCCGTGCAGCGACGACCTGCACAACCCGCAGCTGCGCGGCGGCAATCTCGGCACGCTGCGTCATGGCAAGCTGCAGCTGTTTCCCTGGGAGCACGCGCCCTCCAAGGTCTGGGGCCGGGTCGGCGACGGCGCCGGGCACCAGCAGCAGGAAAACCACCTGCACTGGCGCAACCTGGCCGGGCTCGACTGGCCAGCCTTCCTCGACCAGTTGATCGCCAGCCTGCCGACCCAGGCGATCTGGATCACCATCGACAAGGACGTGCTGGCCAGTGCCGACGCCGCGACCAACTGGGACCAGGGCGGCATGCGCCTGAGCCACCTGCTGCAGGCCCTGCGCAGCCTGGCGGCGGGCAAGCGCATCCTCGGTATCGACATCTGCGGCGAGTTCGCCGCGCCGGCCTTCAGCAACGCCTTCAAGCGCTGGGAAGCACGCTCCGACCAACCGCCGGCCGAACGCTGGAGCGCGGCCGACCTGCTGCGCAATTCGACCACCAACGAAGCCCTGATGGCGTTGTTCGAGGAGCTGTTCCCGTGACCCTGACCGTCGTCTTGCTGGTGGCGTTTTCCATTGTCCTGGACGTGATCGGCCAGCTGTGTTTCAAGCTCGGCCTGGACCGTTTGCCGGAGCTGGAAGGCGGTTTTCGCCTGAATGCCTTCTGGGGCCAGGTGTTCAACGCGCCGCTCTTGTGGTGCGGCATCGGCGCCTATGTGATCGAGTTTTTCGTCTGGCTCGAAGCCCTGTCCCGCGCGCCGCTGAGCCTGCTGTTCCCGGCGGCGGCCCTGGCCTATTGCGGCGTGGTCCTGGCCGGCAAGCTGATTCTCGGCGAGCACGTCAGCCGCCGGCGCTGGCTGGGCACCCTGGTCATCACCCTCGGCGTGATGCTGGTGTGCGTCGCCAGCACCTGAGCCTCCTCAACGCTTCACAAGGAAAGATTTCATGACTGCACAGACTCACGGCTGGCTCCACGGGCGCCTCGGCACCCTGGTGCTCTGGGTCCTGCTGATCGGCTTCGAAAGCGCCGGCCAGATCGCCACCAAGGTCGGCGGCGACCAACTGGGCCAGATGGATTTCAACCTGCAATGGCTGGCCGCGGTGGCGGTCAACCCGGGGGTGCTGCTGGCGATTGCCTGCTACATCGGCGCGTTCTTCGTGTGGATGCTGATCCTGCGGCGCAGCAGCCTGTCCCTGGCCTTCCCCCTGAGTTCGCTGGTGTTCGTGGTGGTGTTGCTCGGTTCCTGGCTGGGCCTGGGCGAGCAGATCAGCCTGCTGCACTGGGTCGGCGTGCTGGTGATAGTCAGCGGGATCGCCCTGCTGGCCGAGGGCGAGGAGGCCTAGGATAGGGGGGCGCATAACGCCCCTGTAGCCGCTGCCGAGCCCGCGAGGCTGCGATAAGGCCCGCAGGGCCTTGGTTCCCAATCTCCCGCCGAACCTTTCGCGGTCTTCAGAACGCCACGACCGTACCGGTCGATCGCAGCCTGCGGCAGCGGCTACAGGTACGCGGGTGTCAGCGCTTGGGATGTTTCAGCAGAAAGCCCAGGCCATGGGCCAGCGGAATCACCTTCACCCCCGCCGCCCGCTGCTGCTCGCGGATCTCGCGGTGGAAGGCCTTGACCCGGGTCCAGTGCATCTTCGGCCGGTAGTGGTGTTCGGCGTGGTAGCCGTTGTTCATCCAGATCAGGTTGTAGAGCCGGCTGTAGCTACTCACGCCCCAGGCGATCGGCAGGTCCGGGTTGCCGCCCAGGTGCTCGTAGTAGCCATTGAGCGAGGACAGCGACTGTCCCAGGTACCAGAACGGCAGCAGCACCAGCAGCGCATGCCAGTCGTATAGCGCCAGCGCCGCGTAGGCCAATACCGTCACGCCGATTTCCACCTTGACCCAACGCGCGTCCGCCGGGCGCTTGCGCTGCATTTCCTGGTAGATGGCCTTGGGGTCGTCGCGGAAAAAACTCAGGAAGGTGTAGGCCCAGACATTGTCTGGCTGGCCGTTGCGGCCATGCAGGTAGATCGACAGCGGATCGACCGTGGTGCCGTCCGGGCCGGGCCGATCCGAGTTGCCACGGTGATGGCGGTTGTGGATATCGCGGTACAGGGTCTGGGAAAAACCGATGGTCACCGACAGCAGCAGATCGAAGCCGCGGTTCAGCCACGGCAGGCTGAAATAGGCGTTGTGGATCTGGTTGTGGGAAATGCTGTTGATGCTCCACGACAGGCTGAGCGCATACAACGACGCCGCTGGCAGGATCACCCACCAGGACAGGCTGTGAAAGGCCAGCACCAGCCACAGGACGAAGGAGAAATGCGCCAGGGCCATCAGGATCGGGACAAGGTCCCACAGCGAATGGGCAAGCAGGCGATAAGCGGGACGAGCCATGAAGAACTTCCTGAAAAATGGGTTCATGGCGGTGATTGCAAAGGCCGGACCAGCCTTGCTTGCTGTAGCCGCTGCCGCAGGCTGCGATAAGGCCCGAAGGGCCTTCGGAGGCCCTCAAGAGCAACCCCTGCTGCGTCGGAGTGCCGCCCAAGTCGATCACCGCCTCCGGCAGCCGCTACAGGAGCGACGGATTCAGCAGGGCCGGCCTCAGAACTGGTAGCTGAGGGCGGTCTGGACCTGGCCCTGGTTCACTTCGCCGCGCTCGCGCACCAGGGTGCTGTCGGCCGCCGAGCCTGTCAGGTGAATCCAGCTGGCGCTGCTCATCCACGACCAGTTGCCGCCCAGGGGCACCTGCAGGTTCTGGGTCAGGGTCAGGTTCTGCAAACCGCCGCCGGCGCTGTAGCGGCCGATGCCCGTCGCCTGGGCTTCGGCGTCGCTGATGCCAAAGAAGGTCTGGGTTTGCCGGGCGTCGACGAAATGCGCGGTGAGGTTGCTGCTGCCGATGATCCCCAGGCCCAGGGGATAACCGATTTCGCCGCCGACCTTGCCCAGCAGGCCGCCCTGGCCGGAGCCCGCGGCCACTGCGCTGCCGAGGGAGGCGAACAGGCGCCAGAAGTCGTCCGGCGCGTACTGGATGTAGCCGCCGACATCGGCCATGTTCGGCACATCCCGCAGGCCGCGCAGCGAGCCGTTGGCGTTGCGTCCCGGCAGGTAGTTGATATAGGGCCCGGCGCTAAAACCCTTGGCCTTGAAGGCGTCCCAGGTCAGGCCGTCATCGGTGTCGAGGCTGACATCGCCCCACTCCAGATCGACATAGGGCAAGGGCACGGTGTCATGCCGGCTGCCGCTGGGGTCATGGGGCTGGTAACCGATGCCCAGGCCCAGCGCGCCGCTCAATCCATCCTGGCCTCCGTCCTCGGCGAAAGCCCCGCAGACAGCCCCCAGAGACAGCAGGGCGGCAAGCAGGGCGGAGCGTGTGAAGCTGAACATGGCGCGGGGTTCCTTAAGTGAAGATGCGCGCATCAATCACCACCGCGCCCCTTCCCCGCAAGCACTGATGTTGTTTGTAGCGAGCTACAAAATTTGTAGCTCCAACCCGCCCATCCAACGCCTTGTTCCCGCGCAAAGCCCGGCCTGCCTGGGCTTGAGCCACTTGGCACAGTCCCTGCTCCAGTGCCTGGCATGCGCAAAGTGCGCTCCTCTACAACAGGTAACTGCAGATGATGCACTGGCATATCGTGTGTGACTTCGACGGGACCATCACCCGCACCGACGTGATCGACAACGTCCTCCAACGCTTCGCCGACCCGAGCTGGGAAGACATCGAGCAACAATGGCTGGACGGCCATATCGGCTCCCGGGAATGCCTCAGCCGCCAACTGGCGCTGGTCAAGGCCTCGCCCGCCGAATTGCTGGCCTACTTCGACAGCGTCGAGATCGATCCCGACTTCCCCGACTTCGTCGATCACGTGATCGGCCTGGGCGCGTCCCTGGAAGTGGTCAGCGACGGCATCGAGCAAGGCATCGCGCGCATCCTCGCGCGCCACTACGTGAGCCTGCTGCCGATCCTCGCCAACCGTCTGCGCCAGGTCGACCAGCACAGCTGGCGCATCGACTTCCCGCATTCCAGCGACGCCTGCCGCGCCGCGTCCGGCAACTGCAAATGCAAATCCACGCCCAAGGGCAAGCGGGTGCTGGTGATCGGCGACGGCCAGTCCGACATGTGCGTGGCCGCCAGCGCCGACTTCGTGTTCGCCAAGGGTCGCCTGGCCGAGTACTGCCAACGCCACGCCATTCCCCACGCGACCTTCGATTCCTTCGCCGAACTGCCGGCACTGCTGGCGCTGTTGCCCAACGACGCGGCCAACGCCGGCACCTTCACCCTCGACAACACCACCGAACATTGCGTACCCACTCAGGAACTCTTCCACCATGTCTGACATTCGTATCGCGACCGCCGAAGACCAGATGCTTCTGGAAAAAGAAGCCAAGTACTGCTCCTACGGCGACACCGTCCACTACATCGAACCGCCACGGATCTTCAGCCGCTGCGAAGGCTCCTACGTCTGGGACACCAGCGACCAGGCCTACCTCGACCTGCAGATGTGGTACTCGGCGGTGAACTTCGGCTATGCCAACCCACGCCTGAACAACGCCCTCAAGCAACAGATCGATACCCTGCCGCAGATCGCCAGCCAGTACCTGCACAAGGGCAAGATCGAGCTCTCGGAAATGATCGCGGTCGATGCCAAGAAGAAGTTCGGTCTCGACGGCCGCGTGCACTTCAACGTCGGCGGCTCGCAGTCCATCGAGGACTCGCTGAAAGTCGTGCGTAACGCCACCAACGGCAAGAGCCTGATGTTCGCCTTCGAAGGCGGCTACCACGGCCGTACCCTCGGCGCTTCGTCGATCACCTCCAGCTACCGCTACCGTCGCCGCTACGGCCACTTCGGCGAGCGCGCCAACTTCATTCCCTTCCCCTACCACTTCCGCGGCCCCAAGGGCATGACCAAGGAAGAGTACGGCAGCCACTGCGTGCAGCAGTTCGCCCGGCTGTTCGAGACCGAATACAATGGCGTGTGGGACCCGAAAGTCGGCCAGAGCGAATACGCCGCCTTCTACGTCGAGCCGATCCAGGGCACCGGCGGCTACGTGATCCCGCCGATGAACTTCTACAGCGAGCTCAAGCATGTGCTCGACCAGCACGGCATCCTGATGGTGGTCGACGAGATCCAGATGGGCTTCTACCGCACCGGCAAGCTGTGGTCGATCGAGCACTTCGACGTCAAGCCGGACGTGATCGTCTTCGGCAAGGCCCTGACCAACGGCCTCAACCCCCTGGGCGGCATCTGGGCCCGCGAAGAGCTGATCAACCCCAAGGTGTTCCCGCCGGGTTCGACCCACTCGACCTTCGCCTCCAACCCGCTGGGCACCGCGGTGGGCCTGGAAATGTTCAAGATGACCAGCGAAATCGACTACGGCGCGATGGTCATGGACAAGGGCAAGTACTTCCTGGCCGGATTGCAAGACCTGCAGAAGCGCTACCCGATCATCGGCGACGTCGACGGCCTGGGCCTGGCGCTGCGCTGCGAGATCTGCGCCACCGACGGTTTCACCCCGGACAAGGCGACCCTGGACTACATGGTCGAGGAAGGCATGAAGGGCGACATCGAAATCAATGGCCAGCGCCTGGGGCTGATTCTCGATGTGGGCGGCTACTACAAGAACGTCATCACCCTGGCCCCCTCGCTGGAAATCAGCTACGCGGAGATCGACCTCGGCATCGCCCTGCTCGACCGTCTGCTGGACCGGGCCATGAAGCGATGAGCGCACTGATCGATCTGGACGAAGGCATCGACCTGGGCCAGGGCGATGCCGGGTTCGTGCTCGGCAGTGGCGAGGTCGCGGTGTTGTTGATCCACGGCCTCACCGGCACCCCGACGGAACTGCGTCGGGTGGCCGTCGGCCTGGCCAACGCGGGGTGCACGGTGTACGTGCCGACCCTGGCCGGGCACTGCGGCAACAACGCCGACCTGCAGGCCACCGGCTGGCAGGACTGGTACGAGGGCGTGCGCCGGACCTTCGTCGGCATCCGTCGCCGCCACCGGCAGGTGTTCGTCGGCGGCCTGTCGATGGGCGCCGTCATGTCCATGTACCTGGCCTCGGAACACCCGGGCCAGGTCAGCGGCCTGCTGATGTATTCGACCACTCTCAAGTACGACGGCTGGAGCATCAACAAGCTGGCGTTCCTCACCCCGCTGCTGATGAAGATCCCGTTCGGCGTGCACATCTGCAGCTTCGAGGAGAAGCCGCCGTACGGCATCAAGAACAAGCGCCTGCGGGCGGTGGTCGAGCGGCAGATGAAGGCCGGCGAAAGCAGCAGTGCCGGCCTGCTGACCATGGAAGGGGTGACCGTGCGCGAACTGCACCGGATGAACGCGGTGGTGAAAAAACGCATGCCGTCGATCACCACTCCAGCCCTGGTGCTGCACTCCATCGAGGACGACATCACCAGCCGCTGGAACGCCGACTATGTCGAGCGCAAGCTCGGCGGCCCAGTGGTCAAGGTGCTGCTGGACAACTGCTACCACATGATCACCGTCGACCTGCAGTACCGCCGGGTGGTGGAGTTGAGCGCGGACTTCATCGAAAGGCAGGCAGGCCCGCGGCCCGTGGCGTACGACGACCTGCGCCAGTTCGCCTGATTCAAGGACCGCACGTGATCACCAGCCAAGTCTTTTCGAGCATCCAGGCCATCGACCGCAACGCCTGGAACGACTGTTTTCCCGGCGCCCTGGAAGATTGGGATTATTACCTGGCGGTACAGAACGCCGGCATCGAGGGCTTCAGTTGGCGCTACCTGGCGGTGTTCGAAGATTCGAAGCTGGTGGCCGTCGCTCCGGCCTTCACCACCTGCTATCGCCTGGACACCACCGTCTCGGGCCCGGCCAAGCGCCTGAGCGAACGCCTGCAACGCTGGTGGCCTGGGCTGCTGCAACTGCGCCTGTACGCCATCGGTTCGCCGGTGGCCGAACAATGCCATGCCGGCACCGCCAGCCATATTCCCGCGGTGCGCCGCCAGGCCTTGCTGGCGCAACTGCTGCACCTGGCCCGGCGCGACGCCAACGCCCAGGGCATCGGCCTGCTGGCGGTCAAGGATGCCGCCAGCCAGGATCGGCAATGGGCCGCCAGCTGCCAGGCGTTCGGCCTGCAAGCCATGCCCAGCCTGCCCAGCGCCCTGTTGCCGGTGCCCTTCGGCTCGCTGGATGCCTACCTCGGCACCCTGGGCAAGTCCACGCGCAAGGACCTGCGCCGCAAGTTGCGCGCGCCCGGGCTGCGAATCGAATGGCGACACAACATCGACGATGTGCTGCCCGAGGCCATGCGCCTGTACGAAGCCACCCTGCGGCGCAGCGAACTGCAATTCGAATGCTTACCCGCGCCCTATTTCACCGGTATCCTCCAGCAGTTGGGGGAACGGGCCGCCTGCGTGCTGTACTGGGTCGACGACCAACTGGTGGCCTTCAACCTGGTGCTGCTGGACGAGCACCGGCTGATCGACAAATTCTTCGCCCACGATCTGGATATCAGTCGTGAGCACAACCTGTATTTGCGCAGCTGGATGGCCAATGTTGACTACTGTATCCAGCACCGGATCGCGCTCTACGAATGCGGCCAGGCCGGTTATGCCAGCAAGCTGCGCCTGGGCTGTACCTTCACCGGCAACAGCCTGTTTTTCCAGCATCGCAACCCGCTGCTCGACACCCTGCTCAAAGGGCTGAAATATGTTCTCCGGCCGGATCGCACCGACCCTGCCATGGCTGCTGCACTAAGCGAAAGTTCATGACCAGAAAAGACCGCCGCGCCCCTCGCCCTTTCGCCATCTCCTGCTGGAGCCTGCAGCGCAAGCTGGTGCTGGCATTCTGGATGGTCAGCGTAATCCCCACCATGATCGCCGCCGAGCTGGCGGCCACCACCCTGTCGCAGATCTTCGACAGCAACGTGCGCATCTGGCTGCAGGAGTCGACCAAGATCGTCGAGGACGAAATCACCGAGACCCTGCACGACAACGCGCGCATCGCCCAATTGTTCCTGCGTTATGCCAGGCCGCCCACCGACCGCAACGCCGCCAAGCACGACAAGCTCACCGCCGACATCGCCGACTCCATGGGCATCGATGTGGTGGCGCTGATCCGCAAGCGCGACCAGCAGGTGGTGTTCAGCACCGCCGCCGACGATATCGTCGGGCAGATCAGCCTGGCCCATAACGCCGTGCTGCAGACCCTGCAGGTCGGCGGCGTGGCCACGGGAGCGGTGGTCTCGACCTTCCAGACCACCCTCGACGGCATCGACTACCAGCTGCTGATCGCCACCTACCTGGACGCCAGCTTCCTCACCAGCGTGGCCGACGTGCACTCCCTCGACCTGCGCCTGTACCTGGCCAAGGCCAACGACTTCGCCGAGATCTTCGCCACCCAACGCTTCGAGGACCACCCGACCCAGGTGCCGGAAAAGATCGAGACCATCCTGCGCGACACTCGCCAACCCACCGAGCAGTTCACCAGCCGCTACAGCGGGCTGTACCGGCCGATCTTCAACGACAGCGGCGAACTGGTGGGGGTGATTTTCAGCGGCCTGCTGCGCCACAGCAGCCTGGTGGGGCTGGTCAACCAGAGCAACCTGTTCATCCTGATCTTCCTGCTCAGCTCGGCAGCGTCGCTGGCCGTCGGCTGGCTGGTGTCGAAACGCCTGACCATGCCCCTGCGCGGCTTGTCCAAGGGGGTCCAGGCGGTGATCGCCGGCGACTACCGGCAACGCGTGCCGGTGATTGGCGGCGACGAACTGGCGGAGCTGAGCAGCACCTTCAACCATATGAGCGAACGCCTGGGCGAACTGCAGCACCTGGAAGCCCAGCTGCGCCGTCGCGACCGCCTGCACGCCCTGGGCGAAGTGGCCATGGGCCTGGCCCACGAAATCCGCAACCCTTTGGGCATCATCAAGACCGCCACCCAATTGCTGCACCGTCGCGCGGACCTGCCCGAAGGCGACAAGCGCCACCTGGAATACGTGATCAGCGAAGTCAGCCGGATCAACGACCTGATCACCGACTTCCTCGACTTCGCCAAACCCAGCGCGCCGATCCGCTCGACCCTGCTGGCGCGGCCGCTGGTGGAGGAACTGATCGGCTTCTGCGAGCCGGAACTGGCCAGCCACAAGATCGACGCCCGGATCGACGACCAGGCGCCGGGCGCGACCCTGTACGCCGACGCCCGCCAGCTCAAGCAGGCCTGCCTGAACCTGATCCTCAACGCCATCGACGCCATGCCCGCCGGCGGACGCCTGACCCTGGGCATCGCCCAGGACGCCGAGCACACCATCCTGCGGGTCGCCGACACCGGCCAGGGCATCGAGCCGGACATGCTCGAACGCATCTTCACCCCCTTCGTCACCACCAAGGCCTCGGGCACCGGGCTGGGCCTGGCCAAGGTGTTCTCGATCATGGAAAACCATGACGGGCACATCGAATGCAGCAGCGAAATAGATGCCGGCGCCACCTTCAGCCTGTACATTCCGGCCAAAGGTGAGGACGACGAAGATGATCAAGACGAGCAAAAGGCCCAGCCATGACGCATAACCTGCTGGTGGTCGACGACGAGCCCAAGCTTTGCGACCTGCTGTCCTCGGCGCTGAGCCAGGACGGCATCCAGGTGTTCACCGCCGGCAACGGCCTGCATGCGCTCAAGGTATTGGAGCAGGAAGAGATCGACCTGGTGATCAGCGACTGGCGCATGCCCGGCATGGACGGCCCGCAGCTGCTGGCCGAGATCAAGCAGCGCTACCCGCAGATCCCGGTGATCGTCATGACCGCCTACAGCACGGTGAAAAACGCCGTGCAGTCGATGCGCAACGGCGCCTACGACTACATCGCCAAGCCCTTCGACATCGACGAGCTGGACATCACCGTCAGCAAGGCCCTGCAGTTTCGCGACATCCTCAAAGACAACCAGCGCATGCGCGCCGAGCTCGACGAGCACCGGCAGTTCGACAGCCTGGTGGGCGACAGCCCGACTTTCCGCCAGGTCCTGCAAGCGGTGGACTCGGTGCGCGAAAGCAACGCCACCATCCTGCTGACCGGCGAAAGCGGCACCGGCAAGGAGATGGTCGCCCGGGCCATCCACCAGCACGGCAACCGCGCCAACAAACCCTTTGTCGCGGTCAACTGCGCGGCGATCCCCGAAGGCCTGCTGGAAAGCGAAATGTTCGGCCATCGCAAGGGCGCCTTCACCGGCGCCGTGGCCGACCGGGTCGGGCGCTTTCAGCAGGCGGACAAGGGCACGCTGTTCCTCGATGAGGTCGGCGACATGCCTCTGGCCCTGCAGGCGAAGATCCTGCGCGCCTTGCAGGAGCGGGTGATCGAGCCGGTGGGCGACCCGCGCGAGCGCAAGGTCGATGTGCGGGTGATCGCCGCCACCAACAAGAACCTGCTGGAGGCGGTGGCCAACAAGGAGTTTCGCGAAGACCTGTATTACCGCCTCAATGTCTTCCCGATCCCCCTGCCCGCCCTGCGCGAGCGGGTCGAGGATATCGCCCCCCTGGCCCGGCACTTCGCCCACACCCTGGGCGCCACCGCCGGCAAACGCATCACCGGCTTCAGCCCGCAGGCCCTGCTGGCCATGGCCAATTACGCCTGGCCGGGCAATATCCGCGAACTGCAGAACTGCGTCGAGCGCGCGACCATAGTCGCTGCGGGCGCGGTGATCGAGGAAAGCGATCTGCCGGGTTATCTGTTCAGCTCACCGCCGATGAACGCCGGAGCCAGTGCCCTGCCCGGCGACAGCCTCAGCGTGCCCAGCGACCTGGACGCGGCCCTGGCCGAAGTGGAGAAAGCCTACATCCTCGCCGCCCTGCAACAGAGCAACGGCGTGCAGGCCGCCGCCGCGCAGCTGATCGGCATTTCCGAACGCAGTTTCTGGTACCGCCTGAAAAAACTCGGGATCCAGGTCGACAAGATCGTTCGCTAAGGGCTCAGCACGGAGTTCTACTGTCCGTAGATTTTCTGCAGTTGCTCTTCGGTGAGCGCATCCTCGAAGGCCACCGGCACTGACTTCACAGCGCCCTGCAGATTACGGTAGCGCGAGTAACTGCCATTACCCGCCAACTGATAACCACGCTCGACCACCCGCTGACCGTCAAGCACGTAACGCAGGGTTTCCTGGGCCGCCGGCCTCGCCGGCTGGCTCAGATCGGCCGCCAGCACACGCATCGACTCCTCGACACACTCGTCGAGCAAGGCCAGCACCTTATCCAGTTCCAGACCGCCGTCATCGATGCACTGCGCACCGCAGCGACGGAATGGCTGGCTGACCACTTCGATCCGGGTGCGGTACAGCGCGGAGCCCGCGATGTCCTCGATCCGAACCTGATTGATCAGCACAAAACTGCCGCGATCAGGCCCCAACATCAGCTTGGGCTCGACAAGCAAACGGGCGGTGATTGCCCCTTCGCCCTGCTTCAGGCCAGCGGCTTGTGAAGCCTCCTGATAGCGCTGTTGCAGGCGTGTCTGCAACGGCATCCCACCGAGCAACGTGGCCATCGGCCGTGACTCGTTGTGCGCGGCCTGTTCGGCCTCGCGCTGCAAACTGCCGCTGCCCATTTGCGTATTGATCAGGCTGGCCACCAGCACTCCGGCCAGGCCAGCACTGGCCCCGGAGCTTTGCAGCAGTGTATTGCTGGCAGACGCAGCGCGGGTCGCGTCCTTGATATCGATCACAGTGCTGGCGCCGACGAAGTCCTGCTCGTTGAGCAGCACCTCGAGCTTGAGCCCATGCTTCTGCACATAGGGCAACGCCCCCTGATCCTTGAAGCCGGCCGGCGGCAGTGCTTTCTGCGCACAGCCACCTGATGCCAGCAACAACGCCAGGGCAACAGTCAACCAGCCTTTCATTGCGAGAACGGCGTAATCATTTGCTGGCGGCTGTTATCAATGGCCTGGTAGAAAGCGTTGGACAGGTTGGCGTAGTTCGGCTCATCCCATTCGCCCTGGGCCGCCTGCACTGCGGCGAACGGCTGGAACCACAGCAGTTTGTTGTCAGCCAGATCGACCACCATGCCCTGCCCACCCACCTGGGCCATCGGCACGCTGGTCGGGACGAGGCTGTAGTAGCTACGGGTGGCACCGGTTACAAAAACGTTCACCAATAACAGACGATCGACCCCATACATGGCTTTCATCGGAGTCATGTCCTTGGTCATATAGCCTTCGCGGAACGAGATGTTTTTGTAATTCTTCAGGTCGATCTGGTCGATGATGCGCTTGGCCTTGTAGCCCTTGGCTTGCAACTTGGCCACGATCACGTCCGGCAGGGTGTCGAGGTCGCGCACTTCCCAGGTTTTGACGTTGTCGCTGAGCTTGCTGTTGACGCCCTTGTTGATAGCCACATCCAGCAACCCCTGGCTACCCGTCAGCATGAGCTCGGGAGCAGGCAACACAGTGATGGCCACGCCGATAGTCGGCTCCTTGGCCCCCCAGAACTGCTGGTCCAGGGCAATCGGTTGCTGCACGTTGGCACAGCCGGTAAGTGCCAGGCAGGCCAACAAAGTCAGCACACCCCAAGTACGTAAGATACGAAAACTCATGAATCAAGTCCCTATGAATTAAGAATGACGCTGCCTGTGTCGGCTGTCATTGCAAAAACCATAGTGGCATATTGATATATTTTCTATTCACCCCCAGGTGCGGCCTGCCGTTCCAGCCAACTGATCCAACTGTAGGAACGAAGCTTACCCCCGATAGTGGTACTCCAGACACGCAGCGGTGCCTGCATCGCCCGCAAGCCTGGCTCCTACGGAAGCCGGGGTCAGAGCAGGTTCGGCGCAGGCAGCGGCTCGATCTGCGCCCAGTGCGAAGTGTCTTCGCGATGGCGTTGCAGGTACGGCAACACCGCCGCCAGCAACGGCGCCTTGAAGGCTTCCTGGAAACGATGGGCCAGGCCCGGAATCAGCTTCAATTGGCTGCCCTGGATATGCGCGGCCAGGTGCACGCCGTGCATCACCGGCAGCAGCGGATCGGCGGTGCCATGCACCACCAGGGTCGGCACGCGCAGCTGGTTGAGCAGGGCCACCCGGCTCGGTTCGGCGAGGATCGCCATGATCTGGCGCTTCACCCCTTCCGGGTTGAAGGCCCGGTCATAGGCCTCCGCCGCCTGATGCAGCAGCGCCTGCCGATCGTCGGTGACCTGCGGGCTGCCGAGGGCGGCCAGCAGGTCGGCCTGTTGCTCCAGCGCCACCTCACGGTTCGGCGCGCCGCGCCGCGACAACAGTTGCACCAGCGCCGCATTGGGCGCCGGCAGGCCTTCGGCGCCGGAGCTGGTCATGATCAGGGTCAGGCTCTCGACCCGTTGCGGCGCCATGGCCGCCAGGTGCTGGGCGATCATCCCGCCCATGCTCGCGCCCAGGACATGGAATTGCTCGACCTGCAGGGCATTCATCAGGCCCAGGGCATCGTCGGCCATGTCGGTCAGGCTGTAGGGCGCGGCCACCGGCAGGCCGAGCTTGTAGCGCAGCACCTCGAACGTCAGGTTGGCGCTGACCGGCGCCTGGCGCCAGGTGGACAGGCCGACGTCGCGGTTGTCGTAACGGATCACCCGAAAACCCTGCTGGCACAGGGCAACGACCACTTCGTCCGGCCAGTGGATCAACTGCCCGCCCAGGCCCATCACCAGCAGCAGGGCCGGATCGGAGGCACGGCCGATGCTCTGGTAGGCCAGGCTCACCTGCTCCAGTTCGACCCGTTGGGTCGGTACGTTGACATCACAGCGAGACGCCGCCTGAGACGGCAGGCCGAGCAACAGCGCAGCCAGGAAAACAGTCGTTGAAAAAAATCTTGCCCACATGAAGAAACACCGAAACGCAGAAGCCCAGTAGAACGCGAGTCTGATGAACTTTGATCGAGCGCGCTGCCACAGTTACGTGACAGTTTGATGAAGATCGCCCAGCGGTCATAAAACCCTGTAGCCGCTGCCGCAGGCTGCGATCGGCCCGAAGGGACGTAGCGATCTTGAGTTCGCTGAAGGCCCTTCGGGCCTTATCGCAGCCTTCGGCAGCGGCTACAGGGGCTATGGGTGCATTCAGGCCTGCTGGTTACGCAACTGACGGGCGGCGGCGACCATGTTGACCAGGGCGGCTTCGGTCTCCGGCCAGGCGCGGGTCTTCAGGCCGCAGTCCGGGTTGACCCACAAGCGCTCGGCGGGGATGCGCCGGGCCGCCTTGCTCATCAGCTTGACCATCTCGGCGGTGTCCGGCACCCGCGGCGAGTGGATGTCATACACCCCCGGGCCGATGTCGTTCGGGTAGTCGAAGGCTTCGAACGCCTCCAGCAACTCCATGTCCGAACGCGACGTCTCGATGGTGATCACGTCGGCATCCATGGCCGCGATGGCCTGGATCACGTCGTTGAACTCGCTGTAGCACATGTGGGTGTGGATCTGGGTATCGTCGCGCACCCCAGAGGCGGTCAGGCGGAAAGCTTCCACCGCCCAGTCCAGGTACGGCTGCCAGTCCGCCCGGCGCAGCGGCAGGCCCTCGCGGAACGCCGCCTCGTCGATCTGCACGATCTTGATCCCGGCCTTTTCCAGGTCCACCACCTCATCGCGCAAGGCCAGCGCCAGTTGCCGCGCCTGTACTTCACGCGGCACGTCCTCGCGGGGGAAGGACCACATCAGCATGGTCACCGGCCCGGTGAGCATGCCCTTCATCACCTTGTCGGTCAGGCTCTGGGCGTAGCTGATCCAGTCAATGGTCATGGCCCGCGGGCGGCTCAGGTCGCCGTAGATCACCGCTGGTTTCACGCAGCGCGAACCGTAGCTCTGCACCCAGCCGAAGCGGGTGAACAGGTAGCCGTCCAGTTGCTCGGCGAAGTACTCGACCATGTCGTTGCGCTCGGCCTCGCCGTGCACCAGCACGTCCAGCCCCAGGCGCTCCTGGACCTGCACCGCATGGCGGATTTCGCAGCGCATGGCATCGGTGTAGTCGTTGTTCGACAGCTTGCCCTGCTTGAATGCCTGGCGGGCCAGGCGGATCGAGGCGGTCTGCGGGAACGAACCGATGGTGGTGGTCGGGAACACCGGCAGCTTCAAGCGGGCATGCTGCCGGGCAATGCGCTGGGCAAAGGGCGAATGACGCTGGCTATCGGCGGCGCTGACCGCCTTGAGCCGCGCCTGGACCTCGGCCTTGTGGATGCGCGGCGACCGCGCGCGGCTGGCCTGCACCTGGCGGCTTGCGACCAGGGCCGCTTGCACCGCCGGGGCCTGGGGATCGTTCAGGGCGTCACGCAGCACCGAGATCTCACCGCATTTCTGCACGGCAAAGGCCAGCCAGCTTTTCAGCTCGGCATCCAGCTGGTCTTCCCGGGACAAGTCCACCGGGCTGTGCAACAGGGAGCAGGAACTGCTGACCCACAGGTTGTCGCCAAAACGTTCCTGCGCCGCTTGCAGCTGCGCCAGCGCCTGCTCCAGCTCGCAACGCCAGACGTTGCGGCCGTTGACCAGGCCCACGGACAGAATCTTGTAGGTCGGCAGGCGGTCGAGCACCTGGGTCAGTTGCTCCGGCGCCCGCACGGCGTCGATGTGCAGGCCGTCCACCGGCAGGCCGACGGCCAGCCCGAGGTTGTCCTGCAGGCCGCTGAAGTAGGTGGCCACCAGCTTTTTCAGCGGCGAGTACTGGAGGATGTGGTAGGCCCGCTCGAAGGCGCTCTTCCATTCCTGCGGCAGGTCGAGGGTCAGGATCGGTTCGTCGATCTGCACCCACTCCACGCCCTGGGCCTTGAGGCGGTTGAGGATTTCACCGTAGACCGGCAGCAGGCGTTCCAGTAGCTCGAGCTTGTTGAAATCGTTGCCCTTGGCCTTGCCCAGCCACAGGTAGGTCAGCGGGCCGATGATCACCGGCTTGACCCGATGCCCCAGGGCGTGAGCCTCGTCGACCTCGTCGAACAGCTGCTCCCAGCTCAGCTTGAACGACTGGCCGGCGCTGAATTCCGGGACCAGGTAGTGGTAGTTGGTGTCGAACCACTTGGTCAGTTCCTGGGCGTACTGGGTCTTGGCGTGATCGCCGCCACAGCAGCCCGCCGAGGCACCGCGGGCCATGGCGAACAGGGTGTCGAGGGTCGGCTGGCCCTGGGCGTCCTGGCTGCTGTCGAAGCGCTCGGGAACCACACCGAAGGTCAGCGAGTGAGTCAGCACCTGGTCGTACCAGGCGAAGTCGCCCACCGGCAGCAGGTCGATGCCGGCGTCCTTTTGCAGCTGCCAGTGCCGGGCCCGCAGCTGGCGTCCGACGTCTTGCAGCGCCTGCCGGTCGAGGTCGCCCTTCCAGTAGGATTCGAGGGCTTTTTTCAATTCGCGGTCGGCGCCGATGCGCGGAAAACCAAGGGTGTGGGCCAAGGCCATGAGTGGGTTCCTCCCGGTAAAAGATGGCGCTATTGTCGACAGCCAACCCAACATGAGACAAACTCAACCTTTTCGTGTTGATCACAAAATTTACTCATGGAGCCCCTAGTGCTCGAAATCCGTCACCTGAAGACCCTGCACGCCCTGCGCGAAGCCGACAGCCTGGTCGAAGCCGCCGAACGCCTGCACCTGACCCAGTCCGCCCTGTCCCACCAGTTCAAGGAACTGGAAGAGCGCATGGGCATGCCGCTGTTCGTGCGCAAGACCAAGCCGGTGCGTTTCACCAGCGCCGGCCTGCGCCTGCTGCAACTGGCGGACGCCACCCTGCCGCTGTTACGCGCCGCCGAACGGGACATTTCCCGCCTGGCCGGCGGTACCGCCGGGCGCCTGCACATGGCCATCGAATGCCACAGCTGCTTCCAGTGGCTGATGCCGACCATCGACCAGTTCCGCGACGCCTGGCCGGAAGTCGAGCTGGACCTGGCCTCCGGTTTCTCCTTCGCCCCGCTGCCGGCCCTGGCCCGTGGCGACCTGGACCTGGTGGTGACCTCCGACCCGCTGGAACTGGCGGGCATCACCTACGTGCCGCTGTTCACCTACGAAGCCATGCTGGCGGTGGCCAACCAGCACCGCCTGGCCAGCAAACCCTACATCGTTCCGGAAGACCTGCTCAGCGAAACCCTGATCACCTACCCGGTGGAACGCGATCGCCTGGATATCTTCACCCGCTTCCTGGAGCCCGCCGACATCGAACCGGCCCAGGTCCGCACCTCGGAGCTGACGGTGATGATGATGCAACTGGTGGCCAGCGGTCGTGGAGTGTGCGGCATGCCCCACTGGGCGCTGCATGAATACAGCTCGCGGGGCTATGTAAAGGCCAAGCGCCTGGGGGAAAAAGGCCTGTTCGCCACGCTGTACGCGGCGATCCGCGCCGACATGCTGGATGCGCCCTATATGCGCGACTTCCTGCTGACCGCCAAGGACACCTCGTTCTCGACCCTGGACGGGGTCAGCGCGGTGCGTTGAAAAGCGGTATTCGGCCTGTAGGAACGGGGACTTTCAGAGGGGGGAGACAACTTCACGCCACAGGTGGAGCTTGTCGAAGTACTCGACGCCCACCCGCACCGCCAGCGGCTCCAGGCCGAACTGGACGAAACCGCAACGCTGGTACAGCGCCAGGGCGGCGTCGTTGCCGGCGGTGACCGTCAGCTGTACCAGCCGCACCCCGGGGCGTTTGCGCGCCTCCTGCAGCAGCGCCTGGACCAGCCGGTAACCCAGGCCGCCGTGGCGATAAGGCGGCGCCACATACAGGCCGAACAACGTGGCCTTGTGCCGGGCTTTTTCCCGGACCTCGAACGCCAGGCCGACGATGCCCATCAGTTCGCCATCCTCGAAAGCCCCCAGCAGCAGGTCCAGCGGGCTGCTCAGCCGCGACTCCCACCAACTCAAGGGCATCGCCGCACGTTCGGCGACACTGGAAGTAAAGGCCTGCGGATGATGCTCGT
This sequence comes from Pseudomonas sp. LAMO17WK12:I10, assembly GCF_900215185.1. Lineage (NCBI taxonomy): Bacteria > Pseudomonadati > Pseudomonadota > Gammaproteobacteria > Pseudomonadales > Pseudomonadaceae > Pseudomonas > Pseudomonas sp. LAMO17WK12:I10. Next base: position 93,438 of record NZ_OBDX01000005.1, on the reverse strand, counting down.
AGGCTTCGAGCATCAGCGCACGGTAGGCAGCGGCGTGACCGGCATCGAGGCGCTGGATGGACATGGTCGGTCGAGGCCCCCGGGCCGCAGGTGAATGAAACGGTCAGACCGTCTGGCGTTGTTCCAGCAGCAGACGCACCGCCAGCCCGGCCAGCACGAAGCCCATGAAATACCGTTGGGTCGCCAGCCACAGCGGGTTGTGCACGAACCAGGCGGCGATGCCCGAAGCGAACAGCGCGATCAGCAGGTTGACGCTGAAGCTCACGCTGATCTGGGTCAGGCCGAGGATGATGCTCTGGGTGAACACCGAACCGTGTTCCGGGCTGATGAACTGGGGAAAGACCGACAGGTAGAACACCGCGATCTTCGGGTTCAGGGCGCTGGTGAGAAAGCCCATCAGGATCAGTTTGCGCGACGAATCCGGCGGCAACTGCTGCGCCTCGAACGGCGAACGCGCGCCCGGCTTCAGGGCCTGCCAGGCCAGCCACATCAGGTACAGGGCGCCGACCCACTTGAGCACTTCATAGGCCACCGGCACCGCCATGAAGACCGCGGTCAGGCCGATCGCCGCGGCGAACAGGTGGACGAAGAAGCCGGCCACCACGCCGACCAGCGAGGTCACGCCTGCCCGGCGCCCCTGGCAGATCGAACGGGAGATCAGGTAGATCATGTTGGGGCCGGGGGTCAGCACCATCAGCAAGGCTGCGGCGATGAAGATCAACATGTCGTGAAGGGGAATCATGATGGGCAATCCTTTGTCCTTGAAAAATCAGGCCGAGGCCAGTTGCGAGGCGCGATAGAACGGCAAGATCAGGTCGCGTGTCAATGGGGCCAATGTGAGCTCGTCGCCAGCCTGCGGATCGATCCAGCAGACCTCCTCGATTTCCGCCGCGGGCTGCACGTCGTGGGTGTCCAGGTCGAGACGAAACAATTCGGCCTCGACCACAAAACCCGGCTCGTTGGCTGCAGGTGCGGAAAAACGTCCCAGGTAACGGGCGTCGGCCGGGGCGATCCGCAGCCCGAGTTCTTCTTCCAGTTCACGGGCCAGGGCCTGGGCCGGCAACTCGTTCGGCTCGATCTTGCCGCCCGGCTGCATGAAAGCCTGGGTGCCGCGCTTGCGCACCAGCAGGGTACGGCCGTCGGGGCCGATCAGCAGGGCCGCGGCGATACGGATAAGGGGGGATGTAGCGCTTGAAAGAGTCATGAAAAACCTGGATCGGTTACGCGAGGCGGCAAGGATCCCATGACTGGCGAGTCGTCGTCACGACACAGTCGGCCGCTGTTTTTTCCATACACCCGGCGCCTCGGGCGGCGGGACGAAGCCACGCCGTCCAGACCTTCCATGGGGGGGTCGTCATTAGAGAGGGGAATGGACGAGAGGATGCCGCCCGCTCCTACAGGGGTGCAGGAACCAGCGGCTGTGCGGCAAGAGCCGGGACCCTCAAGCGTTGCCGGTCTTGCCGGACGAACCGAACGAAGCGAAACGCTTGTTGAAGCCGGCGATCCGCCCTTCGGACTGGGTCTTGCGCTGCTGGCCGGTGTAGACCGGGTGCGAGGCGCTGGAGACGTCGAGGGTGACATAGGGATAGGTGTTGCCATCGCTGTGGCGCTGGGTGCGATCGGTGTCCACGGTGGAACCGATCAGGAAGTACACATCCGCGGCGGTGTCGTGGAACAGTACGGTGCGGTAGGCGGGATGGATATTGGCTTTCATGGCAGTCTCCGAGGGCAGGGTGATGACGCGAATACGTTATACAGTAACATTATATAGCCTTGGAAACGAGAACCAGTTGCAATAAGGAAAGCAGCAAATCGTCTATCGCCCTCGTCAACGCCTGGCACCAGGGCGGACACCTGATGCTCAGCGGTTGCTCCAGCAAGGAGATCGCTCGTAAGCTGCAAACCTTTGCCGAAACCGTGAACATCCATAAGAAACACATCTACGGCAAGCGGGCATCAAGTCCCGGTCCGCACTGTTTTCGATTTTTCTCCAGGCGCGCCATGCCTGACGCCTGAAGCTGCCATGTGCGCACACTGGCTGCGCCACAGCCGTTTTCTACAACAACAAGATCGTTGGCCACACAAGAAGAATGAGTACCCAAAAACGAAATCTATAGAGTCCGAACCAAGGAAACCGTATGAGCCTGTCCCTCCTGAGCCGCTACGCCTTCTTTGCTGCCTGCGTGATTTTCACCCTCGCCAGCTTGCCCTTTCTCGAACATGACTGGCTCTGGCCAATCACCCTGGTCACCTTCCTGCTCAGCCTGCTGGGCATTTTCGACCTGCTGCAAAGCCCCCATGCGGTGCGCCGCAACTACCCGATCCTGGGCAATATCCGCTACCTGGTGGAAGGCATCCGCCCGGAAATCCGCCAGTACCTGCTGGAGTCCGACAGCGACGCCCTGCCCTTCTCCCGGGCCCAGCGCTCGCTGGTCTATTCGCGAGCCAAGAACGAAAGCGCCGACAAGCCGTTCGGCACCCTGGTCGACGTCTACCAGTCGGGTTTCGAATTCATCGGCCACTCCATGCGCCCGGCGCCCCTAAGCGACCCGAGCACCTTCCGCGTCACGGTCGGCGGCCCGCAGTGCAAGCAGCCCTATTCGGCCTCGGTGTTCAACATCTCGGCCATGAGCTTCGGCTCCCTCAGCGCCAACGCCATCCGCGCCCTCAACCAGGGCGCCAAGCTCGGCAACTTCGCCCATGACACCGGCGAAGGCAGCATCAGCCCTTACCACCGGGAAAACGGCGGCGACCTGACCTGGGAACTGGGCAGCGGTTATTTCGGCTGCCGCACCAGCGACGGCCGTTTCGACCCGGAGCGCTTCGCCGTGCAGGCGCAGGACCCGCAGGTGCGAATGATCGAAATCAAGATGAGCCAGGGCGCCAAGCCCGGCCACGGCGGCATCCTGCCCAAGCACAAGGTGACCCAGGAAATCGCCGATACCCGCGGCATCCGCATGGGCGAGGACTGCATCTCGCCATCGAGCCACAGCGCCTTTTCCACGCCGATCGAAATGATGCATTTCATCCAGCAGCTACGTGAGCTGTCCGGCGGCAAGCCCGTAGGCTTCAAGTTCTGCCTCGGCCACCCGTGGGAGTTCATGGGCATCGCCAAGGCCATGCTGGAGACCGGCATCCTCCCGGACTTCATCGTGGTCGACGGCAAGGAAGGCGGCACCGGCGCGGCACCGGTGGAGTTCACCGACCACATCGGCGTGCCAATGCGCGAAGGCCTGCTGTTCGTGCACAACACCCTGGTGGGCCTGAACCTGCGCGACAAGATCAAGCTCGGCGCCAGCGGCAAGATCGTCAGCGCCTTCGACATCGCCAGTGTGCTGGCCATCGGCGCCGACTGGGCCAACTCGGCGCGCGGCTTCATGTTCGCCATCGGCTGCATCCAGTCGCAAAGCTGCCACACCAACAAATGCCCGACCGGCGTCGCCACCCAGGACAACCTGCGCCAGCGCGCGCTGGTGGTGCCGGACAAGGCGCAACGGGTGTTCAGTTTCCACCGCAACACCCTCAAGGCCCTGGCCGAAATGCTCGCCGCCGCCGGCCTGCAGCACCCCTCGCAATTGGAAGCCAAGCACCTGGTACGGCGCATGTCGGCCACCGAGATCAAGCTGTTCTCGCAGCTGCATGTGTTCCTCAAGCCCGGCGAACTGCTCACCGGCGCGGTCAGCGGCGAGTTCTATTCGCGCATGTGGCAACTGGCGCGCGCCGACAGCTTCGAGCCGAACAGCGAAGCCGCGGCCTGACCGGTCACCCTCGACGCTCCGTCGTGCCGGCGGGGCGTTATCCATCATGCAAAGGATGCAACCCCAGTGCTCAAAGTCATCGCCGAAGATTTCATCAAGCCCGAACACCTCGACACCGTGCGCCCCTGGTACGCCGAACTGGTGGAGAAAACCCGCCAGGAACCGAACTGCATCGCCTACGACCTGTTCGTCGACCAGCAAGACCCGGGGCACTTCATCTTTATCGAACAATGGCCAGACCGCGCGGCGCTCGAGGCCCATTGCCAGACCGAGCACTTCACCCGCCTGGTGCCACAGATCAACGCCTTCCAGGCCAGGGAATGCCGTGTGCTGCTGATGGATCAGTTCTGATCCAGCGGATAAGCCCAGCGCCTCACCAGTGCAGCGTCTTGATCGGCGCCGGCTCCTTCATGACGATAAAACCGTAATCGCCCAGCAGGTAGATCCGGTAGTAGCGGCTGTCCACCAGCGGTGGATAGCCCTGGTAACCGACCAGGGTCGCATTGCGCCGCTCCCTTTCCGCGACCACGTTGGTAATGCCCACCTTGGGCAGGTTCTCGGCCAGCATGAAGAAGTCGATGTTCAGCAGGTAGTGCAGCACCGGCATCTGTTTGAACGAGCCCGCGGCCGCCAGCAGCCAGTGATCGGAATAGGTCACCGACATATATATACGCTTGGCCTCACGCAACGGCCGGTGGCTGGTGATGTCGCGCTCAAGGCTCGACAGCGCGCTGGCCACCAGGGTTTTCTGCACCGTCAGCACCCGGCCATAGGCGAACGACAGCGACAGCATCGCCAGCAACGGCACCATCAGCAGCAGCGGCAAGCGCTCATGCAGCGCCGCCAACGCCAGGTGGCTCAGATAGAACAGCAGCACCCACAACACCGCGAAGCCCATCAAGGTCCGGGCGCCTTCATTGAAGTCGCGGAAAAACAGCGCGATCCCCGACACCAGCAAGATCACCAGCAGTAATGCCAGCAGGCAGATCAGCGCCATCACGACCTTTTTCAGGCCGCTGTCCGGCCGCTTGAACAGGTTCATCCCCAGCCGCACGCAACCGGCAAGGGCGCACAGCGCCAGCGCGGCGAACACCCAGGCGAACCCGCCATGAAACAGCAGCACGACTTTTTCCAGCACCCGGCCGATGTTGGCCTGCAGTTGCAGCAAGGGCTGCGCCGACCAATTCAGCAGCAAGGTGCGGGTCTGATCCATGAAGGGGTAGGCGGTGACGCAATAAATCATCCAGCCCAGGGCCGCCTGGGCGACCTTCCAGCCGATCATTTCCCACCAGCGCGGCCAGGCGCTCTTGTCATTGGCGCCGCGGATCACCTCCAGGCAACACAGGCCCAGGAACACATTGATGCTGATCTGATACAGCCCGATGGCCAGCGCCACCAGCAAGGCCGGCACCAGCCATTGCAGCACGCGGTACGGGTTGCGATAGGTGATGGCGTAGATCACTGCCACCAGGCTCAAGGCCATGGCCGGGCCGTCGTATTGATACGACAGGTTCTGCAGAAAGAACGGGTTGTACCAGAGCGGCAACAGCACCAGGCAGCAGGCCGCCGTCGGCTGCGGGTAGTAATGGAACGTCAGGCTGGTCAGGGCCGCGGCCATGGCGACCGTGGCGATCAGCAGCGGCAGGGGAAAGATGTTCGGCGCAGCATGGCTGAAGGTCAGGGCGTTGTAGAACAGCTCGGTAAACAGCCGCCCCTGCTCCGTCCAGGCGGTACCGGCCGACAGCGAGCGCCAGTTGTCATCGATATAGGGAAAGTCCGCGAGGATCAGCGGCAGCACATACAACAAGGTGGCGCACAGAAAAAACAGCCAGGCCTGGCGACGCCCGAGTTCCCCGCTGAGCAAGCGGCCCATTCTGTCCATGCTAGAGCCCCAGGCGGTCTTTGCCGCCGATGACGTCCTTGATCACGTAGCGCGGCCGATGCTTGGCCTCGATATAGATACGGCCGACGTACTCGCCGAGGATGCCGATGCCGATCAACTGCACGCCGCCGAGAAACAGAATGGCGGTCATCAACGAAGGATAGCCGGGCACGCTGTTGCCGAAGAAGATCTTGTCCAGGACCATGTACACCGCGTAGAGCACCGCGAAAATCGAGATGCCGCCACCGATGTAGGTCCACAAGCGCAACGGCACGGTGCTGAACGAGGTGATGCCTTCCAGCGCCAGGTTCCACAGTTTCCAGCCATTGAACTTGCTCTTGCCCGCCACCCGTTCGGCGCGCTCGTACTCCACCACCACCGTGGTGAACCCGGCCCACGACAGGACGCCTTTCATGAACAGCTGATGCTCGGGCAGGGTCCGGATCACATCGACCACCTTGCGATCCATCAGCCGGAAGTCGCCGACGTTTTCCTCGATCCGGGTATACGCGATACGGTTCAGCAGGTGGTAGAACAGCGCCGCGCTGCTGCGCCTGAGAAAACTGTCGGCCGTGCGCCTGCGGCGTTTGGCGAGGACCACATCGGCGCCCTTCTGCCATTCCTCGATCAGCCGCGGGATGACGCTGATCGGGTCCTGCAGGTCGACATCCATGGGAATCACCGCATCGCCGCTGGCGTGCTCCAGCCCGGCGAACAACGCCGGCTCCTTGCCGAAGTTGCGCGAAAAGTTGATCAACAGCACCTGCTCGTCCATCCGCGCCAGGACCTTGACCTCTTCGGCCGTGCGGTCGGAACTGCCGTCGTTGATAAACACGATCTCGACTTCGCCCTGCTCGAACCGCAACTCGCGACGCACCGCCTGGTAAAACAGGCCGATGGCCTGCTCTTCATTGAAGACCGGAACGATCAGCGAGATCTTCATCGTTCACACTCGCGGAACACCAGGAACTTGGCGAACAGAAAACCCGCCACCAGGCTCAGGGCGGAAAACACCAGCACCGTCAGCAAGCCGGGCAGCCGCCACACATCCCCGGCATGCCCGACACCCAGGCTCAGCGCCCCCATGCCCCCCAGAAACAGCAGATAGCCGCCGACCGAGGCCCTGGCGGCGAAGGTGAAGCGCGCATTCATATAGAAAGAAAACGACGCCGCGACGCAAAAGGCCGCCAGGTTGCTGAGCGCCTGGCTGAGGCCAGCCACCAGGCTCAGCAAAAAGAACACCAGCCAGTGGATAAAGGTGTTGGCGATGCCGATCACCGTGTATCTGGAGATTCCCTTCCATAAGAGTCTCATGGGTGACTCTCCCCCGTTGAATATCGCTCAACTTGTATGGCAGGTTTTTCTGCCCATCGATTGGCGAAATCGCTGATCCAGCGGTCTTTCAGACGTGTGGCATCCAGGCCGGCCTGCATGGGCCGTTGTCGTGCAAGCCCCCTCCCAGGCCTCCTCTGGCCTGATTGCCTACCCACAACAAATTGCACAAATGCATATTTATACTTGCACAAACGCATAAAACAACTAAGGTTACCCCTGAGCCCGACCGGAGCAGGCCATCGAGGATGGCGAACCCTACAGGCCGGTCACGGGCTTGCGAAAAACGCTGCATCGCCACACGCAACAACGACGCAAGCTGGACGCTTGTTTTCACTCATGGAGGATGAAAATGTTAACCCTTGAAGACACACCCTTTACCCGCACTGGTCCTGCCGAGGCACTGCCACAGTGCCTGGTCGGCACCCTGCTCAACGCCGGACTGAGCGACGTCGACGACAGCGCGGAACACGCCGCCCTGGCCGCCAGCCTCAACTTCAGCATTCAGCAGCAAACCCAGACCAACTGGTGCTGGGCCGCGCTGTCGGCCTCGGTCGGCAACTATTACCGCACCGGTTCCTGGACTCAATGCGGGGTCGCCAACGCGCAACTGGGGCGCAATACCTGCTGCAACCAGCCGGGGCCATGCAACGTCTACGGCTACCTGGACTCGGCCCTGCAAACCACCCGCAGTTTTGGTGGCATGAGCCAGGGCTCGATCCAACTGTCGGCCATCGACAACCAGATCAACATGGGACGCCCCGTTGGCCTGCGCTGTGCCTGGTTTGGCGGCGGCGCGCACTTTCTGGCGATCTATGGCACCAACGGCAGCTACCTGCTGATTGCGGATTCCATCTACGGCTATTCGACCCGTGCCCTGAACACCTTCCCCCGTTCGTACAACGGCGGCGGCAACTGGACCACCACCTACTTCACCCGGAAAAACTAAGGAGGGCAGCATGCAACTGACTTATCCCAAGGCACCCGCCAACGGCGCTCAGGTACTGCGCCCGGCTCTCCAGGCGGCCCTGCAGAGCAAAGGCTTCGGCGTCAACCGCCAGTTCGCCCAGGCCACCGCCAGCAAAGTGAGCCTGTCCGAGCCCTACCGCGGCTACTCGCTGAGCCTGGAAGACCTGGCCCAAGGCAAAGGCCTGCAGCAGGCCACGCTGGGGGACTGGCATTACCTGGTGTTCAGCGACGGAGTCTCGATTGCCGATGCGCAACTGGCGGAAGTCGCCGGCCAGGTCGAGTTCTCGTCCCTGAACCACGGCGCCCTGGCGTCGGCCACGGTCAATGCGCTGAACCTGGCGGAAAAGGCGCCGCACCTCAAAGGCCAGACCTTTGAACTGCGTGTGTTGTTTGTCTCGGCGCTGCATGTCGCGGCGATCTGGCTGCACGCCAGCGATGAAGACGTGCTGATCCCGATCGAACCAACGCCCAAGCACCTGGCGAGCACCAAGCTGTACAGCGAGGCCGCGTTGCTGGCCCTGCTGGCGCCCGCCGCGCAACAGGCGAAAGCGGCGTTCGATGCGGACACCACGGGGCTGTTGGGGAGCTGACCGTTCACCGGGCTGCGGTGAACGGGCGGTTGCAACACTAAAACCCGGAACCGCAGAAACATAGCCCGCATAAAAAAGCCCCCGGTCACTGACCGGGGGCTTTTGGTTTTAATCACCTGATGGCGTTACGACGCCGAACGCACCGCGCCCTGTTGGGCATTGTTCGGTTGCAGCTTGAACAGGTAGAACAACGCCGTCAGCAGCACCAGGAACGCCGGCCCCACATACAGCGCCACGCGGGTGTCCGGGAAGTAGGCCATCAGCCCCACCACCAGCACCAGGAACGCCAGGGCCAGGTAGGAGCTGACCGGGTACAGCCACATGCGGTACTTCAGGCCGGCACGTTCCGAGGCGCTCAGGCCTTTGCGGAACTTGAGCTGGGCCAGGAGGATCATCACCCAGGTCCAGATCGCACCGAAGGTGGCGATGGAGGTCACCCAGACGAACACTTTCTCCGGCACCAGGTAGTTGAGCAACACGCCCAGCAGCAAGGCGAAGATCGACAGCAGCAGCGCGCGACGCGGCACGCCGTTGTTCGAGGTCTTGGCGAAACCGGCCGGGGCCTGGCCGTTCTGCGCCAGGCTGTAGAGCATGCGCCCGGTGCTGAAAATGCCACCGTTGCAGGACGACAACGCGGCGGTGATCACCACGAAGTTGATGATGCCGGCGGCGGTCTTGATGCCCAGGCGCTCGAAGGTCATCACGAACGGGCTGCCCTGGGTGCCGATTTCATTCCACGGGTAGATCGACAGGATCACGAACAGCGCGCCCACATAGAACAGCAGGATGCGCCAGAACACCGAGCCGATGGCGTTGGGAATGGTCTTCTGCGGGTTGCGCGCTTCACCGGCGGTGAGGCCGATCATCTCCACGCCCAGGTAGGCGAACATCACCATCTGCAGGGACATCAGCACGCCGGTCACGCCGTTGGGCATGAAACCGCCGTGGGTCCACAGGTTGGAGATGCCCAGCGCCACGCCGTCATTGCCGAAACCGAAGGCAATGATGCCGACGCCACCGATGACCATGGCGATGATGGTGACGATCTTGATCAGGGCGAACCAGAACTCGAACTCACCGAAGGCCTTGACCGCGATCAGGTTGATCGAGCCCATGCTCACCAGGGCCGCCAGAGCCCAGATCCAGCGCGGCACGTCGGGGAACCAGATGCCCATGTACACCGCCACCGCGGTGATTTCCGCAACGCAGGTCACCAGCCACAGGAACCAGTAGTTCCAGCCAGTGAGAAAGCCCGCCAGCGGGCCGAGGTAGTCTTGCGCGTAACGGCTGAAGGAACCTGCGACCGGGTTATGCACGGCCATCTCGCCGAGGGCGCGCATAATCACCAGAATCGCCAGGCCGCCGAGGATGTAGGACAGCATGATGGCCGGGCCGGCCATTTCAATGGCCTTGGCCGAACCGAGGAACAGGCCGACACCGATACAGGCGCCAAGCGCCATCAAGCGAATATGCCGTTCGCCGAGTTCGCGTTTCAGCGGGCCGCCTTGAGCGGTCTCGCCTTGGGGCAGGTGGTTGCCAACTGGCATAGGGATACAACCTCATCTTGTTATTGGATATGAGCCACCGAGCCTGTGAGGCACGGACGGATAATCCGTGCCAACCAGATCGGATCGACCTTGTGGGCCGACACGTCTTGTAGGACAAATCCTGCAAGATCAGTGGGGCGTGCAGTATAAAAAGCTGACGGCAGGCTTTTTCACTCTATAAACAGCTAAATTCAGAGAGAAATCTCGGTATTTTCCGGTTTTGCGGAGTGGCATTACCTGGAATTTTCGCCGTTTGTCATTTTTGAACGGCGCCGAGTATTGCACAGCCATGGTGCAGCGTCATGCCCCTACCTAGGACCTATTTACCGGTCGCGATAGCTCTATCTCAAGCTTCTTTCGCCTCGCCCCATGCCCTGCAGGAGCGAGCTTGCTCGCGATAAACCCGAGGGCGCCGCGATGCTTCGGATACACCGAATCATCGTTGACGACCGTCGCGAGCAGGCTCGCTCCTACAGGGGGGAGGTGAATGCTTTCAGGTTGCGCACAAATTTTTCACCATTGCCCACCACCGTCTAAGCTTCAGACAAGTCCGATCAATCTGCGTGAATGGATCAGTCGACTATGGGTGCTTTGTGGCAGACCGATTCGAGTAAAAAAGTAGTGCCAACTGATCGCGTGGAAGAAGCGCCTATCCCTGAGAAATCCCATTCAAGCCGGCTTTGGTGGCGGCTGTTCTGGCTATTGCTGCTGATGGCGCTGGTCGCCCTGGGCTTCGCCGCGTCCAAGGAAATGCGCACCTCGAAACTGCAGGCGCGCGAGCTCAGCAAGTTCGCCGCGGACCTGAGCTATTCCATGGCGCCCGGCCCCAGCGATGCCATCGTCTACCCCGGCGCCGGGCCCTTCGACAAGCGCCTGGGCTACAGTGCCCTCGATGACTTTCTGGCGCGCCTGCTCAAGCGCGGTTACGTGGTGGAGGCCCAGACCCGCTTCTCCCCCGCCTTGATGAACTACAGCGAAAACGGCTTCTTCGTACCCTATACCGAGAAGATTCAGGCCGGGCTGTCGATCACCGATTGCCGCGCGGCGCCGCTCTATCAATTCAAGTACCCGCAGCAGCTCTATTCGAGCTTTGCCGCCATCCCGCCGGTGATGGTGCGCAGCCTGCTGTTCATCGAAAACCGCGAGTTGCTCGACCCCGACCAGCCCCTGGCCAACCCGGCGGTGGACTGGCCGCGCTTCGCCAAGGCCGCCTGGTCGCAAGTGGCCAAGCTGCTGCACCTGCCAGGGCAGACGGCGGGCGGCAGTACCCTGGCGACCCAGCTGGAAAAGTACCGGCACTCACCGGACGGCCTGACCGTGTCCGGCGCGGAAAAGATCCGGCAGATGATTTCCGCCAGCGTGCGTGCCTACCAGGGCGGCCAGCAGACCCTCGAGGCCCGGCGGCGCATCATTCGCGACTACCTCAACAGCGTGCCGCTGTCGGCCGTGCCCGGCCACGGTGAGGTGCATGGCATGGCCGAAGGGCTGCGGGTCTGGTACGGCGCCGACTTCACCCAGGTCAACGAGCAGCTGGCGAGCACCGCCAACGATCCGCAGAGCCTGGCGCAACGCGGCCTGGCCCTGCGCCAGGTGCTGTCGTTGATGATCGCCCAGCGCCGGCCTTCGCATTACCTGTCCAAGGGCCGCCAGGAGCTGGCCGAACTCACCGACAGCCATATCCGCGTGCTGACCCAGAATGGCGTGATCGATACGCCGCTGTCCGAAGCTGCCCTGGCCAGCAAGGCCACCTTCCGCGACTGGGTGCAGCAACCGACGATCCAGCCGATCGAAACCAATAAGGGCATCAGCGTCGCCCGCAGTCGCCTGGCCGGCTTGCTCAACCGGCCGCTGTACGACCTCGATCGCCTCGACCTGTCCGCCACCAGCACCCTGCAAAGCGACCTGCAACGCCAGGCCACCGAGTACCTCAAGCACCTGGCCGACCCGGTGTTCGCCGCCGAGATCGGCCTGCTCGGCGAACGCCTGCTGACACCGACCAGCACCACCCAGGTGCGCTACAGCTTCACCCTGCTCGAGCTGACGCCGGACGGTTCGCGGGTGCGGGTCCAGACCGACAGCACCGACCAGCCCTTCGACATCAACGAAGGCAGCAAGCTGGAGTTGGGCTCCACCGCCAAGCTGCGGGTCCTGACCACCTACCTGCAGATCATTGCCGAACTGTACGAGCAGTACGGTGCCGAAACCCCGGCGGTACTGAAGAAAGTCGAGATCGCCGAACAGGACCGCCTGAGCCGCTGGGCCGTGGACTACCTGATCCAGAACAGCGACCGCAGCCTGCCGAAAATGCTCGAGGCGGCCCTGGACCGCAAATACTCGGCCAGCCCCGGCGAGAGTTTTTTCACCGGCGGCGGGCTGCACACCTTTCATAACTTCCGCAAGGAAGACAACGGCCGCATGCCGGCCCTGCGCGACGCCCTGCGCGAATCGATCAACCTGCCCTTCATCCGCCTGATGCGCGACCTGGTGCGCTACAGCACCTACGCCGGCCCGAGCAACAGCGCCGCCCTGCTCAAGGACGACGGCGACCCGCGGCGCCAGGAATACCTGGCCAAGTTCGCCGACCGCGAGGGCACTTCTTTCCTCCTGCGGTTCTGGAAGAAATACCGCAACAAGGACACCCAGGCGCGCCTGGACACCTTCCTCGACAGCATGCACCCGACGCCGATCCGCCTGGCGGCCGTGCACCGCTACCTGCTGCCGGAAGCCAGCCAGGAGAGTTTCAACAGTTTCGTGCGCTCGCACCTCAAGGGCGCCAAGCTCACGGAGAAACTCACCGACGAACGCCTGGACAAGCTCTATTACAGCTACGGCCCCGGCTCCTACGACCTGCCCGACCAGGGCTACATCGCCAAGGTGCACCCGCTGGACCTGTGGCTGCTCGGCTACCTGCTGAACCACCCCGACGCCAAGTTCAGCGAGATCGTCAAAGCCAGCGAATTCGAGCGCCAGGAGGTCTACAGCTGGCTGTTCAAGAGCCGGCACAAGAGCGCGCGGGACAGCCGCATCCGCACCATGCTGGAGATCGAGGCGTTCCTCGACATTCACCAGCGCTGGCAGAAAGTCGGTTATCCGTTCGATCACCTGGTGCCCTCGCTGGCGACCGCCATCGGCAGTTCCGGCGATCGCCCCGCGGCGCTGGCCGAACTGGTCGGCACCATTCTCAACGACGGCGTGCGCATGCCGACCCTGCGCATCGACAGCCTGCACTTCGCCGCCGATACGCCGTATGAAACCAAGCTGGTCAACGACCCGGCCGAGGGCAAGCGGGTGATGCCTTCTGAAGTGGCCACGGCGCTGCGCGGCGCCCTGTCGCAAGTGGTGGATGCCGGTACTGCCAAGCGCCTCTCCGGCAGCTTCAAGCTGGCCGACGGCACGCCGCTGGCCATGGGCGGCAAGACCGGCACCGGCGACAACCGTATCGAGGCCATCGGCTCCGGCGGACGGATCCTCAGTTCGAAATCCATCAACCGCACCGCCACCTTCGTGTTCTATATCGGCGAACACCACTTCGGCACCCTGACCGCCTATGTGCCGGGCGTCTCGGCGCAAGCCTTCAAGTTCACCTCGGCCTTGCCGGTCCAGGTGCTCAAGGGCATGGCGCCGATCCTCACGCCGTACCTGCAACCGGGCAGCAATACCCAATGCCTGGGCAGCCTGGCCCAACGCTGAAATCTCCCCCCGCAACGTAGCCGCCTTGTAGCCGCTGCCGAGCCCGCGAGGCTGCGATCGGCTGCGATCGGCTGCGTAGCGGCCGCAAACCGGGCAACCCCGTTGCTCCAGGAATCACTGCGGAGGCCGTTTTGCGAGGACTGCGTCCTCGATCGCAGCCTCGCAGGCTCGGCAGCGGCTACGGACTGTCTCGATTCTCCCCCTCTGCGACAAACGGCTGATGCGGCCAGCACGGAAGTACTTGCGCGGCTTTTAAGATATATCTTAAGTTATGTCTTAACCGCACAGGAGAAAGAGAAAATGAGAGAACACCACCACCCCCACCGTGAGTACGGCGACGGCCACGACGGTTTTGAAAAACGCCCCGGGCGCGAACGCGGCGGCCGTGGCCCGCGGGTCTTCGCCCCCGGCGACCTGAAGTTGCTGCTGCTGGCGCTGATCGCCGAGCAGCCGTGCCACGGTTATGACCTGATCCGCCAGATCGAAGGCATGTTCGATGGCGCCTACAGCCCCAGCCCGGGCGTGATCTACCCGACCCTGACCTTCCTCGAAGAGAGCGAACTGATCAGCGGCGACGCCGAAGGCGGGAAAAAACGCTACAGCGTGACCGAGGCCGGCCGTCTGTCCTTACAGGACCAGGCGATTGCCCTGGATGGCGTGCGCATGCGTATCGACGTCAGCAAGCGCTCGCTGCGCGGCCACGATCGCCCGGCGGAAATCCACGAGGCGGTACACAACCTGCGCCACGCCCTGCAGATGCACCACGGCCGCTGGAACCCGCAAGAAATCCTGCGCGTCCGCGACCTGCTGAACAATACCGCCCGCGCCATCGTCGACGGCCCGGCCCCCTCTTCCACTCAGGAGTCAGCTGAATGACCGCAGACAATTCGCCATCGATTCATCGGGTCAGCCACGAGATCAAACGCCGCCGCCTGGAAGTGCTGCGGGTGGTCGACCTGACCCCGCGCATGCGCCGCATCACCCTGGGCGGGCCGGAACTCGCCGGTTTCATCAGCCTGGGCGGCGACGACCATATAAAGCTGCTGTTCCCGCAGAACGCCGAACAGCAGGCGGCCCTGGAAACCCTGGTGCTGGGCCCCGGCAAGGACAACGGCGCAATGCCGGCCATGCGCGACTACACGCCACGGCGCTACGACCTGGACATCGGTGAACTGGATATCGATTTCGTGCTGCACGGCGACGGCCCTGCCTCGACCTGGGCCGAGCAGGCCAGGCCCGGTCAGTTCCTGCATATCGGCGGGCCGCGCGGCTCGATGATCGTGCCGGACATCTTCGACAGCTACCTGCTGATCGGCGATGAAACCGCGCTGCCGGCGATTGCCCGGCGCCTGGAAGAATTGCCGGCCGGGCGCCGGGTGCTGGCGGTGATCGAGATCCAGGACGCCGCCGAGCGCCAGGTGCTGGCGAGCGCGGCGCAGGTCGAGGTGATCTGGGTCGAGCGCGACGGCGGCCAGCAGGACCTGATCGGCACCGTGCGCGGGCTGCAGGTACCCAGCGGCAAGCTGTATGCCTGGGTGGCCACGGAAAGCAAAGTCTCGCGGCAGATTCGCCGGGTACTGCTGGACGAGCACCGGCTCGACGACGAGTTCGTCAAGACCGCCGGTTATTGGCGCCTGGACAGTAGCGAAGAAGAATAAGCGGCGGTTTTGCCGCCTTTCGCGGGCAAGCCTCGCTCCGACCTAGGAACGAGGCTTGCCCGCGAAAGCATTCAGCCGGACGATACCGAGCCAGCCCCCCGCCACCGATCAATACCCACCAACAGCAGCGCCACCAGCACGAATCCCGCCAGAATCCCCAGCGCATTCACGAACGCCTGCGCATAGCCCAGCTTGTCCACGTCGACAAAAGGATAGGGATACAGCCCCAGCACATGCCCGCGCAGCAGCACATAAGCGAAGTACAGCAGCGGGTAGAGCATCCACCCGGCGACATGTCGCAGCCCCAGGCGCCCCTTGGGCACGCAGCACCACCAGTAGACGAGAAACAGCAGCGGCATCACGTCGTGCAGCAACTCGTCCGCCACGAACTGCCAGCCCTGGGGATGCCACAGGTGACGCAGCAACAGGCTGTACGCCAGCCCCACTACCACAATGCTGACCGCGATGCCGCTGCTGACCCAGGGTTGCAGAAAGAACCGCTGCCCGCGCGAGCTGCGCAGGTCCAGGGCACAGGTCAGCACCACCGCCACCAGGGTGTTGGTGAGCACGGTGAAGAAACTGAAAAAGTTGATCAGCCCGCCCAGCAGGCTGGCGTCCACCGTCCAGCGCAGATGAAGGATCAGGTACAGCTGGATCGTCAGCCCCACCCAGCCGAGCAACGCGGCCAGCGCGGTGAACAGCCGTTTGCCGCCTGAAGGAAAAACCGGCTCGACAGCCATCGAAGGTCCTTAGAGCGGGCGTTTGGTGCGCTGCAGTTTCACGTACAGCTGCTCGACTTTCTCCCGCGCCCAGGGCGTCTTGCGCAGAAAGGTCAGGCTCGACTTGATGCTCGGGTCGCTCTTGAAGCAACGAATATCGATGCGCTCGGCCAACCCCTGCCATTCGTAATGTTCCACCAGCGCCTTGAGGATCTGTTCCAGGGTGACGCCGTGCAGCGGGTCGTTGTTCGTTGCAGTCATGCCGGGCCTTTGAGCAAGAGAAAAAGGAAGTCGCGCACCTTAGCCGAGGGTTCGATCCGGTGGAAGGGCGAACACTCATCAACTGTAGCCGCTGCCGCAGGCTGCGATAGCGCCGAAGGCGCTCATGCACCTGAGATCGCCGCGAGCGTTCCGCTCGATCGCAGCCTGCGGCAGCGGCTACATCGGAACGAATGCCCCCTCTCCTGAAAAAGTTCCTTCCTTTTTGCGCCAAAAGAGATGTTATATTGTATCAATACAAAACAAACCCCTGATCCAGACACCTCGCCGTGTCACGCCTGTTCTCTTTTGACTCAAAGCGCATAGCCTCGCGCTTGCCAAGGAATGACCGATGTCCCTCTCTGCCCCCCGCCCTTCTCGCTCTTTACTCTGGCGCCTGACGCCGCTGTCCGCCGCCTTGCTGCTCGCCTCCCAGGCCCACGCCCTGGAGTTGCAACCGCAGGTCATCACCGCCAACCCCCTGGGCAGCCAGCAAACGGCAGCGCCGAGCACGGTACTGGAAGGTGACGACCTGACCCTGCAACAACAAGGCAGCCTCGGCGAAACCCTGAATAAACAGCCGGGCGTGTCTTCGTCCTACTTTGGCCCGGGCGCCAGCCGGCCGATCATTCGCGGCCTGGACGGCGATCGCATTCGCCTGCTGCGCAACGGTGTCGGCGCCCTGGATGCGTCGTCGCTGTCCTACGACCACGCCGTGCCGCTGGACCCGGTCAACGTCGAGCGCATCGAGATCATCCGCGGCCCGGCCGCCCTGCTGTATGGCGGCAGCGCCATCGGCGGCGTGGTCAACACCTTCGACAACCGCATCCCCACCGCCGCCATCGAAGGCATCCACGGTGCCGGTGAATTGCGTTATGGCGGTGCCGACACCACCCGCAGCAGCGCGGGCAAGCTGGAAGCCGGCAACGGCACCTTCGCCTTGCACCTGGATGCTAACTCGCGGCAGTTCAACGACCTGAAAATCCCCGGCTACGCCCGCAGCCGCCACGCCCCAGCGAGTGAAGACGGCGACGGCAAAAAGGGCCGCCTGGGCAACAGCGACGGCCGCCAGGACGGCGGCGCCATCGGCGGTTCCTACACCTGGGACGACGGTTACGCCGGGCTGTCCTACAGCAACTACGACTCCAACTACGGCTCGCCCGCCGAAGACGACGTGCGCATCCGCATGAAGCAGGATCACTACGCCTTCGCCTCGGAACTGCGCAACCTCGACGGCCCTTTCAGCTCGCTGAAGTTCGACGCCGGCTACACCGATTACGAGCACCGCGAAATCGAAGGCGGCGAGACCGGCACCATTTTCAAGAACAAGGGTTACGAAGCCCGGGTCGAAGCGCGCCACCAGCCCCTCGGCCCGCTCAATGGGGTGATCGGCACCCAGGTCAGCCGCAGCGAATTTTCCGCGCTCGGCGAAGAAGCCTTCGTTCCCCAGACCGATACCGACAGCGCCGCGCTGTTCATCCTCGAAGAATTGCAGGCCACCGAGCGCCTGAAACTCAGCCTCGGCGGGCGCCTGGAACACACCCGCGTCGACCCGGACAGCAAAGGCAACGAGCGCTTCAGCCAGGCCGACAGCTCCAACAGTTTCACCGCCGGCAGCCTGTCGTCCGGCGCGGTCTACACCCTGACGCCGATCTGGTCCGTGGCCGCCACCCTGGGCTACACCGAACGCGCGCCGACCTTCTACGAGCTGTATGCCAACGGCGCCCACGTGGCCACCGGCACCTATGAAGTCGGCGACGCCAACCTGTCGAAAGAAAAAGCCGTGTCCAGCGACCTGGCCCTGCGTTTCGACAACGGCACCCACAAAGGCAGCGTCGGGGTGTTCTACAGCCACTTCTCCAACTACATCGGGCTGCTCGGCAGCGGTCGCACCCTCAACGATGAAGGCGAGGAGGACGCCGGTGGCATGCCGGAATACACCTACTCCGGGGTCCGCGCGCGGTTTGCCGGGATCGAGGCCCAGGATCACTGGAAGCTCGGCGAAAGCGCCTACGGCAAGTTCGCCCTGGAACTGTCCGGCGACTACACCCGCGCCAAGAACCTGGACAACGGCGAAGCCCTGCCACGCATCGCACCGCTGCGCCTGAACAGCGGCCTGCTGTGGGAGCTGGATCGCTGGCAGGCGCGCATCGATGTCGAACACGCCGCCAGCCAGCGTCGCGTGCCGGACAACGAAAGCGGCACCGACGGCTACACCACCCTGGGCGCCAGCGCCGGTTACCACTTCGACATCGGCAGCAGCCAGTGGCTGGCCTTCGTCAAGGGCGAGAACCTGACCAACCAGACCGTGCGCTACGCCAGCTCGATCCTGCGCGACATCGCCCCGGCCCAGGGGCGCAGCATCGAGGTCGGCTTGCGCACCACCTTCTGAGGCTCTGACCCGCGACGGCCTGCAACGGGCCGTCGCGCCACGGCTTTCCTGGCGTTCACCGCGCCAGCAGGCCCCGTGCTCCAGGCGGCGACGCAGTACTGTTACCGAATCCGAAATGATTCATGTCAACAAAAGCCCTTTCTCTCGCCTGGCCCCTGATTTATTCTTCGCGCCGCTCAGGCTGAAACCTTTAATCCTGCCCTTTGAATCAGCTGTATTAACGTGCTCGCGCTGCCGCGAACCGAGCCACGTCGAGCCTTTGCTTGCCTGCCCATTTCCTTGAATAAGACCAAGACTTCACCTATGCCAGACGTTCAAACCTTTAAAGACAGCGCTGTCTCTCGCTCTGCCGCCCTGCACCAAACCATGACCCTGCTCGGCGCCCTCGGCCTGGCCACCTGCGCCCAGGCCGCGCCGGCCTTCGACAGTGAGTCCCCGTGGATGCTCGGCGACTGGAATGGCAACCGCACCGAGCTGGCGAAAAAAGGCTACGACTTCAAGATCGACTTCGTCGGCGAAATGGGCGCCAACCTGCATGGCGGTTACGACCATGACCGTACCGCGCGCTTCAGCGACCAGTTCGCCTTCGGCAGCCACCTGGACCTGGGCAAGATCCTCGGCTGGAACGATGCCGAGTTCCAACTGACCATCACCAAGCGCGACGGCGACAACATCAGCAACGACCGCATCAACGACCCGCGGGTCGGTGGCTTCACCTCGGCCCAGGAAGTCTGGGGCCGCGGCCAGACCTGGCGCCTGACGCAGATGTGGTACCAGCAGAAATTCTTCGACCAGAAACTCGATATCAAGGTCGGCCGGTTCGGCCAGGGCGAAGACTTCAACAGCTTCCCCTGCGACTTCCAGAACCTCGCGTTCTGCGGCTCCCAGGTCGGCAACTGGGCCGGTAGCGTCTGGTACAACTGGCCGGTCAGCCAGTGGGCGCTGCGGGTCAAATATCACCTGACCCCTGAGCTCTACGCGCAGATCGGCGCCTATGAGCAGAACCCGTCCAACCTCGAGCGCGGCAACGGCTTCAAGCTCAGCGGCAGCGGCACCCAGGGCACCCTGCTGCCGGTGGAACTGGTGTGGATGCCGAAACTCAACGGCCTGCCGGGTGAATACCGCGCCGGCTACTACTACAGCAGCGCCAAGGCCAGCGATGTGTACAAGGACAGCAACGGCCAGCCGGCGGCCTTGAGTGGCGAGGCCTATCGCAGCAGTTCGAGCAAACACGGCCTGTGGCTGGGCGCGCAACAGCAGATCACCAGCCTGGCCAGCGACCACTCGCGCGGCTTGAGCCTGTTCGCCAACGCGACGATGCACGACAAGAAGACCAACGCCATCGACAACTACGTCCAGGCCGGCCTGGTCTACAAGGGCCTGTTCGATGCGCGCGCCAAGGACGACATCGGTTTCGCCATGGCCCGGGTCCACGTCAACCCGGCCTACCGCAAGAACGCCGAAGCGACCAACCAGGCCAACCTCATCCAGGACTACGACAACCCGGCCTACCTGCCGCCCCAGGACACCGAATACAGCGCCGAGCTGTACTACGGCGTGCATGTCACTAACTGGCTGACCGTGCGCCCGAACCTGCAATACATCCGCCACCCGGGTGGCGTGGACAAGGTCGACGACGCGCTGATCGGCGGGATCAAGATCCAGAGCTCGTTCTGAGGCGCACCAGCAACGCGCCTAATCTGAATAAAACTGTTTTTCCCAAACACTGCTGAACCATGCCCGCGCCTGATCGTCATCTACAGTGAACAAGCGCGGGACTACCTTAAACGTCACGGAGAACCACACTATGAGCACTGATGGTGCTTCAAGTCCGAGCCGCCTGCTGCCGAGCCTGCTCGGTATCTTGCTGCTGCTAATGGGCCTGGCCATGCTGGCCGGGGGGATCAAGCTGAGCATGCTCGGCGGCTCGCTGTACTACCTGTTGGCCGGTATTGGCCTGATCGTCAGCGGCGTGCTGCTGCTGGCCGGTCGTAGTGCCGCGCTGCTCGTCTACGGGGTGGTGCTGTTCGCCAGCTCCGTCTGGGCACTGTGGGAAGTCGGCCTGGACTGGTGGCAACTGGTGCCACGCCTGTCGCTGTTCTTTGCCCTGGGTGTGGTTCTGCTGCTGCCATGGTTCCGTCGTCCGCTGCTGCGCAACGGCCCGGCGCCTGTGAGCACCGCGGTACTGGGCGTGGCCGTGGTCCTGGCCGGTGGTGCCGCGATCAACAGCCAGTTCACCAATCCGGGCGAGATCTCGGGCGAACTGGGCCGTGCAAGCGCCGACACCACCAGCGCCGCGCCGACCATGCCCGAAGGCGACTGGCAGGCATATGGCCGCACCGAGTTCGGCGACCGCTACTCGCCGCTGACCCAGATCACTCCGGCCAACATCGGCAAGCTGCAGGAAGCCTGGCGCATCCGCACCGGCGACATGCCGACCGCCAAGGACCCGGTGGAAATCACCAACCAGAACACCCCGCTGAAGGTCAACGGCATGCTCTATGCCTGCACCGCCCACAGCCAGGTGCTGGCGCTGGACCCGGACACCGGCAAGGAAATCTGGCGTTTCGACCCGAAAATCCAGGGCCCGAACGGCGATGACTTCCGTGGCTGGGCACACATGACCTGCCGCGGCGTGTCGTACTACGACGAAGCCAACTTCAACAAAAGCGACGCCATCAGCACCCCGGCCAGCCTCTCGGCCGCCGGCCAGGCGATCGCCGCCAGCTGCCCGCGTCGCCTGTTCCTGCCGACCGCCGACGCGCGCCTGATCGCGATCAACGCCGACACCGGCAAGGTCTGCGAAGACTTCGGCAACAAAGGCGCCGTGGACCTGAAGGCCGGTATCGGCCCGTTCACCCCGGGCGGCTACTACTCGACGTCGCCGGCCGCCATCACCCGTAACCTGGTGATCATCGGCGGCCACGTGACCGACAACGAGTCGACCAACGAACCGTCCGGCGTGATCCGCGCCTTCGACGTGCACGACGGTCACCTGGTGTGGAACTGGGACGCCGGAAACCCCGACGTCACCACGCCGCTGCCGGAAGGCCAGACCTACACCCGCAACTCGCCGAACATGTGGTCCCTGGCCAGCGTCGACGAGAAGCTGGGCCTGGTCTACCTGCCGCTGGGCAACCAGATGCCTGACCAATGGGGCGGCAACCGCACCGCGGGCGCCGAGAAGTTCAGCGCCGGCACCGTGGCCCTGGACATCGATACCGGCAAGCTGCGCTGGAACTACCAGTTCACCCACCATGACCTGTGGGACATGGACGTGGGCAGCCAGCCGACCCTGGTGGACATGAAGACCGCGGACGGCATCAAGCCGGCGCTGATTCAGCCGACCAAGCAAGGCAGCCTGTATGTTCTGGACCGTCGCGATGGCACCCCGATCGTGCCGATCCAGGAAGTACCGGCGCCGGGCGGTGCGGTCGAAGGTGACCACACCGCGCCGACCCAGGCCCGTTCGGACCTGAACCTGCTGCCGCCGCCGCTGGAAGAAAAAGGCATGTGGGGCGCCACGCCGTTCGACCAGATGCTGTGCCGCATCCAGTTCAAGGAACTGCGCTACGAAGGCCAGTACACCCCGCCGTCGATCCAGGGCAGCCTGGTCTACCCGGGTAACGTCGGTGTGTTCAACTGGGGCAGCGTGTCGATCGACCCGGTCCGCCACCTGCTGTTCACCAGCCCGAACTACATGGCCTTCGTTTCCAAGCTGGTGCCGCGCGCCGAAGTCGCCGCCGGCAGCAAGCGCGAAAGCGAAACCTCCGGTGTGCAACCCAACACTGGCGCGCCGTACGCGGTGATCATGCATCCGTTCATGTCGCCGTTCGGCGTACCTTGCCAGGCCCCGGCCTGGGGCTACGTGGCCGGTATCGACCTGACCACCAACAAAGTGGTGTGGAAGCACAAGAACGGCACCAGCCGCGACAGCTCGCCGGTACCGATCGGCCTGCCCATCGGCGTGCCGAGCATGGGCGGCTCGATGGTCACCGCCGGTGGCGTGGGCTTCCTCAGCGGCACCCTGGACCAGTACATCCGCGGTTATGACGTGAACAACGGCAAGGAACTGTGGAAGTCCCGCCTGCCAGCGGGCGGCCAGGCCACGCCGATGAGCTACACCGGCAAGGATGGCAAGCAGTACGTGCTGGTGGTCGTGGGTGGCCACGGCTCGCTGGGCACCAAGATGGGCGACTACATCATCGCCTACAAACTGTCGGAATAAGCGTTACCGGCGGTGAATGAAAAGGCGGCTACCTGCGGGTAGCCGCCTTTTTTTGTGGGTGGCGTTTGGGGGGAGTGTCTTTGGCCTTTCATTTTGTATTGCCCGGCCTGACGTCATCGCGAGCAAGCTTCGCTCCTACAAGGACGGTGCAATACCTGTAGGAGCGAGCTTGCTCGCGATAGGGCCCACCCAACCACCACAAGGCGCCCAGGCGATAACGATTCATGTAGCCGCTGCCG